>NZ_RRYV01000239.1 GCF_014861395.1 Psychrobacter sp. FME13 | reverse complement strand
CTATGCTCGAGTGGAGGGCAATACTCTTTTTTGCCAATACATGGCGAAATTGTTTAACCTAGAATGACTAGGCATCAAAAATTTCACTGCATATTGTCTAAAAAATAGTGACTGCCAGCACCATATTTGAATGTTCAACACGCCCTATATTAATGGCGATTAGCCTACTAAAAGTAAGGCTGATGATAATTGAATAAAGATAATATGATTTTGCTAGCCCAGATTTATCTTGACTCACTACCGCAGTACAGATAGTGTTTATAAACGGCCTTTAGTTAAACCTTATTTAGACCATTAGCACACCTTTCTCTGCAGTTGCATTAAAGCAAGTCCCACCAACACCACATGCTAGGGCATGTCCTCAATTCAATCGATAGTTATCTAAATAGGTTAAAAATAGCTAAATCTTGCCAAACGGCGTCAAATAGCTGACTAATATCTCGATATTATCTGCTCTATTTTCCTTGTTTTACGGCAATTTATCTCATTTTTATCACCATTTTTAAAATGAGGACACGCCCTAATATTTAACAAATTATTATTCGGAAAAATATAAAGGATTAACAAACATAAAAACTAGGATTCATATTAATTAAAATACACTGGGGTACTAAAAATGCGACTAAATAGATTCACTTTCTTTAATACGAAAGCTCAAAAGTTTATTAAAAATAAAGTACCGTATCGATTGAAGACTACATTTTTTTTATTGGCTACTGCTACTCTACCAAGCTTACTAACCGGCTGTGAGCATCGTATTTGGAACGAACCTATAACAGATACAAACATCACAAGTCGCTACGATTTTCGTCATAAATTACCCCAAAACTCAGATGACGTCTTTGTCATACTTGCATTTTCTGGTGGTGGCACGCGTGCCGCCTCTTTTAGCTATGGCGTATTAGAAAAACTCCGTGACACACCAGTGACTATAGATGGCGTAGAGCGCAGATTACTAGATGAAGTGGATGTGATTACTTCGGTATCAGGTGGTAGCTATACAGCCGCTTATTACGGTTTGTTTGGCGATGAGATATTTCAGAATTTTGCACCAAATTTTTTATATGAAAACTGGCAATCGCGACTTATAAAGTTAGGGTTACGTCCAAAAAGCCTTATGGCTGTTTCCCGTTCGGACTATAATCGCGGCGATCTTGTAGCAGATGATTTAAATCACAATTTATTTCAACAAAAAACGTTTGCTGATATGGGCCGTGATCAACTACCTTACGTTATTTTGAACGCTAGCGACTTAAACAATGCAACAACTTTTTCGTTTACCCAGCAGCAGTTTGATTTTTTATGTTCAGATTTGTCTAACTATCCGGTGGCAAATGCTGTGATGGCCTCTTCTTCAGTACCTGGTATTTTTGCGCCTATATCATTGCGCAACTTTTCCAACTGCACTCAACGTCATCAGCCATGGGTGGATGACGCCTTGAATCAAAAAAGTCATTTACCAAGAAGTTATGCAGTCGCTCGTGCAGTAGATCGTTATTCTCAACCAGATCGTATGCCTATTCTACGTTTGGTAGATGGCGGTGTGACCGATAACTTGGGAGTGCGCGGATCAATGATGAGCCCCGTCACTCAATATGGTGACGTACCTAATATGGCGGGGGCATTTAGTCCTGAAAA
This sequence comes from Psychrobacter sp. FME13, assembly GCF_014861395.1. Lineage (GTDB taxonomy): Bacteria > Pseudomonadota > Gammaproteobacteria > Pseudomonadales > Moraxellaceae > Psychrobacter. The sequence goes on along the minus strand of NZ_RRYV01000239.1, from coordinate 1,190 downwards.
ACTGCGCCGCGTTAAACAAGTGCTTGTCATTGTCGCCAACGCACAAACTTATCCTGAGTATGCGTGGTCATTAGAAGGCAAAGATCCAGGATTATTACAAACCCTTGAGGCCTCTAGCCAAGCAGCACTCGGCACTTTGAATAATGAAACGGTCTCAGTAGCTAAAAAAGATTTTTTGCAGTGGGCAGATCACGTCAATTCACAGCGAGGTCCAGATACCCCTCAGGTAGAAGTCAATTTTTCTGTATTAACCTTTGATCAAGTTGCCGATAAGGAAGAGCGCGCCACATTCGACGCTATGCCAACCACTTTTCACCTACAACCGGAGCAAGTTGATGCTCTAAGACAACTCAGTGGTAACCTGCTCGATCAATCAGAAGAATTCCAAAATTTTCGTGAGGCATTACAATGAGACAAGGTTAAATCATCATATAATTTTGGTCGTCTATCTTGCAGAGCTAAAAGGGCTGCCGTAAACAAGCAGCCAGTCAAAAAATAAGTAAAGAAAAATACGACTAGCTGCTGTCTGATAAAAAATCAATTAATGAAGAAAGGCAATGACCTAGGGTGTATCCTCATATATATATGCTTACTGCTCAAAGGAAGGATCGGTGCGACGCAGTTTTCGTAACAATGCGGGCCATGCGATATGAACCGCCCCGAGATTGTCGGAGACTCAACTTTCTGAGAGAATACGACAATGAAAACACGAAACTATACCCCTGAAATGAAAGAGCGCGCCGTCCGTATGCTAATTGAAGCTAAAGACGACTACCCATCCACCTGGTCAGCCATCAAAGCCATAGCACCAAAGATAGGTTGCACGCCTGAGACCCTACGATCATGGCATAAAAAGCACATTGATAAAACCATTCCTGCAAAGATTCAAGCTCAAAGCCAAGCCGAGCGCATCAAAGATGCTTGAACGTGAGAACAAAGAATTAAAACAAGCCAATGAGATCATAAGGAAAGCAGCCGCTTTTTTCGCCCAGGCGGAAATAGACCGCAAACCTTAGTGATGGTTCAATTCATCGACGAGAATAAATCTATTTATGGCATTCTAGCTATTTGTAGAGTCTTGCCGATTGCCCCATCCACATACTATCGTACCAAAGACTTAAACGACAATCCGGAGAAGCGTTCACAGCGTAGTCAGCATGACGATTTCTATCTAAATGAAATCAAACGTA
>NZ_RRYV01000238.1 GCF_014861395.1 Psychrobacter sp. FME13 | reverse complement strand
TGACTATCTCTGCGAGCAGTTACGCTCGCCTAGACTGATTGTTGCGTAAGTCCTACGATAGTAAGAAAAAACCTATACCATGTAAAGTATGCACACGTAAACACCAGGACACTGTGCATTCGTTTATTATGGTTTCCTGCTTTATATCGTTGTGTTAACGAATCCTTAGATTTTAAGTAGTACGCGATTTTGTCTTTACCATACCAAAGCTGGCAACCAGCAAGGCTAAAACTTGTACGAACACTAGTAGTCCAACCGTCAACGTCCATTGTCCACGTGCATAAACCATACCGCAAAGCCAAGCACCTAGAGTCCCGCCTGTATAATAACCTAGATAATACAGACCAGACGCCAATGACCGACCTTTTTTAACATTGACTGCGATATAGCTGATGGTCGCCGCTTGGGTAACAAATACACCAGAAGACATAATAGCCAGCCCTACTATCACGCCCCATAATGGCGTTACTAACGTGATCAACACACCAATCATAGAGATAAAGATCGCCACTCTAACGGTACGTGCTGAGCCAAATCGACGTAACATCGTGGTTGATAAAGGGGTAATAATGACCCCTATCAAATAAACTGCAAAAATATTGGCCAGTGCACCTGTACTCAGCTCATAAGGCGTATTGGCCAGATGTAAGTTAATGAAGGTAAAACAGCCCACTAGCGAGAATAATACACAGGCCCCAAGCAAACAGGCGGTCACGACATAACGGTTGGTTAAATGTTCTCCAAGCGTCTGTATCGCTGCTCGAAAGTTGGGGTTGGCCACGAATTGCTGTGATGACGGTAGCATTTTCCATACCCACATCGCGCCAACAAGCGTCATCGCTGCCATCACATAATAGCCAGCACGCCAGCCAATGAGCTCGTGTAAATGTCCGAGTAAAAACCGCCCGAGAAAACCACCCAATACGCAACCCGACACATAAAATGACATCAAATCCGTCACTACTCGTCCTTCGAACTCCTCACCGATATATGCAATCGTCACGACCGTAATACCTGGCACAGATAACCCCTGCATAAAGCGCCATAGACCTAGCCAACCAATACTTGGACTCTGCGCGATTAGCGCTGTGGGTATCGCCAAAAATAATAACGCCCCAACGATAAATGGCTTGCGCCCCACTGCATCAGAAAGCATACCAAGAAACGGAGACATAATAGCAATTGCCATTATCGTCGCACCAACAACCATACCTACTTGTACTTCGGTCGCTGAAAAATCCACCATTAGGACTGGTAGCACTGCTTGGATAGAGTACACCTGCAAAAAAGCAAACATACCAATCAAACCAATCGTGAGCTTTAGTATCCACGATGGCGAATTGGTTGAAAGGTTTCGTGATGAGGCGTTATTTTTATTCTGACTAACAGTATTGTTCACAAGGATGCTGACTATATTGAGCGCCACTGAACTGGCGTGAGTGGTAGAAGTAAAACGAGCGTCAACAATGATAATTGCTTTATGTTTGTAACGACAAGCACATTATGGTATCACAGCCCATCACATATATTGATATCAAAAATTATGACATAAAAAAAGTCATTAATAATAACCATAACCAAAGTCTTACCTTTGTAACAGACTTTGAGTAGGCAAATTGCCATAATCATAAAGTGCTATATAAAATAGCTGTACAACAATAATCTTATAAATCTAATTATTAAATATTTAAGGACGTATATCGATGAGCGATAAAATTCATGAATTAGGGTCGGGCTTTTGGAACATACGCGGATCATTTCGCATTGGTGGCGTATTAAATATTGGTACACACTGCTCGCTAGTAAAGTTAAATTCAGGCAAGTTTCTGTTTTTAGACAGTTATACCTTAACGGGTGACGTTAGAGATGAAGTAATGAGGTTGACCAGTAATGGACAAGATGTCGAAGCTGTACTGAACGTACATCCATTTCATACGGTACACTGTGCGCAAATGGCCAAAGACTTTCCACAAGCCACTTTTTATGGCAGTAGTAGGCACCACAAAAAAGTGCCAGACGTACAATGGGCCAATGACTTAGTCGAAAGTGATGCCGTCGCTGAGCGCTATCCTGAGCTCGAGTTTTCTATGTCAGAAGGCGTTTACTATATCTCACCTAATGAGATGATTCATGCCGGTTCATTATTGGTCTACCACCCTGCCAGCAAAAGCTTGCACGTGGATGACACTTTTATGAGTCCACCAACTAAGTTACTAGAGGCGATATTACCTGAGCTAATACTACATCCTACGACCAAAAAAGCACTGAAAAATGAGCCAAGTGCTGGCAAACAATATTGTGACTGGGCTGCCAACCTCGCCCATGAGTGGCGCGATGTCCGCAATTTCTGTGCGGCACATTCATATCTGGTTCAATTTAAAGAAGGTCAGTTTGAAAAGGCATTATTGAAAGCAATTAATAAAGCTCGGCCTAAGCTAGAAAATGCTTGAAGTAACAATCTAAGGTAATAAAACAAGGCGGCTACTTAATTTTAGCCGCTTTATTCATGTAAAAATTTTATATTTATACACCCCACTCTCAACTTGAAATAAGCAAATCAAACTGAAGAGGCGGGTTACCAAGTTTTTTATTGAGTACAAAGCACAGATTATGCGACAGAATCTTACGAATCAATCGATGAGACAAATGCCATAAATCTCTTGCTCGTACCTTTTGTATATTAAATCGTTCTGATAACTGACCAATGACTGTTTCAACGATACGGCGGGCTTTCATTAGCCGTCTTACCACAGGTTTGGGTCTATCTTCTTTCATATTAGCTCTGAGTGGCGTTTGTAAATCTACTCCTTGAGCGTCGTAGTACGATGTCAGACTCGGGCTGATATACCCTTTATCAG
>NZ_RRYV01000237.1 GCF_014861395.1 Psychrobacter sp. FME13 | reverse complement strand
TGACGTTTGCAGTCCTTGCACTGGTAGTTCTGCTTGCCATAGCTTTTTTTGCCGTTTTTCTTTAAACTGGGACTGTGACAGTCGGGGCAATTGATCTGTATTTGTGTCTTCATAACCTCAAATATATCATCTTGCTTCGGCTGTCACCCTTCTTTTATTACTCCAGCATACTTTTTGATACACCACCTGAATTATCACAGGTAAAGACAAGGTATTAGCTGATTTGAAATTCTAAAGAGATTTTTGCAACTATAAATAGGAGTTATATGATGAGCGAAGCTATTAATCCACAAGACATTGATCCACAAGACATACAACACAAATTTGAGCGTTGGTCTGCTCTACAGTCAAAATTATTACAGGCGCAGCAAGATTGGAGAGAGGCAGAAGCGCTACTGTCTGAGGTACAAGAGTATTATTTAAGTCCGCAGTGGATACAAGATCGTGAGGCTGATGTCACGATTAAGTACTCTGGTGAGGCTCATTCTATCTTTAGCGAAGACGGTATTTGGAATGCGATGACAGAGCATCAAGAGCAGGCGATTACTTGGATGCGCTTAGGGTTGGACGCTATCGACAAGTAGATCAAGGCGTTAGCACTTAGTGATTATCGGCCTGCGCGTTTGTTAGTGTTTATCAGATAAACGCCGCTTTACAAACCAACCAATAATAATGACAACGATAAGGATGCCAATACCTGTCGAGTAAGGGGCGAGCGTCGATTCAATAACCTCGTAGTTTTGGCCCATATAGTAACCCGCGAACGTCAGACCTGTCGTCCAAATGCTTGCACCAAGTGCGGAGAGCCCCAAAAACGGTAGCATCGGCATATTATTCATACCGGCAGGAATCGAGATGAACGAGCGGATACCAGGCACCATACGACCAAAGAATACCGCTTTTTTACCGTGCTTATCGAACCACTCATTGGTAGCTTTGATATCGTCAGGTTTTACAAAAACAAATTTGCCATATTTTTTGGTTAAGGCTATCAAGCGATCTTCATTAAACACGCGGCCTAAATAGTACAGCGGTAACGCACCAAGTACCGCGCCAAGCGTCCCTGCTAGTATGGCAAGTATGAGATTAAGCTCACCATTTGAGGCGGCAAACCCAGCAGCAGGCATAATAACCTCGGAGGGAATAGGCGGAAAGACGTTTTCGGCAAACATGGCAAAGATAATGCCAAAGTAGCCAAACTTCGCCGTGATAGAGAGTACCCAGTCACTGATTTGACCCATAAAAAACCTTTATAATAGAATGAACAATACTGCTGCTAAGCCGAATCTTTAGGCAAAAGATACTAGCTCATCAGTGGTTTTTCAATTTAGAAGGTTTTACGCGCTGTGCAAGTTTCGTTAACGTATATCTAAATCATCAGCGTAGGCAAATAGCGCCGGCGCGCCTCCGGTATGCCAAAATAAGATGTTATCGGTTGCTTTGATTTGCTCGGTGGGTATCATTACATTGGGATTCTAGCCATTCGCTTAATTTAATAATATCATCCTGATTATTCCTTAATTCCTTGCAAACGAAGTAAAAGTTATCCCCTGTTAGAAATTCATGCATTGGAACTCTAACGATATTTTGTTTATAAGCATCATCCTGCATCATATAATTATTGGTAAGAGTAATACCCAGATTGTACCGTGCGGCTTCTATCGCTAATAGTACATGACTAAAATGATTTATCTTTATATCGCTTGGTAATTCAAATCCGCCTGCCTTACACCATCGCAGCCAATCCTCCGCTGTATTCTCGCTCGTATCTGCATATCTCACAGACAATATTGGATGCCGCCACAATGCGTCAGGAAGGGGTTTATCTCTTATTTTCTCCCAAAGCTTTTGACCACAAACAGGATATAAAGTTTCAGCAAATAAAAACTTACTGATGAAAGCATGTGGAGGAGGATCGACGGTGATATAACAATCGGCCCTTTGCTCATTATAATCAGAGGGATGATTAACCATATCTAAAGTAAGTTCTATTTCTGGATACTGTCTATAGAAGTCTTCTAGTCGAGGAATCAACCAATTCACTGCGACTGAACTGTACAGAGCTAAGCGTATACGCCCAGGTTTTCCATGTTTAATAATCTGACTACTATCTGAAAGTAGACCCAATGCGCCACTCACATCTGTGAAATAACGCTCACCAACCTCTGTCAACGAAAAGGTCCGGCCTTGCCTGTAAAACATTGCTTCCCCAAGATACTCTTCAAGGATGCGTATTTGGTGACTCACGGCACTTTGTGTCACATTGAGGCTTTCTGCTGCTTTTGAAAAGCTGTTAAGCCGTGCAACGGACTCGAAGCACTGTATTGCACGCAGCGGTGGTAAATCCATTATTACCTCAGGTAATACTAAATATGTTTTATATCATTATACATCATACTCTTACTTGAATATACTGCCTGACAGATCGTTAAATCAGCATGAACCCATTGGGGTTTTAACAGTTTCTGAATTCTGAATAGGGCGGGGAGGCTAAAAATGCCAAAGATGAGTGTTGCATTTGCCATGACGCTATTGGTACTAGGAAATATCATTGCGGTCTTCTCAGACACCTTGATAAAGGCCTTGCCCTCTGAGACGGCGGTATATCAATTTATCCTGTTTCGTCAATGCACAGCGGTTTTAATGCTGTTGCCATTTTGCTTAATTAATAAAAAGAACAAGTTATTCAGTAATATAAAATGGCACTTTGTTCGTAGTCACGTGTGGTTATTGGGTGTGATATTTATGGTACTGTCTCTTCAAGCACTGCCTCTTGCGACTGCGAATGCTATTTTTTATGCCGCCCCTTTATTGACCCCTGCCGTCAAATCCGTACACATAAACTTGGGAGATTTTAATTACGCAGC
>NZ_RRYV01000236.1 GCF_014861395.1 Psychrobacter sp. FME13 | reverse complement strand
AGACGGCAGTTATTACCTTCTATACCTACCGTATGCTGTTTGCCAACTCGTTTGTTATCTGGTTTAAAGGCCGTTATGAAACTGTCCCAATTGTCCATACTAATAGAGTCATAGCTCACTTTAAGTTGCTTAAGACGTGCTCTTAACTTCTTAGCCGTTTTTAGGTCACGTTTGCCCCAGACATAAGCGACAATCTCATTAGTAGCACGGTCATAAGCATAAATAAGCCAAACTTTACGCTTCTTGCGATATACGTAAGTCCAGAACTCATCAACCTCTAAGCGTTCATAGTAGCGCTTCTTAGGTACAATCTTGTAAATGGATGAGCCTATGGTGCTAAGCACTTTTCCAATACTAACCTTAGCTATAACGGCTATGTCTCTAACACCACAACCTCGGACAGTCATCAGTCGTATGAGATCTTCTATTCTAGAGTGACAGCCGTTATAGGTTACCGCATGATCGCCAATAAACTGGCGTTTGCAGTCCTTGCACTGGTAGTTCTGCTTGCCATAGCTTTTTATGCCATTTTTCTTTAAACTGGGACTGTGACAGTCGGGGCAATTGATCTGTATTTGTGTCTTCATAACCTCAAATATATCATCTTGCTTCGGCTGTCATCCTTCCTTTATTACCCCAGCATACTTTTTGATACACCATCAAAAAAAATAGCAAGACACCTTCCTAAGGGTGGCAAGACCGACAGTCACTATCGCAGACTACAGCGATTTTTTGCCGAAGCGAGGATAGACTACGATCAATTAGCTTTAATGATATATCGACTATTTGGGCTAGGCAAAGTCACCTTAACCATTGACCGCACCAACTGGAAATGGGGTAAAAGTAACCTCAACATCTTTATGCTAGGGGTGGTATATAAAGGGATAGCCATCCCCTTATACTGGCAAATGCTAGATAAGCGAGGTAATACAAACCATCTTGAACGCTGTGAACTTATTGAGCGGTTTATCAAACAATTTGGCAAAGATAACCTTGAGATGATAGTAGCAGACAGAGAGTTTGTTGGCGAAAAATGGTTTAACTGGCTCACCAATAATCACATACCCTTTGCCATACGGATTAAGAAGAACAGTAAAGTTAAGAATCATCATGGCAAGTTGGTACAGATTAAAGAGTTATTACGCCATGTTAGCCATCAAGAAACATATCGACATGGACGAATACTGACTGTCGATGGTTGTTTGGTTCGAGTATTTGCCAAGCGTGATAAAGACTATGGTTTAGTGATTGTGGCCACCAATCAACTAGAAACAGTGGATGCGATGACAAGCTATGCTAAGCGTTGGGAGATTGAGACTTTATTTGCTTGTCTAAAGGGCCGTGGCTTTAATCTTGAAGATACCCACTTAACCCATCTTGATCGGGTCAGTAAATTAGTCGCAGTGAACGCCTTAGCATTTTGTTGGGCTTATCATGTCGGTATTTATAAAGACAAAGATAAGCCGTTAAAGCGCAAGTTAAAGTCAAACGCTCGACCTCAAGCCAGTTTGTTTGCGCTTGGCCTGGATGTGTTGATTGAGGGCCTTCACTTGGTGTTCTTTAACAATGATAAGACTGTATTTCGACAGTTAGTTAGCTTTTTAACCCCTAAACCTATGAAAATCGGGTGGGGATGATTTTTTTGTCGTGTGCAGAGACTTCCTTTATATAATTTCCACATAGCTCATCATATTTCTTCTAGAACAGCTAGAACTAGAGGTGCAAACCTTACAGTACAAAAGTTAATACCTACTCTTCCATAAAAACCCCGCTAGGACGGATGGGACACGTTAATTTAAGCACTGTTAATTTAAGGGCCTTTTTTAGAAAAAATCATCCAGATGAGTCAAGTCAATTGTTGCACTATACTGGCTATAATCAATCTATGTTTTAGCATCTTCTAATATCAAGGTGTATGTTGCATTACAGTCAAACTGTGAACCGATTAAATCACCTACATAGTCTTTTACATTCATTACCTAATTTCTCGCGATTCGTTATACGGTCAATCCTAACAGTTTCAGCTTGCAAGCAACAAAAAAGACTCAAATATGTAAGACCCAAATAAGTGCTCGTACCTTTATTTTATCAGAGCACTAAGTGTCGATCGTAGCCTACATCAATTGGTCAGCTCATACTACTCATCAAGGTAAATTAGATAAAACTCCGTATCTTTTAGAGGATTCTATCGAACTTGAGCAGTATGAGCTATGCTGTCAAATGCATAGACATAAATTTAGTATATTTTAGTCAAGCAGCCTGACGGCGGTAGTCAAAACTCTTATTTAACATGTTTGGATACACAAACTTGGACCGTCCCGAGTATGTCAGACGCTGCTTTATGATTTTTTTAATATTTATACCTAAGACATGCATATATGTATAAATTATTATTTTCTCCAAATTAGTTGACTAAAACCCTGATATTGGCGAGGATAAGATATAGAAATAGCCATGCATCGCTTGATGACAGCTAAATTGTATAGTCAGCTCAAAATAAAATTGTTATGATTAGAATAAATATCATAAAATAATTTAGATAAGTCATTTTGCATCCAGCCTTGGCGTAGAAACTTCACTTGTGCCCATTTCTTTTCAATAGGGTTTAGGTCTGGGCTGTACGGCGGCAACCATAGAATACGATGCCCGTGCCTGTTTAGTAGCTTTTGAATGCGTTTGCTCTTATGAAATCTGGCGTTATCCATCACAATCACGCATTTGGTTTTAAGACTTGGGATTAGCGTGTGTTTGCACCAGTGATAGAAGACGATGCTGTTTATGTTTGTCTCAAAGTAATCCAGGGCAAATAGCATCTTTTCATACAAAGCACCAATGACATTGGTTCGCTTTTTACCTTACCAGTTGTAGCTATCGATACAAGGCTTACCAATCGGTGCATAACCATGAGAGCGAATGGT
>NZ_RRYV01000235.1 GCF_014861395.1 Psychrobacter sp. FME13 | reverse complement strand
GGGTAATAACTGTCGCCTTAGACACCGATTAAGACGAGCGGTTAGAAAAACCTGTTGTTTCTCTAAGAAGCTCGATAATCACTTCAAAGTGTTTGATATGGTGTTCTTTTACATCAATTATGGCTACGTCTGATGCCAGCATACTTTTTAGAACACCACCTAATTTTTATATACTGTATTTGATTGTTACATACGGTATTAGAGTCAGGTTCAGCGTTGGTTTTAACCTGAATGCTGCTGCTAACTATTTTAGAAAATATAGTTTTGGATAACTGTTATGCGTCTGTCTACTGTTGATTTGCAAAAACGCCTGAATCCTGAGAAGCCAAAAGGCTTACCGACAGCACTAACTGTATTAATTGCCTTGCTAGCAGGTGCTATTTTTATATTTGCACTTGCGCCTTATGGTATTTGGCCGTTAGCGTTGGTGTCACCTGCTATTTTATACGCACTATTAATGCCTGATATGAGTGGCAAACGTGCATTTCTTATTGGTCAGGCGTATGGTACAGGGCTGTGGTGTGTTGGTGCGTTTTGGCTTTATAACTCCATTCATACTTATGGTGCGATTCCAGTATGGCTTGCGCTGATTATGATTGCGCTGATGGGTCTTGGTATGGGGCTGTTTCATGGCTTTTTGGCGCTCGTATTTAATCGTATGGTTGGCCGTCAGCCGTTGTCTTTTGCGGCGATTTGGATACTACAAGAGTGGTTGAAAACGTGGCTACTCACTGGATTTCCGTGGCTGTTCGTTGGTTATGCCTTTACGGAGCAGTATTGGTTATCGTCATTAGCGCCAGTTGCGGGTGTATTTTCCATCTCATTCGTGGCTGTGTTATTGGCTGCTAGTGTAGTGGAGCTGCTGCGTCGCCGTGCTGGTTACATGGTGATATCGATCGCATTATTAGTGATTAGTAGCGCTTTATGGTTGATAAACCCACAATGGACAAAACCAAAAGGTACGCCTGATTTATCTGTGTCTCTAATCCAAGGTAATATCCCACAAGACGTAAAATGGCTATCTGAATATCAATTAGAAACGCTCAATATTTATGCAACGCTCACAAGTACGGAATGGGGCAGTGATCTTATTCTGTGGCCAGAGTCGTCGATTCCTATGTCTCAGTTAGCGGCGACTGATTTTATCGATGAAATGACCAAGCTTGCCAATGCAACTGATACGACATGGGTAACTGGTATACCTTATATAGACGACGCGGCCTTTGATGCCAGTACTGATAAGTACCCACCGATTTATAATAGTGTGATGGCGCTAGGCACTGATGCAGAAGGACTGTATAAGAAGCAGCGTTTGGTACCATTCGGCGAATATATTCCCTTTCAAGGATTGTTAAATATCCTACCTGATTTGGCAGGTAGTCAAGATATCTCCGGTTATAGCAGTGGTAGTGATGATCAGTCACCGCTAGATGTACGAGGTCATAACTTAGGAGTAGCGATATGTTATGAAGTTGCTTACCCTGATACCACTCGCAAAAATGCCGCTGATACGGATTTTTTATTGACCATCTCAAACGATGCCTGGTTTGGTAAGTCGGCAGGGCCGTTACAACATCTGCAAATGGTGCAAATGCGTTCATTAGAAAATGGCCGTTGGTTCATGCGTGCGACCAATACAGGCGTCACGGCAATTATTGATCATAAAGGCCGTATCGTTGAGCGTGCGCCGCAGTTTGAGCGCACAGTATTAAGAGGTAAGGTACAGGCTCGAGTTGGCAATACACCCTATATGAGCTTTGGTAACTATCCCATGTTATTTATTATAGCGCTGTTGCTACTACTCAGTTATGTGGGTAAACGTGAGGCAACCAGAGCACGTTTGGGCAAGTAGCTACACGCATAACCAGTAGTGACAGTAAGTAATTAGACGCGTCTAGCAAAATCTCGTCGATAATAAATCCTTTAAATACTTAAGGGTTTTAACACATCGGTAAAAATTGCGATATAATAGGCCAATATTTCAAATATTTTGTGCAAGGTGGATAAGGTATGTCAGAAGGTATCGTTAATAACAATCCAAAAAAAGAGTTGTTGTTTGCTCTAGGTGGCATTGCTTTGTTTTTAGGTATTGTCTTACTTATTGGTGTTTCAGCTTTTTTACGCCCAGCAGGTCAGCATATTACTGTTGAGGCGACTGAAGATGCTGAGGCGGCAGTCGTTGCAGATGAAGCAGAAACAGCGACTGATGAAAGTGCAGTAGCTGAAGATGCTGCTGTAACTGAAGATGCAACTGCAACCGAAGAAACTGCAACTGAAGCCACAGATGCTGAAGCACCTGATACTGCGGCAGATGCCACAGTCACACCAACTGATAGTACCGATGGCACCGTCGCTACTGCTGAGTCTGGTACTGCAACGGCGTCTGGTACAGTAAGCCAAGCCGCTGTGGCTGATGCAGATTTGACTGCTGAACAAGCAGATGGCGATTTAGAAGCCGGTGATGTGGCTGAAGTTGATGAAGCAGCACAGTAATTTTAATATAGCCAGTTAAATGACTAAATGGTGACACTTTATTCTAAAATAAGTGGCGTTATGAAGTTTGCATCAACAGTTCTATAAATATAGTAATCGTCTCATGAAGACTAAAAAAAGAGCCCATTCTCAAATATTGAGGATGGGTTTTTTTGTGAGTGGTTGTGTAACTTTGACAAGTTTTTTCTTTACTTGATTATAACCAAGTGAAACAATGTTCCGCCTATATGACCGTTCGTCTGAATCATCAGGGCTTTGGTCATGACAAATATGATCTTTAAAGGAATAGGTGGTGTATCAAAAAGTATGCTGGAGTAATAAAAGAAGGGTGACAGCCGAAGCAAGATGATATATTTGAGGTTATGAAGACACAAATACAGATCAATTGCCCCGACTGTCACAGTCCCAGTTTTTCGATACACGGCAAAAAAAGCTATGGCAAGCAGAACTACCAGTGCAAGGACTGCAAACGTCA
>NZ_RRYV01000234.1 GCF_014861395.1 Psychrobacter sp. FME13 | reverse complement strand
TGGTGCCCAATACTTTACCGATACTGACTGAGGCTATAATAGCTATGTCTCTAACACCGCAACCTCTCACCGTCATTAGCCGTATGATGTCTTCTATTTTAGAGTGACAGCCCTTATAAGTTAAGGCATGGTCACCAATGAATTGACGTTTGCAGTCCTTGCATTGGTAGTTCTGCTTGCCATAGCTTTTTATGCCGTTTTTCTTTAAACTGGGACTGTGACAGTCGGGGCAGCTGATATCTATTTGTGTCTTCATAACCTCAAATATATCATCTTGCTTTGGCTGTCACCCTCCTTTATTTCTTCAGCATACTTTCTGACACACCACCCTTTTATGAAGATAACCCGTTGTAAACTAACTACAAAAGTACAGCGAAGGCTATTAGATTTTTTTACGGCTGACGTAACCGCTAGAACAGCCGCAGATTTACTCAATATTCAACCTAACACTGCTGCACTTTTTTATCATAAAATAAGACTTGTGATAGATTACCATCTCTCATTAGAAGCTGATGAGCTCTTTGATGGTGATGGTGAAGTCGAATTAGATGAAAGTTACTTTGGCGGTGTACGTAAAGGCAAAAGAGATCGCGGGGCTGCTGATAAAACAGCTGTATTTGGTATATTAAAACGAAACGGTAAGGGTTTATACCATTGTCGTAGCAGACATCAAACAGACTACCCTAACGCCTGTTATTAAGCGTAAGATAAAGCCTGACAGCTTTGTTTATACGGATAGCTATCGAAGTTACAATACATTAGATGTGAGCGAATTGAAACATTTCAGAGTCAATCACTCTAAAGAGTTCACTTGCGGTAAAAACAATCATATCAATGGCACCCCAAACTTTTGGAACCAGTTGCAACTATCCCCTAAACTAACACAGCTCAAATGTAGAATTTCTTATAGAGTACCCATAAGGAGTTTTGATATGAGCAAACGAATAACTGAGACCCAAATAGTATCGATATTAAAAGAAGCAGAAGATAATTCTGCTTTGATGAGTTATACAAGCAAAAGAGCGTTGATGCTGTGAGGTATTTGAAGATATGTTACAACGGATAAATAATAAGCTGTAATCCATAAGAAGGTAGAAAAAATAAAAAGGCCATGATATCGCTATCATGGCCTTTTTATTTAACACAGGTGCTACGAGCAGATTATTATTCAGCAGCGATAGCGATCATCTCAACCAATAGCTCAGGGCGAGCCAGTGCTGACTCACCGCAAGCGCGAGCTGGAGGCTGGATACCTTCAAACCATTTATCCCACACTTCATTCATAGCCGCAAAGTCTGCCATGTCTTTTACCCAGACATTTACTGATAGCAGCTTGGACTTGTCACTACCCACTTCTTCTAGTAACGTTTGGATTTTTTCTAAACACGTCAAAGTTTGTGCTTGAATATCGTCTTCTGCATTGCCCACTTGACCACATAAATAAACCGTTTGGTTATGGACAACGATTCTACTCATACGCGGGGTACTGTGTAACTTCTTTATCATTTTATCTCCCTTCAATTTATAAAAACAGCTGAATCAATCATAACTCAATCAACATGACTCATTGTAGAGTAACAAGTTATTTAGCGAAACGCTGAGCACTAAACGGTGCAAGGTCTACCAATAACGGTTTGTCATGAATCATCTCTTCAACCAGACGACCTGTCATAGGTCCTAAGGTAAAGCCTTGATGGCTGTGACCAAAGGCGAACCATAATTTATCATGCTTATCAGCAGGACCGATAACTGGTTTCATATCAGGCATACAAGGACGTGATCCTGCCCAAGCCTCAGACTCTACTGCATCTTCTAATGGCAGAATTTTACGAGCCAGCTTCAGTACAGTTTGCAGTTGACCGAAGTTCTTTGGTGCATTCATGGTAGTCATCTCAGCACCAGTGGTAATGCGGATACCTTGCTGCATTGGCCCCATCACAAAGCCTTTATCCATATCAAACATACTGTGATTGATGGTGTTTTTTTCTGTCACTTTGAAGTGCTGATGATAACCACGCATCGGGAACAATGGCAGATTATAACCAAGTGGTCTGATCAAATCATTCGACCATGGACCTGCTGCAATAACCAATTTATCACTATAATAAGTGTCATTATCAGTAATGATTTTCCAGCCTTCACCGTCTTTTACGATTTCTTTGACATCGCTCTCTTTGATCGTACCTTGCATGTCTTGGAAGTTTTTCGCATAGGCTTTGACCAATGAGCTTGGGTTTGATACTTGCCAAGAGTTTAGCCAATGAATCGCACCAACAAAACCATCAAAATTGGCACTAGGCTCCATGGCTTTGAGTGCTTCACGGTTTAGTACGTTATGCTCAACCCCTTGATTACGTGCATCAATGGCTGCTGCTTGCGCTTCTTTAAAGGTCTCTTCAGAACGATGCAATTGCAACCAGCCATCGCGAGTAATTAACTCATCAGCACCAGATGCTTCAATCATCGTTTGATGCTCACTGGTGCAATGCTCAATCAGTGTCTGCCACTCTGATTCAATTTGTTTGACCGTCGCAGGTACAGAATACTTCCAGTATTGTAGTAGCGCTTGATGGTAACGCAGAATTGCTGGTATACGATAGCGAATGTCCGTACCTTGGTTGGGTAATACTCGAATCATCTCAGTCAATTGACGAGGAAAAGGATGTGTATGAATAGCTTCACGCTGGATCAATCCAGCATTACCATACGAGGTCTCTGACCCTGGCAGTTTCTTATCTAACAGCAATACGTTTGAATTATTTTTTTGTAAATGCCACGCAACTGAGGTGCCAACCATACCTGCACCGATAACAATCACTTCATAGCGCATAACCTATCCTTTTCTTAGGGTGTTAATACAGAGTATCAAATATGAGGGTCTAACAGAATTAGGTGGTAATAGTAACGCATTAAGCCAAATTTTAAACCCCTTAGATTAACACATGAAGTGCAATACCAAATGCAAGGTGAAAAAAAGACCTAGATGCGCTAGCATCAAAGTTTTTATCCACCGACCAAAGTGAGATTGCAACCATGAGCTATACACATCTAAGCCTA
>NZ_RRYV01000233.1 GCF_014861395.1 Psychrobacter sp. FME13 | reverse complement strand
ACGCGGTTTGAGACAATGAAATAATACCACACGAAGTACGGTTTATGTCATTTCTCGAAACTGCGCTCTTAGTCAGAGGGACAAAAAGCCAAAAAAAATAGGAAATATGAAAAACTGCGCTGTATTTCTGGCTTCAAAATAAACAAAGAAACGTCATTTTGAACAAACAAAGACGATTTTAAACAAACAAAGACGATTTTAAACAAACAAACGCCAAAATAACCAAGTTGTTTATCGCTAAAAGTCTGAATACGCGAAATAAAGCCCTGAGCATCTTTAATCGGGCAAATTCATTGTCATTTTGAACAAAGAAACGCTATTTTAAACAAACAAAAGCGATTTTAAACAAACAAACGTCAAAATAAGCAGGTGGGTGGGTTATTCACTACATTTATAAAATTTAGTAATCTAAATATTCTCTGATCGGACGCTTTGTAAACTGTGATGCGTCTTTTTTAAGCCGATTAACCATCTCAAACTCCCACCCTTGTTGTGACTGTCCAGCTGGGCTAGTCGGGGTTACTAAATGATTGTATTCCGCAATAAAAGTAGGATTTCGAACAATACGCCCTAATTGCTTGTCGCTTAACCCTTCAGTAGTGAACATATCTGCTGTGTTTTCATCTCTTTTTGAATCTAACGCCTTCTTAGATCTAGGTTTGCTTTTCACTATGAATTTAAAACCAACTACTTCTTTACCTCTTTTTACATTCTCATAAGCTATTTTAATATCCGTCTTGTCGTTGATTTCCTGAATTGGTGCATAAACAGCATTATCTTTTAAATTATTGATTCGTGAATATGATTTAGGCGTTCCAAGCTCTTTCCTATAATCATCTAATGAAATAGTAAAACCACCCATTCCCTGATGCTTTTTTGCTAGGTGGTAGAGGTCAATTGAGTATGTCAATTTTAGGCTCAGAATATCCTCTTTTAAATATTTCGTGTAAGGATTCAAACTATCAAAAACCTTGAGTAATTGGATAACTTCTTCTGTAAAGTTCATCATTACATAACCGCTTCCATATTTTGATCTAATAACCCATTGAACCTCTGTATCGACACCGTCCTTATCTTTATATATGAATGTTCGCTTCATCAGTTTTTTACTGGCTGTCTTCATCTGCTTATAAGCTGAGTGGCTATCAATTTCACTTAATTGAGCAAATTCTGAGGAAGAAACCTCTATAGGTGTCTTTTCAGTCGCCTTACTTAGCCTTACTACAGGGCTTGCCAAGATGATAAGACGCTTTTCATCAATAGACATCTCTCTAAACGCCTGAGTAATTCTATTTTGCATAACAATCCATGCCTCAGGATATTTCGCCTCAAAAATCATCACATCGTTACTCATAAAAACCTCATAATGCTAAAAGAAAATCAATACTAGCATTATTATAATGCTAGATACACCTAAGAACTAGCATTAAGTGGGACAAAACTAGCATCCAAGTGGGACAAAACTAGCATTAAGTGGGACAAAACTAGCATTAAGTGGGACAAAACTAGCATTATCAAGTATGAAACCTATGAATACCAATGCTTTGCGAGAGTCTAAAAGTCTTTAAAAGTCTTTAAAAGTAAAAAATATATTTTTGTTTGAATAATTAAAGAATAAAGAGAAAAAATTGATAACTTTTACGTTCAAAATCTAATAATTTTCTAACCTATCGTATGACGCACTGGAAACAAGAAAAATAATTGCTACGGTCGTCTATATCGTCTATGCGCTATAGAAACGCTCTCATCTGCTTTATCTGACCTTTTAGGACTATCGCCTACAGAATCCCTAGTAAATTCGTTTAAACCGCTCTCAGCCTCAAATTTGAGCGTTTTAGAGTAATTCTGTTCCTCTGTCTGAGGGTCATTTATGAGTTTAACGATATGTTTATGCGTTTGAGCATTACCTGCATCGCTGAAAAACGCTCTAGCAACTCTAGTTTCTTCCATGAAATCCCCTGTCACTAGGCTGTTTTCATTAGCAAATTTTTCTAAAATCTCTTTTTGTCTATCTGTATAAAATGGCTCGTTTCTACGATTGGAAAACAGTAGGGCTGTTTTCATGGTTAGTCTGTCAACCTCGCCAATAATTCCATTAATTCTTGGTTTTCTGTATCGAGCATTTCTATCCGCTCGTTCTGACGCTCTATCAAAAATGATTGTTCGCTCGTCAAGTTCTGTAGCTCTCTGTTTTCGGTGATTAACGCTTGTTTTGAGCTGCTGCTCATAGGGATTTGGGCGTTGTTCTGCAATTCTGCTATTAAACGATCTTTCCTGTTGATCTGTGTCATCAGTTTTTCGTTGAATGTATTCATCGCCATTACTGATTGCATCAATCCATCGTTGGCTGCGCGCAATTTGTTGTTGGCTGCTAGTAATTCCGCTATTTGCTGTCTGCTCAATTTGGTTGTGGTTGTATCTGTTGACTGACTCATTATATTTTCCTATTTCTGTTTGAACGCCCATGCGCTCTGCGATACTGGCATTTTTTCCTAAATGTTTGGTAGGTTTGAATTTTAGACCTAAATTCTTGTAGCTCTCGTGCGTCACTGGCTGAACGCCCTTTTGTGCCAGTCGTTCATTAAGAATATCTGCCCATTGTTTACGGGTGTTTTTGAGCCAGTCACTGTTTGAACATAATCCGCGCCCCTGCTGGATCTTTTCGCCAGTATTAGGATCAATAGTGCCAACGAGTTTTTTTGGGACGACAGGGCGCGTACGTTCATCGTTGGATAGCTCACTGTCTGATTTTTTACCTAGGGATAACTTGTTATCCCTTGATACATCTAGTTCTCGGGTTAATAGCAGTATGTGGGCGTGAATGTTTCGCGGATCGGGAGCAGTCATATTTTTCTTCTCTGCTGCCGCCTTGGTGGTGGCCATATCGTCACCTGCGGTGGGATCATGGACAAAAACCATGCTGAGAACGCCTTGTTCTTCGCTTTGCTGCTGAGCAAATTGCTCAAACAGTTCGATATTCTCAGCGCGTGTCAGTTCAGGCACACCGCACAACACCCATTCACGCGCAAGGCGTGCGCTACTTTTCATCTTACCGCGCTTGGTGGTTTCTCCCCTCTCAACCAAATCAGCGATACTC
>NZ_RRYV01000232.1 GCF_014861395.1 Psychrobacter sp. FME13 | reverse complement strand
CGGCCTTATCAGAGAGTACTTGCCTAAGGGTTGTGACTTTAGACAAGTCTCTGATGATGAGATGCAGGACATTGAGAACAAATTAAACAACAGACCAAGAAAACGATTAGGGTTTAAGACGCCTATGCAGGCGTTCTATAATATTAATTAGCGTTGCACTTGGTGTGTTAATCTAAGTATAAAAATTATCAGTAAATCTTTTTTTATACTTATTGATTTGAAGTAAGGATCGTAAATTAGGGTATACCCCAAGGAAACCGCCGAACAAGCCCCTTAATTGATTTAAAGAACCACTCAAAACAGACTCTATTTTCAGAACTGCTTTAAACAAACCACTTATCTAATCTTACATACCACTTTCAGTTACAACCCTCATTATGAACTCGGACACTGCGCGCTTGACGCTATTACCTGACCGTCACCCAATCTATAAGCCAATAGACAATTGCCCCACACACAGCCACCGTCGAGTGCACGTGCATGTGGCAAATCAACCTCACCTTTTAGCGCAGCCCAATGACCAAATAATATCTTGCGCGTACGCGGTACTTGCCACTCAAACCAAGGCAAGAAATCCTCAGGCATAGGTTCATCTAACCCTGCTGAAAAGCCAAACTCAAGCGTGCCATCCTGTTTACATAGACGCATACGCGTAAAATAGTTAGTGATGGCGCGCATTTTAGTAAAGCCATTGATATTTGGCTGCCAATCATCAGCTGACTTGCTATATAAATTTGGTAATAATCGATCGAGCTGCCACAGCCTGCTTTGTAATTGCGATTCTACTTGTTGTGCATAGCCTGCTGCTTCATCGATACTCCAATGCGGTGGAATACCAGCATGCACCAGTACTGTTTGTTCATCAGGATAGGCCAGTAGCGGCTGATGACGTAGCCATTCAAGCAACTCATCACAATCATCAGCAGCAAAAATTGGTGCGGTCTTATCTTTCTTTTTGAGTTTTGCTGCACCGCGCCAAACAGCAATCAAATTAATATCATGATTACCAAGGACTGTCGCTGCCGATCCTTGTTCACAGAGTACTTTAACATCACGTAAAACACTCAATGAATCCTCACCACGCGCTACCAAGTCACCTGCAAACCACAATTTATCTTGTGCTGGATCAAAATCTAAAGTTTCTAGCAACTTAAGATAAGCAGCATAGCAACCTTGCAGGTCTCCAATGACATACTGGTGGCGAAAACTCATGGTACCTCTATACTTTTTAGATATGAATTGATATAAGGGCACTCTTAAGTGAGTGCTCTTAGCATGAATCGTTTTATGTGAATACTATTGAGAAATGATCGGCTGCGAGTCAATCAACAAAAAGTTAAATCAACCTTCTACGTTGCGCGCCTGATTGCTCAAATTGACAAAATCTTTCACACTTAAGACTTCAGGGCGTGCCTGCGGATCGATACCGCAAGCTGCAAAATCGTCTTCACTCAGTGTTGGTAATAACGCTGATTTTTTGAAGATAGCACGTAGCGTCTTGCGGCGATGGTTGAAAGTTTCGCGTACGACAATCGCAAAGTATTCTTCATCTTCCGCTACGATTGGTTTGTTGATATGTGGCGTCAAACGAAATACAGCACTGGTGACTTTTGGCGGTGGATTAAAAGCACCGCGTGGTACGGTCAATAGATAATCTGTGTCACAATGGTATTGCATAATGACTGATAAGCGACCATAAGTTTTGCTGCCCACATCAGCCGTGATGCGCTCGACCACTTCTTTTTGCAACATAAAATGCATGTCTTGAATCACATCAGCATAGCTGAGTAGATGGAAAAGTATCGGGGTAGAGATATTATATGGCAGGTTGCCGACCACACGTAGCTTGCCGCGCTCAGGACTATACAGCTCACGATAGTCTACATGCATCGCGTTGTCTTTAATAATCTCAAAATTCGGATGGCTGTTGGCACCAATACGAATACGCAAACTGTCTGCCAAATCACGATCTAACTCTACTACGGTCATCGCGTCGACTTCTGCCAATAACGGCTCGGTTAACGCGCCCATTCCTGGTCCAATCTCGATTAGGTTGTCATCACGCTCTAGACGAATACTTTCAACGATTTCGCGAATGACGCTGCCATCATGCAAGAAATTTTGACCAAAGCGCTTACGCGGTTGGTGTTTAACAGCACGTAGGCTGCTAGAAATAGATTGAGCGTCAAACGGAGTTTTGGACATAGAAGAGTCTTAATGTATAAAAGATAAATGGGCAATAATGGCAACAATATGCCAATCATATAATGACGAATTATAACACAGCTCAGAATTAGGCTGTATTATTGAAAAATTATTATCGATAAGCTACCCATACTTTATCGCAACAGATACCGTGACGTCTTCTGCCCAACATCATTTGTTATAACGTCTCTTATGGGAACAAAAGTGTTTCCTAGTAAAACTTGAATATTAGGCTGTTGCAGTACCTATATACTTCTGAGTGTATAGAATTTCAGCTTCTCGAACTCAATATCAACTATTCTAGATAGGATTTGCGATACGGTTTTCTTATGCAGCATGCTTTTTAATAAAAATATAGAACGCTAAATAATTGTTTAATTTTAATACACTAAGGGATAAAACTTTGAAAATGACTACTGATGTTAAGAAGCAGCATACCGTACCCCGATTTTTATTGGATAAGTTTAGTTTTGAGACAGGTGGCAAGAGAAATAGGTTGTTTACTTTCGATAAATTAAATGAAAAACGCTTTGAACAAACTGTATTTAATGCAACCACAATGAATTCATTTTATAACTTTGTAGATCATCCTGATTCAATAAGTTTGGAGCCTGTTCTTGGTATATATGAAGATCAAGCAGCTCCGTTAATTAAAAAAATAGTTGAAGAGCAGAACATTCATTGGTTGTCTGAAAAAAATATGTACATAATCGCCGAATTTATAGCTGTACAGCAATCAAGGACAAACACACGTTTGCAGTTAATTGAACCGCCCCGACTATATCGGAGACTTGATTGCTTGAGTCAGGCAGCTTTGTCTGACTCAATAAAACTATCATAGTATCGTCTCTCAAACTCAAAAGGCGACACATAGCCAATCGTACTATGAATGCGAGTTTTGTTAAACCAATCGACCCATT
>NZ_RRYV01000231.1 GCF_014861395.1 Psychrobacter sp. FME13 | reverse complement strand
TTACATCAATTATGGCTACGTCTGATGCCAGCATACTTTTTAGAACACCACCAAAATTAGATATTGATTGGTTTTATTTATTATTATCATTGGTAATTATTGATGTGATATAACATTCAGTAACTGAGTTTGTATCTTCATTTTGCTATACTTCATGGCAAAAGTTAGTAATCATGGTTTTTGACGGTTCATTAAATTCATCAACCAGTTTTGTAGAGCATGTCCTCAATCCGGACATTACACTTTAAATGGGCTAAAAACAGCTAAATTTTTGCTAAACAGTGTCAAGTAGCCTGCTGATATCTTGATATTATCTGTACTACTTTTCTCGTTTGGCTGCAATTTATCTCATTTTTATCACCATTTTTAAGATGAGACTACGCCCTAGGTTGGAATATTTGCAACACGTTTAGAGCGTGTGATTATAAAGATGCAAGTTTGATGATACAAACAAGACTTGCAGTTATAATATAAAGATTGGTCGTTCGCTTATTTCGACAGGTTTACTTTAAGGGAATGATTAAGTAGTATTCTAGTTGAGTACAATTTTAGGATTTTTAATAAAAACAAGCCACTTTAGCCTCTAGCATATATCAGTAAGCATATGCTTATTCTGAGTGATCAGAGGGCTAAACCAGCCAGGAGATACAATAATATGTCACATATCACTTTACCAGAACTACCATACGCAAAAGACGCACTAGAGCCACATATCAGTGCTGAGACGTTAGAATTTCACCATGATAAGCATCACAATGCATACGTGACCAAGCTTAATGCTTTGTTACCAGGTTCTGGTCTAGAAGGCAAAACGCTACCAGAAATCATCTTAGCGACTGCTGAAGATGACAGCAAGCAAGGGATGTTTAATCAAGCAGCCCAAGTATGGAACCACACATTTTATTGGAATTGCATGACGCCAACCAATGGTGGCGGTGAACCTACTGGTGATCTAAAAGCTAAAATCGAAGAAGATTTCGGTAGCTATGACAAATTCCGTGAAGAGTTCAAAAATGCAGCATTGACTCAGTTCGGTTCAGGTTGGGCATGGCTAGTCGCTGACAAAGTCGGTGGCAAACTATCAA
Source organism: Psychrobacter sp. FME13 (assembly GCF_014861395.1). Lineage (GTDB taxonomy): Bacteria > Pseudomonadota > Gammaproteobacteria > Pseudomonadales > Moraxellaceae > Psychrobacter. Next base: position 2,071 of record NZ_RRYV01000231.1, on the reverse strand, counting down.
TCGCTAAGACTGGTAACGCTGGTACACCATTAGCGAATGGTCAAGTTGCTGTATTGACCTGTGATGTATGGGAACATGCATACTATGTTGATTACCGTAACCGTCGTCCTGACTATGTAGATACGTTCCTAGACAAACTAGTGAACTGGGACTATGCTAACGCAAAATATAAAGGTCAAGATGCTGGCGTTGAGTCGTAAATAGCGATGCAATGATTAAGCTATCTTAGCTTTATAAGTATGAAAAAGGATACCGGGAGGTGTCCTTTTTTTGTGCCAAAATTTTGTGTTAAGAGGGATGAGTGCTTTATGAATAAGGCTTTCACCTATAAAAACAGCTTATTATATAAATGATAATCATTTACAAATAGGCTGTTTTACGCTATTGTCAGTCAAAGAATTGATCTATGAAAGACGAAATCTATAAGGCACGTATAAAGAGCCACTGAGCTTGGCTTTATAGTATTGAGATTCATAGTGTTTAACGTCGCAAACTTACTTTCCTTATCTCATCCTCAATTTTATGGATAAAATTATGAATAAACAAAATATCAGTCAAACTGTTTTAGCGCCTATGATGGCCGTTTTGTCTTTACTATTTATGAGTACCAGCGCGATGGCTCATCCAGGACACGATCATGGGGCTAATGAGTCCATGCTTGTACATGTGCTGTTTTATGGTGCTATTGCTGCTGCCGTTGCGTTTGCTGTGTTTATTGCCTACCGTCAATTTAGTAAAAAAAACGGGAAATAAGCCAGTTCTTACAATAACAAAATAATAAGGAAGTTTATTATGCTCCATACTCTTCTCACAAAACTAGATAGTGCTCGACCATTTGCCCAAGTCTCTGCTCACTGTGATATCCCTTGTGGTATTTATGACAGTACGCCTGCTCAAATTTTTGCGTTAAGTGTACTGCGTTATTGCCACCAAATTGAGGCGTTAACCGACAGCCGTGCAGATCAAGCCAAGCTAGTACGTTTGGTCGCTGACAAAGAAAAGCATGCTGAGTCTGTTAAGCATGAAGTACGTATTATTTGGGGTGATTACTTTAAGGGTGCATTGCTAGAAAAATACCCAAATATCCATACACTAGCGCATGACATCATGCTAGCTGGTTCTGCTGCCAAACAGCATATCGATGTGGAAAATGCTCAAAAACTGGTTGATTTGGTGAATGAGTTTGCCGCAACGTTTTGGGATTCAAAAGGCGTAGAAACCTACCGTGCCGTTTGCCCGTACGAGCCAAAAGTAGAAACCGTTTATCCTAAACTAGGCTAAGCTAAGGTGTATTCTTAATAGCAGCTCAGAATACGATTAAATGAAATTTAAAGTCATGAAAGTCATTGGCAACAGTATGCACCCGACTCTTGAGTCGGGTGCTTTTGTATTGCTGTGTCGGCATGGTTATTTAACACCATCCTCTGCTGTATTGACTGATTCAAATAAATATCTGTCTCGTCTATCTGTAAAGCGTTTATTAGCTGATAAGTTGACATTAAAGGTGGGCGATATTGTCGCCGTAAACCATCCAAAATATGGTCATATTATCAAGCGAATAACTCAGCTAGAGTACAGTCTGGCATCCAAAAGCACAGACAGGCGTCCACAAAAGCACCACATCACGCGCCTGCGTCTAAAAGGCGACAATTATATTGCCAGCACTAGCGAAGCAGCGATGGGCTGGATAGAGGCGCATCACCTTATCGGAAAGGTGATTTATCAGCTAAATAGATAAAAAAAGCCCGTCATTAAGACAGGCTTCTTATTTGGTGATGTGATGCTGGTGGTGTGGTGGTGTGGTGGTGTGGTGGTGTGATGTGATGCTCAGCTTTATAGCAGCGATTGGTTAAGCTACGCCGCCGTTAGCACCGATATTTTGCCCAGTCACCCAAGCTGCTTCCTCACTCACCAAAAACGCTACGACACGGGCGATGTCAACTGGTTCACCAATACGGTTGAACGCTGACATGTTGGCGAGCTTTTCGATGGTTTCGTCTGATTTTCCTTGATTGAATATAGTGCATTAAGTATAAAAATGTTATAAGATAAAACATCTCAACAGATATGA
>NZ_RRYV01000230.1 GCF_014861395.1 Psychrobacter sp. FME13 | reverse complement strand
TTCTGTTTTATACAGAACTTATGACTCGACGAGAGCATAGGAACTATTTAAAAACATAGATATGAGTCTGGGTTAAGAAGCGCGTGTTCACGCGCACTTCTTAACCTTAGTAATCGACCTCTTAACGACATCAGTTGTTATCCCAGGGGTTGGTTACTAAAAAAGTAAAGAGAACTGAATCAAGCGTATAAACATAGGTGATATCGTTATCATAATTAGATTGTATGACACTTTGAAGTCGTAAGACTACTTGGGGTTGTATGGTCAAGTAATGAAGCGCACATGGTGGATGCCTTGGCAGTCAGAGGCGATGAAAGACGTGACAGCCTGCGATAAGCTTCGGGGAGGCGGCAATATCCTGTGATCCGGAGATTTCTGAATGGGGAAACCCACCTAGCATAAGCTAGGTATCCTAATTTATTAGGAAGCAAACGAGGGGAAGTGAAACATCTCAGTACCCTTAGGAAGAGACATCAATTGAGATTCCCCTAGTAGCGGCGAGCGAACGGGGAGAAGCCGATTAGTGCTAATGTAGAAGAACAGCGTGGGAAAGCTGACCGTAGTAGGTGATAGTCCTGTATTCGAAACATTAGCGTTAACATATTAAGTAGAGCGGGGCACGAGAAATCCTGTTTGAAGATGGGGGGACCATCCTCCAAGGCTAAATACTCCTGACTGACCGATAGTGAACCAGTACCGTGAGGGAAAGGCGAAAAGAACCCCTGTGAGGGGAGTGAAATAGAACCTGAAACCGTGTGCGTACAAGCAGTGGGAGCCACCTTGCGTGGTGACCGCGTACCTTTTGTATAATGGGTCAGCGACTTATATTCTGTAGCAAGGTTAACCATTTAGGGGAGCCGTAGGGAAACCGAGTCTTAATAGGGCGTCTAGTTGCAGGGTATAGACCCGAAACCGAGTGATCTATCCATGAGCAGGTTGAAAGTGCCGTAACAGGCACCGGAGGACCGAACCCACTGTCGTTGAAAAGCCAGGGGATGACTTGTGGATAGGGGTGAAAGGCTAATCAAACTCGGTGATAGCTGGTTCTCCCCGAAAGCTATTTAGGTAGCGCCTCGGACGAACACCATTGGGGGTAGAGCACTGTTTCGGCTAGGGGGTCATACCGACTTACCAAACCGATGCAAACTCCGAATACCGATGAGTGATATCCGGGAGACACACGGTGGGTGCTAACGTCCATCGTGGAGAGGGAAACAACCCAGACCGCCAGCTAAGGCCCCAAATTCCTAGTTAAGTGGGAAACGAGGTGGGAAGGCATAGACAGCTAGGAGGTTGGCTTAGAAGCAGCCATCCTTTAAAGAAAGCGTAATAGCTCACTAGTCGAGTCGGCCCGCGCGGAAGATGTAACGGGGCTCAAACTAGGAGCCGAAGCTGCGGATTTGAATTTGTTTTCAAGTGGTAGGGGAGCGTTGTGTAAGCCTGTGAAGGTGTGTTGTAAAGCATGCTGGAGGTATCACAAGAGCGAATGCTGACGTGAGTAACGATAATGCGAGTGAAAAGCTCGCACGCCGGAAGATCAAGGGTTCCAGTCCAACGTTAATCGGGGCTGGGTGAGTCGACCCCTAAGGCGAGGCCGAAAGGCGTAGTCGATGGGAAATCGGTTAATATTCCGATACTTGTTTATAATGCGATGGAGGGACGGAGAAGGTTATGTCAGCCTGGCGTTGGTTGTCCAGGTGAAAGGATGTAGGTTTATAGCTTAGGTAAATCCGGGCTATTCTATACCGAGATCTTATAGCAAGTCTTACTTGTAAGACGAAGTGGCAAATACCATGCTTCCAGGAAAAGCTTCTAAGCAATAGTTATAAACGAATCGTACCCTAAACCGACACAGGTGATCAGGTAGAGAATACCAAGGCGCTTGAGAGAACTCTGCTGAAGGAACTAGGCAAAATGGTACCGTAACTTCGGGAGAAGGTACGCTGTTGATGGTGATAGGACTTGCTCCTTGAGCTGTTGGCAGTCGCAGATACCAGGCTGCTGCAACTGTTTATTAAAAACACAGCACTCTGCAAACACGAAAGTGGACGTATAGGGTGTGATGTCTGCCCGGTGCTGGAAGGTTAATTGATGGGGTTAGCGTAAGCGAAGCTCTTGATCGAAGCCCCAGTAAACGGCGGCCGTAACTATAACGGTCCTAAGGTAGCGAAATTCCTTGTCGGGTAAGTTCCGACCTGCACGAATGACATAATGATGGCAGCGCTGTCTCCAGCAGAGACTCAGTGAAATCGAAATCGCAGTGAAGATGCTGTGTACCCGCGGCTAGACGGAAAGACCCCGTGAACCTTTACTACAGCTTTACATTGAACTTTGACCTGACTTGTGCAGGATAGGTGGGAGGCTTTGAAACCGAGACGCTAGTCTTGGTGGAGCCAATCTTGAAATACCACCCTGGTCATGTTGGGGTTCTAACTCAGGTATAACAATACCGAGGACAATGTATGGTGGGTAGTTTGACTGGGGCGGTCTCCTCCTAAAGAGTAACGGAGGAGTACGAAGGTGCGCTCAGACCGGTCGGAAATCGGTCGTAGAGTATAAAGGCAAAAGCGCGCTTAACTGCGAGACCCACAAGTCGAGCAGGTACGAAAGTAGGTCTTAGTGATCCGGTGGTTCTGTATGGAAGGGCCATCGCTCAACGGATAAAAGGTACTCTGGGGATAACAGGCTGATACCGCCCAAGAGTTCATATCGACGGCGGTGTTTGGCACCTCGATGTCGGCTCATCTCATCCTAGGGCTGAAGCAGGTCCTAAGGGTATGGCTGTTCGCCATTTAAAGAGGTACGCGAGCTGGGTTTAGAACGTCGTGAGACAGTTCGGTCCCTATCTACCGTGGGCGTTGGAAATTTGAGAGGATCTGCTCCTAGTACGAGAGGACCAGAGTGGACGAACCTCTGGTGTTCGGGTTGTCACGCCAGTGGCATTGCCCGGTAGCTACGTTCGGATGGGATAACCGCTGAAAGCATCTAAGCGGGAAGCCCACCTCAAGATTAGATTTCCCTAAAGAGCCGTTCAAGACTAGGACGTTGATAGGCAGGGTGTGGAAGCGCAGCGATGCGTGTAGCTAACCTGTACTAATTGCTCGTTTGGCTTGACCATACAACACCCAAGTGGTTTGTATACAAGTCTAATTAATCT
>NZ_RRYV01000022.1 GCF_014861395.1 Psychrobacter sp. FME13 | reverse complement strand
ATTGTTTTATGATGTTTGCCCTAACCATAACAATTTTATTTTGAGCTGACTATAGCAGTACTTATTAGCCAGTCGCACTTATTAACGATAGCGAGTGGATAAATGAGAGATAGGTGTGGAACGAGCCATGCGTAGCACTAAAGATCGTATTCGTCATGCTGTAGGGTTTGAACTCATCGGTCTATTGATTTTTGCACCGCTGGCAAGTTGGGTATTTGGTTTTGAGCTGCATTCCATGGGCGTCGTAGCATTGACTGGCTCTATCGTCGCGACGGTATGGAATTATTTTTATAATATCTTATTTGATAACGCCCTGCTTAAACTACGTGGTGAGGTAAAAAAGACGGTTGCCATACGAGTACTACATGCTGCACTGTTTGAAGGTGGTTTGCTAGTGCTGTTTTTGCCAGCGATTGCTTGGTATTTGGACATCAGTTTGTGGGCAGCTTTTAAAATGGATATCGCTATGGCGACATTTTATTTAGTATATGCTTTTGTCTTTAATTGGGTTTACGACAGAGTGTTTCCTATTGTTGAAGCTGATTGATGCTTCAATCTAAAGCAATACGATAAATAAGACAGGTAACTGAGATGGCGATATATGTGGATTTTATGCAAATAGAATTTAAAGGCTATAAGTGGTGTCATCTATTAGCTGATACATTACAAGAATTGCATGATTTTGCAGCATTGATTGAATTAGATGCGCGCCTGTTTCATCGTAACGCCAGTTATCCGCATTATGATGTCACTGTGCAGATGCGAGAAACAGCGATTGAGTATGGTGCAATTCCTGCCGATCGAAGAAAAATTATCGAGTGTGCAAAGAAGCTAAAAGTAGAATTACATACACAAATAGCACAGTCCGATTGTTTGTAATAAATGCATAAACAAATAAAAAGGTGGGTTATGTTTTGGCTAACCCACCTTTTCTGTTTTTTTAGGTCGTGTTTTTTGAGTGTAGTATTACTTAGCAACCGCTGCTGTGCTGACCGCATTTAATGCTTTTGAGATATTATCAATGACGGTATCACAGCCTTCGATATTATGGCGGGTTTTGAGATATTCAGGATTGTTATAAGACAGCCATACTTTTTGATCAGCATCCTCGCTGATGAGGATTTTTTGTGGTAAATCAATGGCGACAGTCTGCTCACAGTTCATCAAGGGCGTACCGGCTTTAGGGTTGCCAAACATAATGACCTGGGTTGGTCGTAAGGTTAAATCGACACCTTGTGCATTTTTCTGATGATCGACGCGCGCAAATACTTTCATGCCTTTGCTTTCGATAACTGAGACCAGCTTATCGGCAGTATCTTGCACGGAATGATTGCTTTGCATGGTTACCAAGCCTTTTTCAGCATTGATAGCCGTTGTCGTGGTTTTTAGCGAAGAGGTGGGTGCATTTAGAACGTTTTCAACACTGGCACAAGCCGTCATGGCCAAAGCCAAAGCAGCGATAGAGACGATTTTAATCATGAGTCATCCTTTTTTATGGTGATTGGTTATCCGTAATAGTTGGCAACATCGAACATTCATTGTGCATCATAACCTTGTGTGTAATCAACCTATCCGTAATTAGCTTATCCGTAATTAGCTTATCCGTAATCAGCCTTGCATAGCAACTCAAATAATAGCGAGTACAACAACGAACATAACAACACGCATAACAACGCACACAATAAAAAGCATCATGACAAAGTGCGTTAACGGACTCTTAAGCCAAACGTTCTGCCAGATAGTCTACCAGCAACCTAATCTTTGGTGATAAATGACGATTGTGCGGATAAATAGCCCAAATACTTTCTTCTGGCTCTCGATAGTCATCCAATAAGCTTATCAGCTCCCCTGATTCTAAATACTTTTGCACGTAATAGTCAGGCAGCTGGACGACACCCAAACCTTTCAAAGCGGCATCGACTAGGCTATGCCCATTGTTATATTGGATGTTTCCAGAGACACGCAAGTTTTTTTCTTTGACACTGTTATTGGTTTTTTGATCGCTATCTATTTGGTCGGCATCTCTAAAGTACCAATAATCACGAGTACCCAGTAAGCAGTTATGATGACTCAAATCATTCAGAGAGTGAGGCGTGCCATATGTATCGAGATAAGAAGGCGCGGCACAGACAAAGTTAGTGCGATGGCTGAGCTTCTTTGCCATCATCGTTGAGTCGCTTAATTTACCGATGCGAATCGCTAAATCGTAACCACCATCAATCAAGTCAATCATTTGATTACTCAAAAACGCTGTTACTTCGATATTACTATACTGCACCATAAAATCATTGATCAGCGGTAATAATTGCTGCTCGCCATACGTCATAGGTGCCGTTAGTTTAATTCGACCTTGTGGCGTTGATTGAAAGCGACTGACCGCCTGTTCAGCAGCATCTAAGCCGTCTAATACACCACGGCAGTGTTGATAGAAAACACGTCCTTCTTCTGTGAGTGAGACTTTTCGTGTTGTACGATATAGCAGTTTAATATTAAGCCGTTTCTCTAATGCACTGATTTGTCGGCTGACTTGTGCGGTTGAGATACCTAGTTCTTTGGCGGCGCGCGTGAAGCTCTCGTATTCTGCAACATAAACAAACTCACTGACCCCATCCCAACGCATGATTATTACCAATATGTAAAAGTTATTTGCAAATATAGCATATTGTTATCATGCTAGAAATAACTATAATGAGAAGTATCCGCTTCGAAATGTTTCAGATATTGGCCCCAACAGGCTATGCCTAATAACGAACTAAAAAGAGAGACAGCTATGTCAGATCAATTTATCAAATCTAAAGCCGCCATCGCTTGGGGGCCAAATGAACCACTATCTATCGAAGAAGTAGATGTGATGCTGCCAAAGAAAGGCGAAGTATTGGTAAAAATCGTAGCAAGTGGTGTTTGTCATACCGATGCGTTTACGCTCTCTGGTGAAGACCCAGAAGGCGTATTCCCAGCGATTTTAGGTCATGAAGGTGGCGGTATCGTTGAGCAGATCGGTGAGGGCGTGACTAGCGTGCAAGTTGGTGACCATGTGATTCCTTTATATACAGCGGAATGTAAAGTCTGCAAAATGTGTACGTCGGGCAAAACCAACTTGTGCTCGGCGGTACGTGAAACCCAAGGTAAAGGCCTAATGCCAGATGGCACCACGCGTTTTTATAAAGATGGTAAGCCAATCTATCATTATATGGGCTGCTCAACCTTCTCTGAATATACGGTTTTGCCAGAAATTTCTTTGGCCAAGGTCAATAAAGAAGCACCGTTAGAGGAAGTTTGTTTGCTGGGTTGTGGTGTCACCACGGGTATGGGTGCGGTCATGAATACCGCAAAAGTCGAAGAGGGTGCGACCGTTGCTATCTTTGGTCTCGGCGGCATTGGTCTATCGGCAGTCATCGGTGCTGCGATGGCAAAAGCCAGTCGTATCATTGCAATTGATATTAATGAGAGCAAGTTTGAATTGGCCAAAAAATTAGGTGCGACTGACTGCATCAATCCGAAAGATTACGACAAGCCCATTCAGGAAGTCATCGTGGAATTAACCGATGGCGGTGTGGATTATTCATTTGAATGTATCGGTAATGTCGATATCATGCGTTCAGCACTTGAGTGCTGCCATAAAGGCTGGGGCGAGTCGGTCGTCATCGGTGTCGCAGGTGCAGGGCAAGAAATCTCTACCCGTCCGTTTCAACTTGTGACTGGGCGCGTCTGGCGTGGCTCAGCATTTGGCGGGGTAAAAGGTCGTTCAGAATTACCAGGCTACGTTGAACGTTATCTGGCAGGTGAGATCCCATTACAAGAGTTCATCACCCATACCATGCCATTGGAAGACATTAATGAGTCTTTTGACTTAATGCATAAGGGCGAGAGCATTCGTACCGTTATCCATTTTTAAACGATAGTCAGCCCTAAATAAAAAATACAAATACAACCACGCGATATCGGTTATATTTTTCTTGCTTGCTGTGCCTACGCAGACAGAGGCTACGCAAAATATAATCCGTATCGCTGTATTTTTTAATATTAAATCGCCTATAGTAATGATAAAAATACCACTTCTAAGATGGAAGCGGTATTTTTTTAGGCTAAAGCATAAAGCATAAAGCATAAAGCATAAAGCATAAAGCATAAAGCATAAAGCAAAAGGTCAAACAGTATGAAACCTCAGACAATAGAAACGGAACGTCTCTATCTTAGACAGTGGCAGGCGAGTGATTTACCTGTCTTTGCTGAAATGAATGCTGATCTTGACGTCATGAAGTATTTTCCCAAGCCACTGTCACCAAAATTGAGCGATGCCATAGCCAATAAATGTTCAAAGCTTATTGAAGATAAAGGCTGGGGATTTTGGGCCGTGAGCCTAAAAGAGACGAATGCCTTTATCGGTATGGTTGGCTTAAATGAAGCACATGTTGATATGCCTTTTGCACCTGCTGTAGAGATGGCTTGGCGACTACACAAAGATTATTGGGGAAAAGGTTATGCAACGGAGGCCGCAAGAGCTTCATTAACGTTTGCATTTGAAACGTTAATGCTTGATGAGGTCGTCGCGTTTACGGCTGTTATTAACAAGCACTCGCAATTAATCATGCAGCGCATTGGCATGACTGATACGCAAGAAAACTTTTATCATCCAATGCTTGAGTCTAACCATCCACTTGCTGAGCATGTGCTATATAAAATTACTCAGGAGCAGTGGCGGTAAAATTTTAATTATTGACGGTAATAGCTTTCTTGTTTAACAGCCTCTAGTTTTTAGCATCGAGTATGATTTTCTTAGCAAGCGTGACAAGATCTGAGGCCATAAAATTCGGTGTCGGTACATTGGACGCAGGTAACATAGCGTTATGAGGGCGTTTTAGAAATGCACCTTGGCAACCAGCCGCTTGAGCGCCTATCGTATCCCAAAGATGAGAAGCTACGAGGCATAAATCTGACGTCTCAACAGACATTTCCTTGGCGACCATTTGATAAGTCTCAGGTGCGGGTTTGAATTTTCCGACAGTTTCTACGCTGAATTGCTGCTCAAAGAACTGACTGATACCGGCTTTTTCGAGTGGTGAAGGAGAGGTGCTACTTGCTGAATTGGTCAATGTCGCCAGTCGAAACCCTGCATCACGTAGCTTGGTCAATGCAGGTATGACATCGGGATGGGCCGGCATTTTTCCCATGAGTGTTTTGAGTTCTGTGATATCGTCATCTGTCAGCGTGATTTTATGGATATCAGCAGTCATCTGTAAGGCGCCAACACCTAGCTCACCAAAAGGTGCATACAGCCCTGATAGCGTCATGGTTTGAGAGTAGAGTACCAGTTGAGCGAACCACTCTCTTAGCATGAGCTTGTCATCGAATAAGCGAGTGAATAAAGGGGTTAAGGTCTCAATATCTAGCAAGGTTTCATTGACATCAAATACAATAATTGGGTGGGTTGAGTTAACGGACATATAGACTCCTGTTGTTGAGAGCTAGCAGGTTATGACTGTTTCATAAGCCATAAATTTTATAAACCATAAATTTCATAAGTCATAGAGAGCCAACAAACCTAATAAAGCATGCTGACCAGTTAAGCGAAAGTATTGGATAATATCCCAAAACAGAATATTGATAGAAGACAGTATGACGAAGTAAGAGGTATGAATTGTTAATTCGCAGGGCATTAACGTTGATAATTGAAACATTAGAGTATGTTAAGTATCAGGCAAAAGTGACGTTGTAGCAGATTGATAGAGTAGTCTACGGTAACAACAGACCCTAGGGCCAGTTGCATGTATGATGTTAGATGGTTTAATGCTCTAGCTAAGAAATTTTAGCTAAGAAATCTTAATCCTGAAGTTTTTAACGCCCATACCAGTTCTACAAAAGCACGGCTGTTGGTTAGAGGTTCGCCATCGATGATGAGTACGTAGCCTGAACCATCAATCCATAAAAACACAAAACTGGTCTCAGGAATCAACATATCAACCTGCTGAAAAAACGAGATGGCTTGGCTTTCTACTGCCCAACCACGTTGTTTTTGACGTAGTATAAATCCTGAAAAGTCAGCCGCTGCGACACTCAACATATCGGCTTCTTCTTGGCTGTAGCCAATGCGTGCCAAACAGAATCCTTCATCAGAGCCGATGGCGGCACGGCGTTTCCCTGACAAGCTAGCAACCACGTAGGGTAAGAACTGATCTAGTGGTAGATTAGGTGCTGGTAAAAGCAAGGACAGTTTTTCAATCCAACCTTGCTCGATAAAGTTTTGCAACCATTCATCAGAGTAGCGTTCTAGCCATTCGGCTGCGAGCAGTGTCTGTGCATAAGACAGTAAGTCTTGTAATGATAACTGCTTATCAGTGGGTTCACTTTGAGAAAATGCCTCAAAAATACCGGCTGGAGTTAAAGTCAGATACGTTTTATCAGCATTTAAATAAGAAGACATAGCAGCTACCGTTATAATAAAGGTTATAAATAGGCAATAAATTAAGTTTTAATGTTTTGGGTTTGATCAAGGTTTTGTTGACAGTTATTCCAACGTTCATCAAACTGCCAGTCGCTTTTGCCTAAGCGAAACCATACTAAAGAGAAGGCAAGCCGATCATTGCGTGCGATACAGTGAGCAAAAAATTCGTTTTCGATCTGCTCAATTGTACCCCAGTCTTCATCATCACGTGCTTGCATCAGTTCAGTTGTGATGTCCTTAGATATTTCTTTGGCATCATCGCTACTGATACGTAGTCGTCGCTTTTGTTCATTGAGAGAAGGCGAAACCAACACGCTCCAACGGGTTGCGAGCATACTATTGCGTTGAATGTATCTTTTCTTATTGATACATTCGCGGAACCCTTGCTCAATATGAGGGTAAAGCCGACCTTTGACACGAATAAACAAGTTGTTTACATCATAAGGGATATCATACCAACAGCCATAAAAAAAGTCTGCAACGGCACCTTGTAAAGGCTCTTTTTCGTTCAATAATAGCGCAGCATTGATACGTTGTTCGTGAAAATGACGATTGTTGGGTGCCAAAAATACTTTACGTGAGTATAAACGAAATACTCGCCGAGCTTCCATCTCATTTTCTTTGATAAGATCTAAATCAGACATAATAGTGTCCTTGTAAGTCATAGTCGCTATTGTATGGCTCATATTATATAGCGACCATTAAGGTGCAATAGGCTATGACCTAAGCAAGCAAAACGATGCAATATGTCAATATCTCAATGAAAAACTAGTCAAGCAAGGTCTGCATTAAATCTATCATAAATTCAGCATCTTCCTCATCCATCGCTTCAAATCCATGAGGCATACCCAGTTCTGCTAATGCTTCTTTACCATCGTCGTCATTATGCAGATTGAGAATGGCATTCATAAAGATTTCGGTGTCAGGGAAATCCTCTTTAATAAGCAGTACATGACTGATATCAGCCAAATCACTTTCGATAAGTACTGATAGTTGAGTTTTGGTCAGACGAGAAAAGCTATGAAATATCTCTGCTAAAAAAAAGGCAGCCTGGGCCTCGCCTTTAATGACTTTTCGAGCTGCTGCTTGATAAGTTTCAGTGATATCCCAAGTCAGATCAGCTTCTTCTATATCAATGGCTTCTAATAAGCGTAGGCCAACTAGTTTAACATCACGGTTATCGGCCATTGCTACAGTAGCGCCAGTTTTTATGTCTTCTAAGCAGTTGATATCGCTCTTTGCTGCAGCGGCAATGACCATCTCATCAGATTTTCCGATAGGGCGGGCGACTGCACGGTAGCCTTGCTCACGAATCAATGTTGCTGCATCAAAAGGGTTGGCATAAATGATTTGAATGTTACCAGCAGTAATGACTTGCTCTTGCTCATCATGTGAGGATGGAATGTTCAAGTGCATATTTAAGTTAGCACGTTTTTGAATCAACGTATTGAACATGTGCCAGCCTGCGAAACGCTCAGGCGAAAAATCTGGGGCGATTAACATATTATGTGTCGTCATGACTCAATCTTCCTCATTTTTTTTCATTTCAGCATACAACGCTATCGCTGCTTCTATCTTGCTGCGTGATGGTTTGCGTCGTACTGATGTATAGCCTACTGTTTTGCCGTGACGAACATTCGGCACGACAGTAGCATAGACCCAGTAATGACTACCATCTTTGCACAAGTTTTTGACATAGCCATGCCACTTTTGTCCAGAGACTGCAGTACTCCACAAGTCTTTATAAGCAGCTTTTGGCATATCAGGATGGCGCAAAATGTAATGTTGTTGACCGATTAGTTCCTCAATAGTGTAACCGCTAATTTCAACAAAAGCATCATTGGTATGTGTCAGTATACCGTTCAAATCAGTACGCGATACAATCAGCTTGCCATCAGGATAAGGGCGTTCAATACCCGTGTCATAGACAGTGCGTGAGGTGCCATCATGGTAAGTTATAGTAATCTGCTTAGCAGGCATATCAGGCTTATGTGCATCAGGGATTGGAGAACCCATAGTAATCTCCTTTATGGATCGTTGTATTCATAATGATTAAAAAGCCAGCTTTATGTGGAACTTGTCGAGAATGTTATTTATAGTGAATAGAGTTTTAGCTTATTATTGACCCTAACACTTATTTAAGCACTGATCTTATAAAATAGTGTGTATTATCTTAAATAGTTTTTATGAGACAGTCACTCAGTTTTGATTTAAAGTAAGGTTTCTCGTTTAACAAACCTCTAAAATCGCTCATTAGATAAGTTTTGCAAGGGCTTCTGATGCACGCTTGATGTCTAAGAATATCAAACCAAGTTTCGCATTTGGTTTTGCCATAATCGTCAGTACCGCCTCATCTCCCGATGATGTCATAATAACGTAGCCTTGCTCGCCTTGAATCATAATACGATCGATACTACCACGCGCCAACTCACGGCCTGCACGATCGCCCAATGACAGCAAAGCTGCTGACATTGCACCAACACGGTCTTCGTCAATGCCTGTTGGTAGTGCTGAGGCAATCATAAGACCATCGTTAGAAATTAAGGCAGATGCTTCAACATCCGTTGATGAACTGTTTAGGTCTTCCAAAATTTGCTGGAATGAGTCTGTACGCATATCGCTTTCTCTATGATAGATTGTGGGATTGATAGAATAGCTATTGATAATGTTGAAAAAGACATAACTATATGTTGTATAGACGGGTGATTATAAACCCTTGTTGTTAACATTGATATATACTGCAACGGAAAAAAAGCCATTTTTCCATATTTTTTTACCGTTTGTTATATTTTATCGACCTTTTATCTTAAATTTATATACAAATAAAAACAAGTGTTTATTTTTTTGGTAAAAGCTAATACAAGTGCCTAGCATGCCAGTAAAATGTTACTGTCTTTAGTTGCGTTAAGATACTTGTAGGGTGTGTTCTTATTTGAAAATCAATGATAAAGCTGAATCATTTTTAAACGCTTTAAGCGACTATTGATTGAATTAAGGATATGCCTTAGCTATTGATCATAAACTTTCATGATGATGATATTTACTAGACTTATGTACCTAAAAAATGATATATAATTATGGAATAAAAATAGTTTTTATCTCTATATGTGTAATGTAGTCACATACATAATCAGTTTTTAATCCCCCTTGCTTCTATACATAACCTTGTATAGAAGCGATTTCAGTTTTATATCAGCGTTAAAAATTTCCTCGTCAGCCTTTATATGACGTGATGTTGATGTAAATAAGTACAATCACCATTTGATCCTAAGGAAGAAATATATGAGTATCAGTCAGGCCATCAAAAAAGTCGAAGCACGTTATGCGCATCAGCCAGAGTTCATTCAGGCAGTAAAAGAGGTGGCCATTACGATTCAGCCTTTATATGATGCTCATCCTGAATACAATACTTTGAAAGTATTTGAGCGTTTGGTGGAGCCTGATCGGGTATTTGGCTTTCGGATTAACTGGGAAGATGATAAAGGCAACGTGCAAGTCAATCGTGGTTGGCGTGTTCAGTTCTGTAATGCGTTAGGACCATACAAAGGCGGTCTTAGATTTCACCCTACGGTTAATCAGTCAGTACTGAAGTTTTTAGGTTTTGAGCAAATTTTTAAAAACGCTTTAACGGGCTTGCCGATTGGCGGTGGTAAAGGTGGCTCTGATTTTGATCCTAAAGGTAAAACGGATAGTGAAATCCGTCGTTTTTGCTATGCCTTTATGCGTGAGTTATATCACTATGTAAGTAAAGATATGGATGTGCCTGCTGGTGATATCGGTGTTGGTGGTCGAGAAGTCAGCTATATGTTTGCGATGTACAAAAATTTGACACGTGAGTCGACTGGTGTTCTTACTGGTAAAGGCGTGGGATTCGGTGGCAGTTTGATGCGCACAGAAGCGACTGGCTACGGTGCCGTTTATTTCTTAGAAAACATGCTTATCGCCCAAGGTGATAACATCAAAGGCAAAAAAGTACTTATCTCAGGCGCTGGAAATGTCTCACTCCACGCCGCTGAAAAAGTGAATGCGCTTGGCGGTATAGCTATCACGGTATCTGACTCACAAGGGACTTTGTACGATGAACAAGGTCTTAATCAAGAGAAAATTAATTGGCTCAAAAAACAAAAATATCAAAACAAACCATTAGCAGAGTATGTCGATGTCTATGGTGGCGAATGGCTTGCCAAACAAAAACCATGGCAGTTTGAGGCTGATATTGCGTTGCCATGTGCCACTCAAAACGAAGTGAGTGCAGAAGATGCTAAGCGATTGGTTGAAAATGGTGTAACGTATGTAGTTGAAGGTGCCAATATGCCGCTAACTGCGGAAGCGATTGATTATATTCGCTTGCATCGCGTCCATTATGCGCCTGGTAAAGCCGCAAATGCTGGTGGTGTCGCTGTGTCTGCGCTTGAGATGTCGCAAAACTCCGTCCGTCAATATCAAACCTTTGAGCAAGTCGATGAGCGTTTAAAAGGTATTATGAAAGATATTCATAATAGTGCGGCTAATGCCTCAGAGCAATATGGTCAAACTGACAATGGCTATATCGACTATATGGCGGGTGCTAATATGGTTGGCTTTAAACGTGTGGCTGATGCATTGGTGGCTTTTGGTATCTTAAACTAAGACTCTCTAGTCTATTGCTCCACGTAAGTGTTGAGAACATCCATACTGCATTTATCCTAAGACGATAAATGCAGTATTTTTTTATCGACACCATACGCCTGCTCATCGAACATAGATACTTGTATCAGTACTATATTTAGATTGGTTATTCAAACAGTGTGATTACACTTTGATACTTTTTCATCCTATAGCAAGTAGAAAATCTCGTTAACATAAGTGTATAGCTAATGGCATTAAACGCTATCGATAATGAAAAGAGATTATTTCATTGGGTTATAGCAGTACACTATAAAAATGGCTTATAAAAGTAAGTGATAAGTAAAGGAAATAAGTTAATGAATAAACTGTCTAAAAAAATACAATTGACCACTTTAGGTGCTGGCCTAGCATTCGCCCTAACTACAGGTGTCATGAGCACGACTGTAATGGCGGCTCAAACCAGTCTGTCTACTGAGGTAAAAGCAGCACAAGCGACCAAGATTGGTTTAAAGCAAGCGATTACTATCGCAACCGCACAGGCATCCGGTATGCTAATCGGGGCTGATTATGACGAAGATGATGATGATACAGAAAATGGCATATATGAAATAGAATTTAGCACGGCTAGCGATAGTTATGAAGTAGTAGTGGATGCAATGACGGGAGCAGTCATTGGGACTGAGACTGAGCGATTAGATCGCGACGATATTAACGACTACAACGTACAGCATCGTACGAAAGTAAATATTATGAGTGCGATAGGTATCGCTGAGAAAAAAATAGGCGGTATGACATTAGAAGTCGAGTTTGAAGCAGATCGCGACTATGATGCTCACCCTTTGTATTACAAAGTTGACTTGCTGAAAGGCGATGAGATCGTTGGTATCAATGTGGATGCCAATACAGGTGAGACGTTTGCCAACAAATATAAGCGCTAGAGCATGTCTTCAATTCACCCGATAGTCATCTACATGGGCTAAAAATAGCTAAATCTTGCCAAACATCGTCAAATAGCGGGTTAATATCGCGATATTATCTGCATTATTTTTCTTGTTTGACGGCAATTTATCTCATTTTTATCACCATTTTTGAAATAAAGACATGGCCTAGTAGAAATATCCAAACCAGATAAATTAAAAGCCACCAGATGAACATACTAGCTAGTGGCTTTTTTAATGGTGATAGGTAAAGGTAGAAAGGTTACACCGTCTTGCGCCACTTACCTTGAACCATAGTGCATTGGATAGGGTTTAGCCCCATCTGATAAGCCAAATCGGCAGGACGGGCAATATCCCATAGTGCCAAATCTGCATCACAGCTGACCTCTATTTTACCTTTATTAGATAGCCCCAATGCTTGTGCTGCGTGAACAGTAATTCCTGCCAAAACCTCTTCAGTGGTTAAGTAAAATAGCGTGCAGCCCATGTTCATCGTTAACAAAAGCGAGGTGAGCGGTGAAGTGCCAGGGTTACAGTCGGTAGAAAGCGCCATTGGCACCTGATGTTTGCGTAGCGCCTCAATCGGTGGCAATTTGGTGTCACGTAATGTATAAAACGCCCCAGGTAGTATCACAGCTACGGTATTGCTGGCAGCCATTTTTTTGATATCATCTTCTGATAAATGCTCTAGATGGTCGCTGGATAACCCTTGATACTCAGCAACCAAGGCACTACCACCTATGTCAGATAATTGCTCAGAGTGCAGTTTGACTGGTACATTTAATGAGCGTGCCACTTCAAAAACGCGTCTGATTTGCTCAGTATTAAAGGCGATGTTTTCACAGAAGCCATCGACCGCATCGATCAAACCCTCTGAATGCAAAATAGGTAGCCACTCGCACACTTGCTCGATGTATTCATCCGAGCGGTCCTGCATGTGAGACTTGTATTCAGGTGGTAGGGCATGTGCCGCTAAATACGTTGTGCTCACATGTATATTGTGTTTGTCACCAAGCTGGCGAGCAACCATGAGCATTTTGCGCTCAGTGTCTAAATCTAAGCCGTAGCCCGATTTGATTTCGATACTGGTCACGCCTTCTTTTATGAGTGCGAGTAGGCGCTTTTCACTTTGTGCAAACAACGACTCAACACTAGCGGCGCGGGTTGCACTAACGGTTGAGACAATGCCGCCACCTTGTGCAGCAATGTCTTGATAACTAGCGCCTTGCAAGCGCGCCTCGAACTCATTGCTGCGGTTGCCACCATAAACGATATGGGTATGGCAGTCGATAAATCCGGGGGTTACCCAGCCGCCATGAGCATTTTTGATTTGCTCTGCTGAGTAATGTGACAGGTGCTCTGCTATTTGTTTATTAGAGCCAATCCACGCAATTTTGTCATCAATAATACCGATGGCAGCATCTTCCAGTTGTCCATAAGGTACATGGTCACTGCTATTAAAACCGTAATGGGCAGAAAACGTGGCAAGATTGGCATTGATGATAATTTGATGAAACGATGCCATGGTGGCATCATCGAATATGGTTGCTGTCGTATTGTTGAAATCATTCATAATGTGCTCCTTATTGTTTGGACGCCAGTGGTGTCTATTGGTCGGGATGAGAGGGCAAAGCTAAGCTAAGCAATGAATTTAATCAACGAACCTAGACGATGAGCTTGGACAATAAACCTAGATGACTAGTAAATGCTGCTCTACCATAGTTGCCAGTAGTCGAGCAGCGACCTTGCAGCTGCGCCCATCAATATCAAAATTAGGATTAATCTCGGCAATGTCGGTCATTTTTACTTTGCCTGTAGCCATGATGGTTTTTACCATGCGCTCAACAAACCCAAGCTCAATACCGTAAGCTGCTGGGGCACTCACACCGGGCACAACACTGGCAGGCAAGCAATCCATATCAATGGTTAGATAAACCACATCAACCTGATTGATAAAGCTTATAACCTGATCGGCAAGTACCTGCCAAGGCTGCTGCTGACAGTCCTCGTCGCTAATGACTTGTACACCCAATTGTTCAGCGCGGTCAAACAGCGCTGCCGTGTTAGAGAACCGACTGACGCCAATACAGCAATAGTGAAAAGGCTGCTCATGTGCTGATAAATGCTCAGCAATTTGCCGAAAAGGTGTACCAGAGGTCGCCACATCCGACTGACGAATATCAAGATGCGCATCAAAATTAATAATGCCGATGGTCGGTGCGGTAGTGGTATCGTTTGTGTTTTTTAATGCCTGCCATAATCCTAAAAAGCTACCGTACGCAATGGCATGACCACCACCAAGTCCAATGGGCAAGCCGCCTTGTTTGACGATAGCGCTCACCTTATCCGCATATTCGAGCTGAGCTTGCTCAAGAGTGTGCGCAGCAAAGTCATCATCGTCATGACAATAGATATCGCCTGCATCACCTAGCAATGTTGCCAGTTGATTGTCATAGCGTGTCTGCAACGACGCAATCACTGGCAGCGTCGCAAACGCTCGGCGAATCAGCGGCGGGGCAGCTCGCGCACCCACGCGGCCTTGATTGCGCCTAACCCCTTGATCACATGCAAAGCCGATTAGCCCAATATTTTGATCCTCGTAAGGCTGGACGAGCTGATACCAGTAGCGGGCACGTGCCGTCTCAAATGGCTCTGCACGGCCAGTCCACAGCATCATGTCAGCCGCTGTGTGACTCACGGTTGTGCTAATTTTCGTAATGGCCATTGCTCATTCCCTTCTATTATCTAACGCTTATTTAGACTCGTACCAGTTGCTACGTAATGACTGCCAGTGCTCAGCAAGCGTACCGTCTAATACCAATTGCTTGGCCGCTTCGATATCAGGCGCTAGGTAGCGGTCTTTATCATAGAAAGTCACTTTCTCGCGCAGTTTCTGATGCGCCACAGTCAACGGCTCTGATGTCTCTAATCCGCGATGAAAATCAATCCCTTGACCGGCAGCCAATAGCTCAATACCGATAATGGTGGCAGTATTTTGCGCCATCTCGTATAAGCGGCGTGCGCAATAGGTCGCCATGGAGACATGATCTTCTTGGTTGGCAGAGGTTGGGATGCTATCGACGCTACCCGGATGGGCGATAGATTTGTTTTCTGAAGCCAGTGCCGCTGCTGTCACATGGGCGATCATAAAGCCTGAGTTGACCCCAGCGTTATCAACCAAGAATGGCGGCAGACCACCTGACAGCGTCGCATCGATAAGTAAGGCCACACGGCGCTCAGACATAGAACCAATCTCGGCAATTGCCAAGGCTAAAATATCAGCGGCAAAAGCGACTGGCTCAGCATGGAAGTTACCACCTGATATAGCCACTGGGCCATCTTCGTTATTAAAAATTAGCGGATTGTCAGTGACGGCATTGGATTCGATTAGTAGCGTTTTACCTGCTTGATTGATGATATCAAGACAGGCACCCATGACTTGCGGCTGACAACGCAAGCAGTAAGGGTCTTGAACTCTATCGTCTTGCTCGCCATCATGTGAGGCACGAATGGCACTGCCTTTGATCAGTTGACGATGTGCTTTGGCGATTTCAATTTGACCATGATGGCCACGTACTTCGTGAATACGCGCATCAAATGGTGAGTCCGATCCTTTGGCAGCATCAATCGACAGTGAGCCGACGATGGTGGCGGTCTCAAGCAAATCACGCGCTAAGAAATAACCCCGTAATGCTAGCGCGGTTGAAACTTGCGTACCATTGATAAGCGCGAGGCCTTCTTTGGCTGCTAGGGTAATTGGCTCAAGTCCATGTTGAGCTAGAGCTTCTGCTGCAGGCACTTTTTCGCCAGCGACAAACACGTCACCTTCACCCATCATTGCAAGTGTCATGTGTGATAAAGGCGCTAAATCACCAGAAGCACCAACAGACCCTTTTGCCGGAATATTTGGCGTGATTTGATTATTGATTAAGGCCAGTAGACTATCTACTACCTCGCGACGCACACCAGAGACACCTTGAGCCAAACTGGCAACTTTCATCACCATAATCAGTCGCACGACGCTGTCTGGTAACGCTCCACCAGTACCCACTGAGTGAGAAACGATCAAATTGCGCTGAAGTAGCTCAAGCTGATCATCACTGATACGCGTCTTTGCTAACAAGCCAAAACCAGTATTGATTCCATAAGCGCTTTTGTCTCGAGCAATAATCGTACGCACATCTTCGTGTGAGGCATCGATAGCTTTATAAGCACTCTCAGGTAATGTCAATATGACAGGTTGCTCATAGATATCACGTAGCATCTTAAAGCTAAGCTGGCGAGGGTGTAGCGTTAATTTTTTGATATCGTTCATAGGGTGATCCTAGTATTGTAAGACATATGGGTTATATTATTTTTGATTCATGTCTTTGTTGAAATGACGTTTTTTAAATGTTTTTAGTTAACATAATACTTGTTATTAAATTTGTTTTTTTAGCCAATCCAGTTGAAGTACATGGCTAGATGTCCGAATGCCGCAGCCAATAAAATACTGAGTACCACACGCTCAAACCAGATAATGACCATTTTGCCGACAGATAATGGTATTTCAGTGGCAAGCACACAAGGAATCATGGCAGAGAAAAACAACACGCTGCTAATAGAGATGACCCCTGCAACATAGCGAGTCAGTATATCAGCCTCACTGAGGAGCAGTGCTGGCAAGAACATTTCAGCCAATCCCGCTGACATACCTTTGGCGGCAACCAGAGGCTCTGGTAAGCCGCTAAGCCATGTAAATGGATAAAGAAGCAAGCCTAAAGCATCGAATACAGGCGTATACTTTGCTAATATCAATCCTGTCAAGCCAACCGCGATGATAGAAGGCACAATCGCCGCTGCCATTGTCAGCCCATCGCGAAAGTTAGACCATAAGATTTGTTTTAGGTCAGTGGCACGGCGCGAAGTGGACAAACCCAAATCAAATGCTGCCGCCAAACGTGTACCACTTTTATGGTCTAAAGCGGGACGTTCAACGCTATCATCTACAAGGCTAATGGGTGGAATACGAGCAGTAATCGCAGTAACGATAAAGGTAATCACTAGCGTAGACCAAAAAAACAGGTTCCAAAACTCCATCAGACCAAGCGTTTTGGCAACAATGACCATAAATGCCGCTGATACGGTCGAAAATCCAGTCGCAATGATAATGGCTTCGCGCGCTGAATATTGCTTTTGCAAATACACGCGATTAGTAATGAGCAGCCCGATAGAGTAGCTACCAACAAAGGATGCGACAGCATCAATCGCTGATGAACCTGGGGTTTTCCAGATAGGTTTCATGATCGGCTGCATGAGCACACCGACCATCTCGAGCAAACCAAAACCCACCAAAAATGCTAAAATTAATGCCCCAAGCGGTACAATCATACCGACTGGTAATGCCAGTTTTTCAAACAAAAACGGCAGCATGTCCTTTTCCATCATAAAGGCAGGCGCTACGTCAGCCACATACATTACTGCCAGTATCAGACCAATGATTTTAAAAGCAGTCATAATCATGTGGGTGATATTTTTACGCCATGAGCCGTCTATAAATGGCTTGCTTACCCCAAAGATCATCAATAAAAATAATAACATCACAGACAATGTATGCTGCTGATTGACCAGATAAGTTGCCCCATGATCGAACAAAATCGTGCTTTTCTCACCAATGGTAAATGGCACAAAGAACATGACCAAACCGATAGCACTAAAGACTATCAATTGCAGTAACGCTATAGGTTTAGACAGTAGTGCTTCAGTTGGTGTCGCTGCTGCATCCTTGAGATTTAGTGTCGTATTTTGCTCAATCATATTATCCTCCTTGATAAAATGTCGATGATATCCTTATGTCAAGTAATCACTTATAAGGATAAAGGGTATGCTACTTAACCATCGGCAAATTTAGACCATAGTCTTTGGCTGTTTTGATCGCCAGCTCATAGCCTGCATCGGCATGACGCATAACCCCTGAGCTGCAATCGTTGACAAGTACTCGTGCCAAGCGTTTGGCAGCGGCATCAGTGCCATCTGCGACAATGACCATACCTGAGTGCTGCGAGTAGCCCATGCCAACGCCGCCGCCATGATGTAGTGATACCCAAGTGGCACCGCCTGCGACATTGAGCATACCATTCAATAATGCCCAGTCAGATACCGCATCTGAGCCATCTTTCATGCTTTCAGTTTCGCGGTTTGGGCTGGCAACAGAACCCGTATCCAAGTGGTCACGACCGATGACAATAGGGCCTTTTAGCTCGCCGTTTTTGACCATTTCATTAAAGGCTAAACCTGCTTTGTCACGCTCACCCAATCCTAACCAGCAGATACGGGCAGGCAAACCCTGAAACTGAATGCGCTCTTTTGCCATATCTAACCAGCGATGGATATGGGTGTTTTCAGGGAACAGCTCTTTGATTTTTTGATCGGTCTTATAGATATCTTCTGGATCACCTGACAGCGCCACCCAGCGGAAGGGGCCTTTGCCTTGGCAGAACAGCGGACGAATATAAGCGGGGACAAAACCTGGGAAATTAAAAGCGTCTTTAACGCCTTCATCAAAAGCCACCTGACGGATATTATTACCATAATCGGTCGTTGGAATGTCCATCGCTTGTAAATCTAGCATCGCCTGTACGTGTACGGCACAAGACTGAGCGGCGGCTTTGGTTAATGCTGCATGTTGCTCTGAATCTTCTTGCGCAGCTTTCCATGCTTCCACTGTCCAGCCACTTGGTAGATAGCCATTGATCAAGTCATGCGCTGAGGTTTGATCGGTCACTAGATCAGGCTTCATACCGCCAGCATTGGCGCGCTTGACCATCTCTGGCAAGATATCTGCTGCATTACCAAGTAGGGCAATAGAGACCGCTTCACCCGCGTCGGTATGCTGTTTGATGAGCTCATAAGCATGGTCTAAGTCATCAGCTTGCTTATCGACATAACCAGTACGCAAGCGGAAATCGATACTAGATTGCTGACACTCGATGTTCAGTGAGGTTGCACCTGCAAAAGTCGCGGCTAATGGCTGCGCACCGCCCATGCCGCCAAGACCCGCGGTCAAAATCCAACGTCCTGCCCAGCTACCGTCATAATGCTGACGACCTGCTTCTACAAAGGTCTCATATGTACCTTGCACGATGCCTTGCGTGCCAATATAGATCCAGCTACCAGCTGTCATTTGACCATACATCATCAAGTCTTTGCGATCGAGCTCGTTAAAGTGCTCCCACGTGGCCCAGCGTGGTACAAGGTTAGAGTTGGCAATCAATACGCGCGGTGCGTTTTCATGTGTCTGAAACACGCCAACTGGTTTGCCTGACTGTACCAATAAGGTCTCATCGTCTTCTAACACTTTTAGCGACTCTAGAATTTGATCATAGCTTTCCCAGTTGCGGGCTGCGCGTCCAATACCACCGTACACCACTAGGCTTTTAGGGTTTTCGGCCACATCAGGATGCAGATTGTTTTGCAGCATGCGATAGGGCGCTTCGGTCAGCCAGCTTTTGCAATGTAGGGTACTGCCAGTGGGCGCGGCGATTTCGCGGCTCTCATCACGGCGAGTAGGTTTTTTGCTATTGCTATCAGTAGTCATGGTCAAATCCTTGTGAAATATTTTAAGGTGCTAGAGCAATGAAAATAAGTGGTTTACGCTCAGTCTATAAATACACTTGGCTAATTGCTATATGAGCTGGGTTATTGATACTGTCGTAAAGTTGTATATACAAATTATCAAAGATTATTTTTTCATGCAAGTACTTTTTATTTGTGAGGCAATTATTTTTGTTATTGATCTGAAAAATATGTTGTGTAGGTAGGTTCCGATTGAGAATTGCGCTGCAGTCTCATGATATTATGTCGACATTATTAGGATTAAAGACAACAGTGAAAGATGGCCATGACAAAGACGATTCCGGCGTATCAACGCATAAAAAACGCTATATTAGACAATATACACTCGGGTAAATGGCAAGCAGGTAACGCGATTTCGACAGAAATGGCACTGGCTGAGGAGTTTGGGGTGTCGCGCATGACGGTGAACCGCGCGCTAAAAGAGCTGAGCGAGGAGCGGGTACTAGAGCGTCGGCAGGGGTCAGGGACGTTTGTCGCACAGCAGCAGTTTAATCATACGTTTGTCGAGGTGCGCAACATCGCTGAGGATTTAAAATCTGCCAATCGTGATTATGAGGCAAAGGTGGTGAGTAAGCGTGCTATTACGGCTGATATGCTAGACGATGCGATGCGTGATAAGTTTGATATTGCCGTACCAAATGGTCGTGAGGGCAAGGTGCTCAATGAAACACCAGCACTAGAAATACCGGTACTATATGAGGTCAAAATCATCCATTTTGCTGACGGCCAGCCCATACAGTTTGAAGAGCGTTGGGTTGATGCCAATAAAGTACCAAAATTTATTGAGCAAGATTTTAGCGTCGTCAATACCAGTGATTACTTAATTGCTAAGAGTCCACTAGAGCGCGGCAGTTATACTATTCAAGCATTGGCTGCTCCTGATGACATTGCTGATTTTTTACAAATTGCCTCGCAGTCACCAACACTGGTATTGTGCCGCCAAACCTACTCGGCAGGTCAAGTAGTCACCTTTGTGAAGATGTGGCATGCGGGTGAACGCTATCAGTTTTCAGGCGATTTATGATGGTCACCTTACGTATGCCCACTGATTTTTTACATTTTCTTGTCTAAAGTCAGGGGCTATATCGATAAGCTGATATTTATTGAACAGCAATAACATCTGAATATGCTTTGAAATTTAAAAAATAATAGAGAAACAGTATTGAAAAATACATCATTTGCCCTCAAAACTTGCAGCCACAAGAAAATACAATAAATTTACCGAGCAATGAGAAGCGTGACACATAAACCACGCGTATATTTCAGCGATTTTAGTTTGTTACTAGCCTCTACTTGCTGTATGTTGAGTATTTATTCATCTATTCGCGGAAGGAAACCCCATGAAACGTCGCAATCTATTAGCCCTAGCTGCCAGCACTATGTTGCTTGCTGCCTGCGGTCAATCTACTACCAACGAAGCTGATACCAGTGCGACTGACAGTACCGCAACGGGCGGTTCTGATTTGCTACAACGTATCAACAATGGTGGTACCATCAACGTTGGTACAGAGGGTACTTATCCTCCGTTCACGTACCATGATGAGAGCGGAAAACTAACGGGTTATGATGTTGAAGTAACGCGTGCAGTAGCAGATAAACTAGGCGTAGACGTCGAGTTCAAAGAAACCCAATGGGATGCTATGCTGGCAGGTTTGGATTCAGGACGCTTCGATATGGTGGCTAACCAAGTTAGTTTGACCACGCCTGAGCGCAAAGCAAAGTATGATAAAGCCAGTCCTTATAGCTGGTCAGGTGCGGTAGTTCTAGCACCGACTGATGACGACCGTTATAGCTCGTGGGAAAGTTTAAAAGGGTTGCGTACGGCTCAATCATTAAGTAGTAACTATGGCGAGATGGCAGAGAAGTATGAAACAGAAATCGTCCCTGTCGATGGCATGGCGCAGGCCATTCAGTTGGTCAAACAAGATCGTGCTGACTTTACCATGAATGACAATCTAGCAGTATTGGACTACCTCAAAAAATTCCCAGATTCAAACATGGAGATTAAACTGACGGCTCCTGCTAGTGAGCTACGTGGCTCAGGTTTGGTATTGATCAAAGGCGATGACGCAGTCGTGGAAAAACTAAATGATGCGATGGAAGCGTTGGCCGCTGATGGTACCTTGACCAAGCTTAGCGAAGAGTTCTTTGGTGCTGATATAAGTCAGAAAAAGTAATGTCAGTGTCTATCATACCGGCGTCTGTCATGTCAGCCTCATGGTTAGCAGATTTTTTGGCAGCACTGCCATTTATGAGTGCTGATCGGGCACAGATTGTCATCTCATCGTTTTGGCCAATGCTCAAAGGTGGTATCTACTATTCGATACCACTGGCGTTGATCTCATTTACGATTGGTATAGTCATTGCACTGACAGTGGCGCTGATTCGTATCGTGCCGCGTACTGGTGTGTTCCATGAGGTTATCTATAGACTGGCTCGTATCTATGTGTCTGCGATTCGTGGTACACCGATGTTGGTTCAGCTATTTATTATTTTCTATGGTCTACCAAGTGTCGGAGTAAAGCTCGATCCTTTTCCGTCAGCAATTATTGCTTTTTCGCTAAATATCGGCGCTTATGCATCAGAGACGGTGCGTGCCTCGATTTTATCGATACCAAAAGGGCAATGGGAAGCAGGATCGACGGTTGGTCTGACGTATCTGCAAACCTTTCGTCACGTTATTTTGCCACAAGCGCTTCGGGTATCTGTTCCACCGTTATCCAATACGTTTATCAGTTTGGTAAAAGACACCTCTTTGGCATCATTGGTACTCGTCACTGAGCTGTTTAAACAAGCGCAAATCATTACGGCACGCAACTATGAGTTTATGCTGGTTTATACTGAAGCGGCGATTATTTATTGGGGTATCTGTTTGTTCTTGACCTTTATTCAAGGCAAACTTGAAACCCGACTGGATCGCTACGTGGCAAAATAATTGATGGCTAATAAACGATTATTAATAAGTGCTTGTTAGTAAGTAATGATGGATTAGCCATCAGTCATACAAGCGATTCAGAATAAACAGTCGCAAATAAAGATCAGTACAACAGGAATTTTTATGATCAAAGTCACTAATATTCATAAAGCTTTTGGTGGCAATCAGGTGCTAAAAGGCATCGACTTGACGATCAATAAAGGCAAAGTGATCGTAATATTAGGACCTTCAGGGTCAGGTAAGACGACATTTTTACGTTGTTTAAATGCGCTGGAGATTCCTGATCAAGGTGTGATTGCTTTTGATGACAATAGCTTGAGCGTCGACTTTGCTACTAAGCCTAAGAAAAAAACCTTATTGGCTCTGCAGCGCAAATCAGGCATGGTTTTTCAGTCTTATAATTTATTTCCACATAAGACAGCTATCGAAAACCTAATGCTTGGACCGACAGTGGTTCAAGGTCAAACCAAAGCGCAAGCCCGTGAACAGGCTTTAGTTTTACTAGAGAAAGTGGGTCTGTCAGACAAAGCGGATCTCTATCCGTTTCAGCTATCTGGTGGTCAGCAGCAGCGTATCGGTATTGCTCGTGCGCTGGCTATTGAGCCATCATTACTGTTGTTCGATGAGCCAACCTCGGCGCTTGATCCAGAGCTGGTGCAAGATGTCCTTGAGACGATGAAGCAATTGGCATCGGAAGGCTGGACCATGGTTGTGGTAACTCACGAAGTCAACTTTGCCCGTGATGTCGCAGACCATGTGGTATTAATCGAAGATGGTCATGTGGTCGAAGAAGGCAGCGCTGAGCAGATGTTTGAGCTATCAACGCATCCACGTACGCAGGCGTTTTTACAGCGTATCGAGAAGCAATAAAGCTAAAAAGTGAGCTTCTATTGTCAAAGTGAAGCTCTGAGTAATATGAAGCCTTAAGCAATATACCGCCCTGAGCAATATACAGACTTAAACAATAAAAAGCCCCAATCATGTTGTCATGGTTGGGGCTTTTTTTATAAACATATCAAGAGTTTTGTCCATTACAACAGAGTTTTATACCTTTTGCCGTTTTTTTAGCCAACGTGGTACGCGAGTGGCAGTACCGTTCAGCATGGCATTAAATAAAGCGGCTAGTAGAATTAATACCACACCCACATATTGAATCAATGACAATGATTGATGTAGCAATATGGTCGCAAGAGCAATGGCTGTCAACGGCTCAAAAATCGTAAATACGGATGCGCGAGAGGCAGGCAGCTTTTCTAATGCTTTCATATACAGCGCAAATGGTACGACAGTTCCTAGTAAAGACAGCCCTAAGACATAGCCCCAAGTCGGTAGTGGTAGGCTTAGTAGCTGCTCATAAGTACGATAAGTCTCTGGTAATAATAGCAACACACCAGCACTGATAATAATCGAGGTAAAAAACACTAACGGGGCAGGGTGAGCATTATGCATCGCTCGTTTGCCCAGCACGCCATATAATGAGTAGCACATTCCTGACAATAGCCCCAAGACAATACCCCAGTTGACCTGTGCTTGCTCACCTAACATCGTCAATCCAACGCCAAACACTGCCATTAGAGCCAGTAGGGCTGATTGACGAGTAATAGATTCATTGAGCAAAAGCGTCGAAAATAACAAGCTAAAAACGGGTGCAGTATAGAGCAGTGCGACAGCGGGGCCTGCACCGACGTAGATAACGGCAAAGAAATAACATAACGACATGCCAAGCACGCCTATCAAAGACTGAAATGCCAATCCAATCCATTGCTTGGGTCGCAGTTTAATTAAATGCGGCCATAGTTTTGGTAGCATGACGAGCACAAGCAGCGCAGCGGTTACGATGCGTAAAATAGTTGTCTGCCATCCACTAAAGCCAATTTGATTAAGGTAAGTAGAAAATATTCCTAATGTACCCCAGCAAACAGCAGCTGTGATGATTTGAATGATGCCTATCCATGACTTTGATGATGGGATTGCTTTATCCATGTTCGCCCTATTGTTTTCTTATTATTATCTGAATGATACAACCTTGTGTAAGATTGCCCGCTGTTCAAATGTGCTAAGCAATACTGAACAAACAAAAGACAGCCTATAATTAGACTGTCTTTTGTTTGAGTTTATCATGAAAATATTACTGAGTCGCTCGGAAATGCTATGGCGTGTGAAAATACAAAGCAGGCATTAATGACGAGTATAGTCGGAATAAGGCATCGAACTGATAAGATTTAGGTAGGGCTAATCAATCCACAAAAACCATGCTTGTTCTCGGGTGTTGTTTTGCTGAATAAAGCACACTTTCTCTGCTTGGGTTCTTGGCTGATGTGATGCGTTTGCACCGCAGTCTTTTGAACGCTGTTTAATCCATTGTTTTTGTTTTTGTTTTTGTTTTTGTTCTTGTTTCAAGTCGGCTGCCATTTCTTCACCATATAGCCGACTGACTTCTTGTCGTATGTCATGATAGCTACCGTTTATTTCTTGATCAGACGTTTCGTAGATACCATCAATTAGCCCAGCTTGTGACGCTAACGGTAAATAAGTGGTATTTTCTTTGTAGGAGAAATTATGGCCATCACTGGTACTGTTGCTGCCAATATATATTTCATGGTTTGATGGATCGATAAATCCGTTAAAGTCTTTACCCTCAAAGACATAACCCTGAAACCTACAAGGAGTCACACCATCTTTACACACACTGTGCTTGGTTTTGGCTGCATAAAGCTTGACAGAATAAGGCGTATTATTGAGATAAGGCGTATTATCGAGTTTCTTGCCTACCTGTTTTGTTTGCAAGAGTCGCCCTAAATCAGGAGCAACTAGTAGCATATTGTCGCAAGTTACGCTCCCTTCTTCGCAATCCCTATAGAGGTTTAAACGTTGACCCTGAATGTCCATCCCCAATATAAAGTTTGCCTCAATAGGTGCCACTGCCGAGCTGAAAGAAGCCACTATCATCAGACTAGCAAACACCGTCATACGTGTGAATGAGCGCTTTATATTAGGTGATGTGACAAACATAGCGAATTTATACCTGTTTTATATTTGCATTAAAAAATTAGTGAGCAAACGCTTGGCACCTTCAGTCGCGAATGATTCTGGATGAAACTGCACACCTTGAATTGGATAGTCTTTGTGTTGTAAGCCCATGATTTCATCGCCTGCTAGTGCTGATTTGGCTAGGCTATGCTCACTATGTTGCTCATTATCAACGACGGCGGTGACAGTTAAGCAATCTGGCAGTGTCTTGGCTTTCACCATCAATGAGTGATAGCGCATGATTTCAATGGCTTGTGGTAATCCTTGATAGACACCCGCACCATCGTGACGAATCGCTGAGACTTTGCCATGCATCGGTACATTGGCACGTATCACATCACCGCCAAACACATGAGCGATGCCTTGCATGCCTAAGCACACACCTAGTATTGGCGTCGTCTTACCCATGACTTTGATGACCTCAGCACAAATACCGAAGTAGGCAGGATCATCAGGTGCGCCAGGGCCTGGTGATATAATGATACGGTCAAGATTCATCGCTTGCACGTCAGCCAGTGTAATTTCATTGTTGCGTTTAACGATGACGTTTGCTTCTTCATCACCGTCCATGGTTTGTAAAATCTCCCCAATATATTGGTAAAGATTAAAAGTAAACGAGTCGTAGTTATCGATAATTAAAACATTCATGGGTCATAAACTCTTTAATAAAATATGGTCAGTGTGCGAATTACGGCTGGTATGAATTACAGCAGTTGCAAACTACAGCGACATAAAGCTGTCTAATACGACTTTCATCGCTGACAGTTTGCGTTGAATCTCTAAGTATTCATCGGCTGGATTGGAGTCATATACATTGCCGCCACAGGTTTGGGCATAAGCCGATTCACCATTCATAAACAAGCTGCGAATAGGAATGGCAAAGATACAATCGCCATTGAAATTGAATGAACCGAGCGCGCCGCCATAAGCACCGCGACCATCTGGCTCTAACTCATTAATGACTTTAATGGCTTCAACCTTTGGTGCCCCAGACAATGTGCCTGCGGGGAAGTTACTGGCAAGGGCGCTAAACATGTCTTCGTTGGGATGTAAAATTCCGACAATCTCAGACGATATATGCTGCACGTGCGAGAAGCGTTTGATGTCCATTAGGTTACGTACCTTTACTGTGCCAAATCGTGCTACACGACCAATATCATTACGATGCAAGTCGACCAGCATGTTATGTTCGGCAATCTCTTTTTCGTCGTTAAGCAGTGCGCGGGCAAGCTTACGGTCTTCGATCACATCGACGCCGCGCTTGGCAGTGCCGGCAAGCGGGTAGGTTTCCATTTCACCTTGACGCAAGCGAAACAATAATTCGGGTGAAGCGCCGATGATGCACTGCTGGTCAAACTTCATAAAGTACATGTGCGGTGATGGGTTGACGCTACGCAGCTTTTCATAAATGGGCATCTTGTCACCAGCGATACGATATTTAGACTTAAACCCTACCTCGCACTGAAAGATACGTCCGGCAATAATATCTTCTTTGACCTGCATTACCGCTTTCGCATGTTCCTCTTGGCTCATGCCGTCACCTAAAAACTCAACCGTTGGATTTTCACAACTTGGAGTAGGTGTATCAAGTAACGCTTTGATGTGCTCGATACGGTTTTCTTGCTGATCGGTCGGATAATAAAAATAGAAAATTTCGCCCGTCATCTTGTCGAGCGTTAATCCATCTAAATATACGCCAAACTTAAACGGTTCAAAATCGTCGCTAGACTTTGCAGTGAGGCTGGGCTCAAAAAAATTCACACTGTCATAGCCTAGATAGCCGACCAAACCACCGCTCTGGTCACGAGCGATAACGTGTTGCGGGGTAATCTCACGCAATAGTTGATATGGGTTTTCGGTTTGGTAGTGGTTTGTTTCAGCAGTTTTGTTATCGGTGATGGCAAGGGTGTTGCGATCGATGGCAGCGATGGTCATGACTGGATTGAACCCAATGGCATGATGACGTGAGATATGGCTGTCTTCACCTAAAGATTCGAGTAGGTAGCAGGTATCAAAAGTGCTTTCTATACGTTTGAATAACGCAAAAAAGTCAATATCTTGAGTGAGCTTAATACGCTGTGGTTTGCTAGGAATATCAATCGCCGTAGGTTGGCCGTGCAGTAGTGTAGGAAAGGTCATAACAAAGTCCGGAATAGTTCAAATATGTATTAGAGCGTGTCATCAATTAGCACATTAATACATTTAATGGTCTTAAAATGGCTAAATTTTGCTAAACATCGTCAGAAATTTTGTCAATATATTCATATTAACGGCAATTTCTTCCTTGTTTATCTACAATTTTTCTTATTTTAAGCCTGATAATCTAATTGATGAGACGCCCTAGCTAAAAATAAAAAGAATGTTGAGAGTATTGTGTCAGGTATAGTGAATTGACTGTATTAAGTGTCTTGTCTAAGTGTCGCTAGTAGCGCACTGATATCATGACTTTGTATGGCTTTAGCACCGCGAGAGACAGTGGCGATACCGACGCCTAACTGTTCAGAGATTTCACGTTGAGTGATGCCACGATCTAAAGCATCAAAAATACGAATACGGTTGGCAATCTCAAGCTGCTCTTTATCCGTCAGTAGGGCACGGAATAGTTCTGCCATATCATCGCTGTCACTACAATTCGCTAAATGCTTCAGTAAACTTGAATAGGGATCAGTACTCATAGTATTTAATCTTCATAAAAGGGTAGATGGCTGTCTTGCTGATTTTAGCCTTAATCTTGTTTCAGTATTCTAGTATAATAGTACATGAAAAACAAGGCAGCTCATAGAAAGTTTTTTGTTTAGCGATTTTTTGCTTACCGGTAATGCACCCTAATCTGCAACAAATGAAAAAACCAGCTAATGGCTATTAGCTAGTCTTGCTATCACCTATTATTAGGGCATGTCCTCAATTCAATCGATAGTTATCTAAATGGGTTAAAAATGGCTAAATCTTGCCAAACGGCGTCAAATAGCTGACTAATATCTCGATATTATCTGCGCTATTTTCCTTGTTTGACTGCAATTTATCTAATTTTTATCACCATTTTTAAAATGAGGACACACCCTAGTACTGTCTGAAACTATTCCGAAGCCAGATCAACTTGCACTTGCCAATCCTCTATATCGAGCTCATAGCAATTCTGACCTTCACCATTGATACGATCAATGACCAAAAAATCAGAGTCGCGCCCAAGTGCGAGTAGTGGATGATGCCAGACATTGGCATCATACTGTACGCCTTGATGCGATTTGGCATAAAACACCGTCAAATCCTCAGCAGATTTTGGTGGCTCTCCTGCAGGTGCAACGACCACGATATAGTCCTGAGCATTCATCGAAAAAAATGCCTGCGTACCAAATGGATGATATTCCATCACGGATAATACGATAGGGAAATCACGTTTTTTGGCACGGAAGATACTCATGCCCACGTTACCACCATCGAGCTTAGCTTCAGCGATGGCGTGATGACGACACGCATAGCCTTTATTGATATGGTAGCTGTTTTCAGGCGTTTGCTGATCCTTGTCATAGGGTTCGATAACGGTGCCGTAGGGTGCAAAACCAGCTTTGGTTAAAGGTTTTGCAACGATTGTAGTCTTCATAAGAGTACTCATGACTTTGCCTTATAATCTCGTGTATCTCTTTTACTTGGTATTTTTTTACTTAGCATCGACTATATTCTAGACGGCTTATCGTTCTGGGCGAATAAATGGCATATGTCTATTCACGTCTTTATAGAGTAGATATCTAAATGGACCAGGTCCACCAGCGTAACAAGATTGTGGGCAAAATGCGCGTAACCACATAAAATCACCTGCCTCTACTTCGACCCATTCACCGTTTAAGTGATAGACGGCTTTACCTTCTAGTACATACAGACCATGCTCCATCACATGCGTTTCATCAAATGGGATCACGCCACCAGGCTGGAACGTGACGATATTTACATGCATGTCGTGACGCATATCAGATTGCTCGGTAAATCGAGTGGTTGCCCATACGCCACCTGTGTCTGGCATCTCAATAGCATCGACATCGTGATCGCTTGTGACAAAAGGCTCAGGTGCATCAATACCATCTACAAACTGATACGCTTTGCGAATCCAATGAAACTTAACGTGCTTATCGCTATTATTTTTCACCGTCCATTTACATGCTGGCGGTAAGAAGGCATAGCCACCAGCTTCCAGGTGATGCGCTTCGCCTTCAATGGTAATATCCATTTCACCTTCAACGACAAACAATACGGCTTCGGCTTTCATGTCTAGTTCAGGCTTATCAGAGCCGCCATTTGGTGCTACTTCCACGATGTATTGTGAGAAGGTTTCTGAAAAGCCAGATAAAGGACGGGCAATCACCCACATGCGCATACCTTCCCAAAATGGCAGATAGCTAATTACAATGTCGGTTAATACACGTTTGGGAATAATGGCATAAGCTTCGGTAAAGATAGCACGATCGGATAGTAGTTGTGTTTGCGGAGGTAATCCGCCAGTTGGCGCGTAATAAGTACTTTTTGTTGACATTTTTTCATGTTCCTTGGTGACTTTGTGCGACGATAATGATTGTGTGTCGCGATAATAATGGTGTGCTGCGATAAATGGTTGTCTGAGCGTATGGTTACAGCCAGTTTTCGGTGTTGTCGGCAGTGGCTGGATGGTTTTTATACCAGTGTTTGGCAATCTCGTCACGGCGGCATATCCACACATCAGGCTTGCTAGTGATGTATTGCAAAAACTTTTTGAGAGCAGTAATACGACCAGCACGACCAATGATACGACAATGCAAACCGATCGTTAGCATTTTGGGCGTATGTTCGCCTTCTTTATATAGCGTGTCAAAGCTGTCTTTTAAGTACTGATAAAAAGGCTCAGCGTTGGTAAATCCTGGACTAGAAGCAAAACGCATGTCATTGGTTTCTAGCGTATAAGGAATAACTAAATGCGGCTTACGTGCGATTTTGTTACCGTCTTCTACCTTGACATTGAGCCAGTAGGGTAGCTCATCAGCATAAGAGTCGGAATCATAAATATAGCCACCTTGTTCTGCAACTAACTCACGAGTATTGGGGCTATCACGACCAGTATACCAACCGAGTGGCTGGCCACCAGTCATGCTTTTGAATATCTCAGTTGCACGGCGTACATGCTCGCGCTCAGTTTCGCGATACATATATTGATAGGTGATCCAGCGCAGACCATGACTGGCGATTTCATGCCCGTCTTCTAATACGCGCTCGATAATATGCGGAGTTTTCTCAGCCGCCGCTGCACAAGTAAAGGTAGTAATGGGTAAACCGTATTCTTTAAAGGTATCCAATACTCGCCAAACGCCGACACGGCTACCGTATTCAAATGCTGACTCGATCGACTGATGGCGATTGTTAAATTCTGGCGTACCCAATACATCAGATAAAAAGCGCTCAGATTGACCATCACCATGAATGACACTGTTCTCTGCACCTTCTTCGATATTTAGGACGAATTGCACAGCGATTTTGGCGCCGCCTGGCCAGTTGGCTTTTGGCGGGTTTCCACCATAGCCTTTTAAGTCACGAGGGTAAGCATCTTGATCAAAGTTACTGGTGATTTTCTGAGTCATGTTTGATATTCCTTTGTTTCAATTGAGATGTTTTTTTACCTAAAGTCTGATGCTTGATTAGGTTTTATGGCGTCGGATTGCATCAGCAGCCAATAAGCGATACCGCCCAATATGGCACCTAGTAAGAAACCATAACCCTCAAGCTTTGTTAATGCAGGCACTAATACGGTAGCGATAGAAAAGATAGCACCAACCGCAAAAGCAATTAAGCCACGAATATTCCAACCTTTATAGTAGTAATAAGCCCCATCTGGTTGATCGGAAAATAGATCATTGATATTAATATGTTGACGTTTGATTAAGTAGTAATCGACAACTAATATACCAAAAAAGGGTGCAATGACTGCGCCAACAACATTTACAAAGCCAACGATGCCGATTTTACTGATAAATGATAACCATAGTGCGCCAACGAAAAAGGCAATCACTGCGGTAATTAAGCCACCTTTACGAAAGCTAATATGTTTGGGGAATAAGTTCGCCAAATCATAAGCGGGTGGTATAAAGTTTGCGACCATATTGATCCCCACAGTCGCTGCAAAGAAGGTCAAGGCTGCAACAATCGTTAGTGGGAGTGCGTCAACTCGTTCTACAATCTCTGCAGGGTTGGTCAATGCTTCGCCAAATAAGACCAAAGTACCTGCGGTAATGACTAGGGCAATGAATGAGAAAAACATCATATTAATAGGTAGACCAACTAAGTTACCTAAGCGCATTTCTTTTTCACTGCGTAAAAATCGTGAGAAGTCGCCGAAGTTAATCACAACGGCTGCAAAATAAGCCACCATGGTGCCCACAATCGCGGTAAATGCCTGAAAGGAGGTACCCGTATAGTCGCTGCCACTAGCAAAAATGGAGTTAATAGCTGGTAATAACTCTGAGCCTGACTGATACCAGACAACACCCATCAAGATAACCATCACCACATAAACGAGCGGACCTGCCCAGTTTAAAAAGTGTTTTATAGGCTCAACACCTGCCCAAAAAAGCATGATTTGAAACACCCAAACGATGACAAAGGCGATCCACGCTGTACTATTGAGGCCTAAAAAAGTTGCATCTGAACTACCCATCATAATAGTCAATAAGATAGCAACCGCAGTGGAGGCAAAATAGGTCTGAACCCCGTACCAAAAAATACCGATAATGGCTCGTAATATCGCCGGAAGATTCGCTCCATTGATACCCATGCTAGCACGTATGAGCACTGGAAAAGGAATGCCATATTTGACGCTGGGTTTGCCTGTCAAATTGACCATCAGCATGACGATGAATCCTGAGCAGATAATCGCCGCCATGACCCACCAACCATTCAAACCATAGCTTAAGAATAGTGATGCAGCAAGCGTATAGCCAAAAAGACTTTGAATATCATTTGACCAGACGTTAAATATCGAAAACCATCCCCAACTACGCTGTTCAGGCTGTAGTGGGGCAAGATCGTCATTGTATAATCTTGAGTTTTTGCGTTCTGGATTGAATGTGGTGCAATCATAGAGCGCGCTGTTGGATTGATTGTGGAGCTGACTTTCTTGCTTATTTGCAGTGGACATCCTTTTCTCCTTTCAGATTGGAATCAATCGAAACCAATATTGTTAACACTTAACAATCTTTATTGTTAACACTTTAAGGATGTCTAGTTCATTGGTCAAGGTAATTGTTTACTTATCTGAGTGAAAGTGCTCATTTATAACCCCGAGGTATAAGCTACAAGCTGCTGGCGCTCTTCATCAGTCAACTGAGTGAGATTGCCCAATGGCATATAGCCAGTTTGTACTGCGGTGATGATTTTTGCTTTGTGAATCTTCATGTCTGTAGGCGTTTGCAAGATAATACCCGCTGGTGGTGCGGCAAATCCTTGTTGGGTTGGTTGTGCAGCATGGCAAGTGCTACAGCGCGTATGTACGACATTCATCATGGCATCGTCAGCTGAGGCTGTCACTGGTACCGCTGCAGCCGTAGTAGTAGTAGCTGTATCATCGGTGATAGCTGTAGAACTTGTATTTGTGGCTACATCGCTTGCTATGTCACTGTCAGTTGCTGGAGGCTCCGTATCGGGCGTTACAGGTACGGCAGCGACTGAGGCCGTGACTGAGGCATTGGCAGCAGGTAGCGGCTCAATCGGTTCAGGACGCATCCAAATAATTAATAAAACCGTCAGTACAGCAGGGATGACCAAGTAGCGCGGCTTATGATTGTCCAAATGCTTTTGGTTAAAATAATGACGTACAATCGCAGTGATGATACTGACATAAACCAACACCAACCAACCGTGAGCATGAGAATACATCATCGGATAGTGGTTGCTAATCATAATAAAGATAAGCGGTAACGTAAAATAGTTGTTCATCAATGAGCGGTTTTTTGCTTGTAGCGCCAAGGCCGCCACTTCTTTACCGGGTTTTTCACCACGCCTCACGCAATCGACTAGCGCTCGTTGAGCTGGCATGATGCCAAAGAAGACATTCCCTGCCATGACCGTACCTAAAATGGCACCGATATGGATAAACGAGGCACGGTCACTGAATAACTGATAAGAACCCCAGCAAGCGATGATTAGTAGGATAAAAATAATGCTGCTAAAAATGAGTGAGTTTTTGCCCAAATGACTGCGGACAATCACTTCATAGATAAAGTAGCTGCCGAATAAAAACAATAAGCTGGTCGATATAGCACCTACGCTGCTGCCAAAAGCTACCTTGCTTGGATCAATCAGATAAGCGGTTGCATTGGCATAGTAGACGATAGATAACATCGCCATACCAGTCAACCAAGTGGTATAGGCTTCCCATTTAAACCAATGCAGCGTTTTGGGCATCTGTTCAGGTTCAAGTTTGTATTTGGCAATTTCATAAAAACCGCCACCATGTACCGCCCATAGGTCACCAGAAATGCCTTTATCCTTTTTCCACTGTGGTGGTTTACGTAGGCTGAGGTCTAACCAAACAAAATAAAACGAAGCCCCAATCCATGCTACGCCAGCGATGACGTGGAACCAGCGGAAAAATAAATTTAACCAATCAAGATAATAAGCGCCCATGCGGCAGGTGTCCTTTTTTACAAATTTTTGTCGTCAGCTTTTTTTCAATGTGCTTTCGTTTCGTGTACTATTTGCTTTCATTATGAACTTGTATAATGATGTGCCTGAATGAGATAGCAGGTAACTATGAGTCACAAAAGCTATGAGTCACGAAAGCTATGAATCACGAAAGCTATGAGCCGCGATAGGTGCTATAACCGTGTGCGCTAAGCAATAACGGAATATGATAGTGATTGTCATCGCGTACCATAAAATCGATAATGACTTGCGGATAAAATGCGGTGAGCTGCTGCGCATCAAAGTAAGACTGGGTATCAAAAGTCAGCGTATAGCGACCATGACTCAAATCAGATGCGTTATTCTCAAGTGTTGAGTCAAACTGCCAGCTGTCAGTAGCTACGCGACCATCGGCATTGGTAATAGCGCTTGCCAATAGGGTGGCGTCACCGCTATCGTTAATACGGTGCAGGGTTACGGCGACATCGGCAGCAGGCTTGCCCAGATGGGTATCTAAAATATGTGATGATAGAGTGGCTGACATAATAACTCCATTTATATATGTGTGGCAGGTGAGGTTTACGCGTCGCTCAGCAGTTTCTGTAAACGTAAACGCGTGATTTTATTTTGTTCGGTAGCGGCATTGACCAGTTCAGTTTCGCGATTGTTTGGTAGCCTTGCTAACAGTAAGTCCAGCATTTGCTGTGCACTTTTACCTGTGGCAAACACAATAAAGATAAAGCCAAATTTATTGAGATAGTCTTGATTTCCTTGTGCTAAGGCTGCAATTACACTATCTTCAGCGTCATTGGCACCTGATTGCTCATGTGCGGCACTGTCTTGCGTGTTACGATATTTCTCTTTTAACGAATCGACATTGCCAATTTGTGGGTGGCCATCAAATGCTTGCAGTAGATTAGTCTCATCGGTTTGAGCTTGTAGCCAAGCTTCATCGCTTTGAGTCAGTAGTGTTTGTATATCACCGAAAGGACGTTTATTTACTAAACTCTGAGCCCACTG
Source organism: Psychrobacter sp. FME13 (assembly GCF_014861395.1). Taxonomy (GTDB): domain Bacteria; phylum Pseudomonadota; class Gammaproteobacteria; order Pseudomonadales; family Moraxellaceae; genus Psychrobacter. The sequence continues at coordinate 1,761 of NZ_RRYV01000022.1, read as the reverse complement.
AGTACTGGTGCAGCAAGTCAATAAATATGACGTGGCTTCAGCTGGCGAGAGTTTATTAAATTGCTGTAAAGACAGTTTCACAGTCATCTCCTATTCATGTAAAAGCAACGGACTAAAAGGTGGGCGGCAGGGATGGATAATGTTAAGCTCAGATTACGATATACAAAAATATATAATAAAGTAATGTTATATAAAATAATAAGTGGGTTAATATAAGCTATTTTGCTTAAACCTGACTATTTGGTCAACTACTTTATAAAGAAATTTTATTTAGGTGGCTCATATTTCATAAAGATTCGTATTTGAATCTGGTTGTTTATTGGCATATAGCCAACCGTTATAACAACAATAGGTATTACCAACATGGATCAAGAAACTGATATCAATACACAAGAAGCGTCTGACGCGAAAACACAGAAAAATCAGCAGGGCATTCGTGCGCAAAACCAAGCGGTTATCTTGGCAGCAGCAGAAGAAGAGTTTGTCTTAAAGGGTTTTGGTGGTGCTACGATGCAAAGTATCGCTGATAGGGCTGGCCTACCAAAAGCTAATATCCATTACTACTTTAAGAATAAAAAAAACCTGTATCAAATTGTGCTGCACGCTATTATTCAAGAGTGGAACGATGGCTTGGTTACCATGACGATCGATAGTGACCCTAAGGTCGTTATCGAAAAATTCGTACGCACCAAATTACGTCAAGCGTTTGCGCATCCAAATCGCCACAAACTGTTTGCTCTAGAAGTTATCGTGGGTGCACCACATTTGCATAGCTTTATGTCGACGACAATGAAAGAATGGGCACTTGATAAAGCAAAAGTCATGAAAGTCTGGCATGAGCAAGGCAAGATTGGTATCACTGATCCGCTACAGTTATTGATTTTGATTTGGGCAACGACGCAACGATATGCTGAATTTGAAACAGAAATCGTTGGTCTGATGGACAAAAATGATTATGACCAGCAGGATGAAGCGCGTGCTGCTGAGTTTTTGGTGCCGTTTATCTTGCGTGGCTGTGGTCTTGAGTAGATGTGTGCAGTCATAAGTGAGCTATTCTCCGCTGTCATCTCATATCAATAAGAGTGTATATTAACCAGAATAAAAAATGGCTTTAACGCTAGTGCTTGATAAATGCGCTAGCGTTCGTTAAACCTATTAATCAAGCTTTGCAGTAGTGCTATTCAAACGCTCCTAAATGATTTAAGAGACTTTTTGTCTAAGTGGCTTTAGACCATCATCCAGATGTTGCTCTGCCGTATCAAACTCAACACCATAGTTTTTGGGTAAAATAATATCAAGAGCAATAGCGACGATACCAGATACGGTCACTGCTGAACCAAAGATATTACGGAAAAACTGCGGCGCTTGAGCAAATACATCAGGTACAAAAGCCACACCCATAGAGAGACCTAACGAGGTCGCAATGATCAATATATTGCGATGGGTAAAGTTGACGGTTGATAAAATACGTATACCTGCTGTTGCTACAGTAGCGAACATCAATAGGGTAACACCGCCAACGACTGGCTTTGGTAGTTGGGTGAAGACAGCACCAAGGACAGGGAATAACCCCATAAAGAATAAGATACCACCTACATAGAACCCTATATAGCGACTAGCAATCCCTGTCATCTGGATGACACCATTATTTTGACTAGGGTGTGTATAGAATTCAAATGAGTGGCAACCAGATAAAGACACAAGCGAGCATTACCGCCGCTGCATAGCTATCTTTGAGCTTATCATATCGCGTGGCAATGC
>NZ_RRYV01000229.1 GCF_014861395.1 Psychrobacter sp. FME13 | reverse complement strand
TAGGCTTAGATGTGTATAGCTCATGGTTGCAATCTCACTTTGGTCGGTGGATAAAAACTTTGATGCTAGCGCATCTAGGTCTTTTTTTCACCTTGCATTTGGTATTGCACTTCATGTGTTAATCTAAGCATTAAAAAAGTGCGTAGGTTGGATAAGCAGCCTGATTTGATTGTTAAGGCTTGATAGTTTTTAGAGCTAATCCTGAAAAGCGTTAAAAAATTGCACTGCAATTTTAGATTATCAAAGACGACTGTTTACAGCCTGACAAAGTTAGGTAGCGACTCAATACCAGTATCAAATACTAGAGTTAAATAAATTCAGGACTAAGAAAATGGCAGGAATTAAAGACTTAAGTAAATTGCTTGATTCGATGCGATGCAGCCAGAGCTTGTAGATGAAGCGTTCGTATTTTGCTCAGTAGCTGATAAGTTAGAACAATATCTTCACCTAGAACCGATAGCTACGTTTAAGGAGCCAGAAGGTCTAACTTTAGTATTAACCAAGCATAAAGCCGAGGAAGCTGGTTTGAACTACGAAGGTGTTTTTCAGCAAATTACTTTAACCGTACATTCAAGCCTAGACACCGTAAGTCTAACCGCAGCAGTGTCAACCAAATTGACCTCAAAAGGTATCAGTGCCAACGTGATCGCTGCCTATTATCATGACCATATATTTGTATCGAATGACAAGGCGGAGCAGGCGCTATCGGCGTTAAAAGAGCTGGGTCATAAATAGACAGTTTGAAATTTTATATTTGCAAATCTGTATCGTTAACGTCTAAATCATTTCTTAATTTCTTTCCGAGCCTCAGCAATCAATTCATGAATCTTAGCACTTTCCTTTAGCACGCAAGCATCATAAGCAGAAAGCGGTTTCGCTTCCTGCTCATCTGTCTGTGCTTGCTTGGCTTTTTCTTCTAGATATTTCTCAAGCTCGTTTTGTTGCTCTTTACCTGTTAAGTCACTCATATTGACTCCTGCTAATGCTTTTTAATCACATATTTTTAAATACTGACGCACCACATTATCCATGCCTTGTTCCAGCGACTCAATCGTAAACGCATGACCAATCGACACCTCAGCGATATCACTAAGCGCGAGCAGCTCAGCCAAATTATCCAAATTCAAATCATGACCAGCATTGACGCGGATACCGTTTTGATTGGCTAGATTGATACAGTCGCTAAAGCGTTGCTTGACCTCATCGAAATCAATATTGTCATCGCTCTTACCATTACTGTAAGCGCGCGCCCATTCTTCGGTATACATCTCGATCGTCTGCACATCACTCTCGATGACCGCTTTGATTTGTTCGATATCAGGGTCAATAAACACCGCACAGCGCGTACCGAACGCTTGCAGCTCTTTGCTTAACGTCGATAAAAACGCATGATGGGTGATGATGTCAAAGCCATGATCTGAAGTCAGCTGATCTTCACTGTCTGGCACGAGCGTGCATTGATGTGGTTTTACTTCACGAATGAGTTTTAAGAATTGCTCGTTTGGGTTGCCTTCGATATTGAACTCAATCTCTGGATAGTCTTTTAAGAATGCACTGATATCATAGACATCTTGGTATCTGATATGACGCTCATCGGGTCTCGGATGTACGGTAAAGCCTTTAACGCCTAGGTCGATCAGCTTTTTTACAAAGTACAGCAGGTTAGGGTAGTCCGTACCGCGGGAGTTACGGATTAAAGCCAATTTATTCAAATTTACGCTAAACAATGTGCTCATAGTATTTCCTTTTTCATTGTTGTTATGGATAGATTTTTGATTGTTAATGGCTAATAAAAATTGTCGCTATCAGCATACTTCTTATTTAATGCCTTTAAAATAGCATAAGTTTCTAAATCTATTTCGCCCGTTGGGTTACGCGGTCGAAAGTGCAACTGAAATGCATAAATGACATCACGACTGGCCTTGTCCCACTCGTCGCTACTGTTAATCTGATAGCCATAATCACGAAACTGCTGCTTAATCTCAGGTATTGTGGCTGCCGCAAACGCTTCTATGTCCATAAACGCAAACTTATCAGCGCCATCATACCAAGCGCCGATAGCATATTGTTTATATAGCTGCTCCCAAGGAAACTTTGCACCGGGGTCTATTTTACGCGAGGGTGCCATGTCTGAATGACCGATGATGTTTTTGGGTGAGATGTCGTATCTTGCCGTGATATCTTGCACCAACTCCGCGACCTTTTTGATCTGTAGCTGGTCAAACGCCACATAATGGTCATAAGGATGATACGCCAGCGTACCGTCTTTTAGCGCATCCTTATATTCAGGCGCAATGCCTACATTGACGATCTCTATACCGATAGAGGTATCGTTTAATATCGTGCGTCCTGCAAACCCGCCATCACCGGCATGCCAAGCGCGCTCGTTCTCTGGTACGAGGTTATAAATTTTATCATCATCATTATCTAACACTAGATAATGGGCGCTGACCTTGCCTGTGGTCAGTGTGTTGATAGATCTTTCATTGTCTGAGACCGTATAGTGCAGGACAATGGTTTTGATGCGTTCGCTTTTGCCAGTGGCTTGATAGGTTTTACCATCTACGATGTAGCTCTTGGTTGTCGCGACGGGAGAGGTCGTGGTCACGCAACCAATCAAGGGCAGCGTTAGGCTAAACGCTAAAAAGATGTTTTTTACCATGAAATGCTCAATAAAAAAGGTGTGCTATAAAGCTCACCTTTTTGTATATACTAGTTAGAATGTTGGTTGTTTTATCGAAAGTACAAAGCTTATACTCGACCATAACGCGATCACATATCAGCCGCACTTACTGCACTCTCAGTATGCTCATCAACTTTTAATAAGCGAACACTATCGAATTCAATGATAATACCCTGTTTCGAGCCATCACCGTCTTTCGATTTAAACTGTCCACCATTTATTGTTGGAACAATTAGCGCTAGATAATAACCTTCAGTTATGTGGCTCTCTTTTATCAATAGTTTTGTGATCTCTTCTAAGCTGAATTTTTTCACTTCATTTGCCTTGTCCGACATAATACACCTCGACAATTTATTCGTTAGCACAAGCTATTTGGTTGCATATCTACATCATATACAGGTGCTGTTTCTTTACCCGAGGGTATGAGGTTGTAGTGAATCGATTCGGTAAACATATATTGCATAGGTTCTAAATCCACTAGTGCATAATTTATTTTTAGGTGGTGTTCTAAAAAGTATGCTGGCATCAGACATAGCCATAATTGACATAGAAG
>NZ_RRYV01000228.1 GCF_014861395.1 Psychrobacter sp. FME13 | reverse complement strand
TTTAATCTCAGGAGTGTAGGTTTGTCTTTTCATTGTCGTATTCTCTCAGAATGTTAAGTCTCCGACAATACCGGGGCGGTTCACTTCTTCTAGTTCAGATAGATCTGCTATTGGGCTACCAGTACCCTCTCCCTTGCCTTCGCCACCAGTACTACCACCTTCACCATATACAGAATATGCTTTTTCTAGCTGCTCGTAGACATTACCATAATCAACAATTAAACCATTTTCTTTTTCATCATCATAGACACGGTTTGCCCTTGCTATGGTCTGCATCAAAGTATGACCTTTGATTGGCTTGTCTAAATATACGGTAGAGACAGACTGAGCATCAAAACCTGTGATCCACATGGCACAGACAATCGCTAAACGAAACGGATTATCAGGATCTTTAAATTCTTTTTCTAGGTCACGCTCTACTATTTTTTTACGATGGGTCGCGATGTCTAGTCCCAGTTTTTTAAACTTATCAACTTCATTTTGCTCACTACTGACTACAACGCAAACCTCAGTTTCAGCAACTCTTTTGTATTTTCGGCGCAGCTCTTGAGCTTCTTGCAGATCTTCAGCGTCATCGATATGCTTTTGCAGCTCGACCAGATATTCAGCCCAATAGCTTTTGATCAGGTCATACATACGCACCGCAGTCGGCTTATCAAGAGCAACTAGCATGCCTTTACCTTGATAGCCACGCTCATTAAAGTGCCATACCAAATCTTTAGCAATGGTCTCTAATCGGGACTGTGCGGTTAATATAGGATAATTTTTACTGAACTTATAAATGAGCTTTTGTCTTTGCTCCTCGTCTAAGTTCTCATCTTCTAGCGCTTCAGCCATTTTTTCATCGAGTTCTGGATTATCGATCTCAAGTAGCTCGCCCTTATTTAGATAATGCAGCGGTAACGTCGCCCCATCTTCGACTGCCCGTTTAAAGTCATAAACTGAAACGTAATCACCAAATATATTCTTGGTCAGCTCTTCTTCATCTTTGATAATAGGCGTACCTGTAAAGCCTAGGTATGAGGCACTGGGTAAGCCATAGAAACGCATGTTACGCGCGTAGATACCGCCTTGTGTACGGTGGGCTTCATCTGAAATAACGATGACATTTTTTCGATTGGTGATGAGAGGATATTCGCTCTCTTTATTTGGGTCTATGGAGAACTTATGAATCAAGGTAAATATATAGCGATGATTTTCTGATAACAGCTCACGTAAGTGCTCACGTCCCGTCATACCAGATTTGTTACCTGCAATTAGATGCTTTTCGTTTACGACACCAACGCCAGAGAACGTGTCATAAAGCTGACTTTCCAGCTCACTTCTATCGACTACTAACAGGAAGGTATAAGAGCCGCCCATTGTCCGATGAATTTTTTCGCATAAAAAAACCATCGAATAAGACTTACCGCTACCTTGGGTATGCCAAAATACGCCAAGCTTGCCTTGTAAGTCTTCAATGTCATCCACTTGATCAATGACTTTATTAACACCGATATATTGATGGTTTTTTGCCATTATCTTGACTACCTCACCATAGGAGGTATCGAACAATAAAAAGTTCTCAAAGATATCCATCAAGCGCTTGGGATCACATGTACCACGGATCATTGTATCTAGACTAACAATACCTTCTTCGTCTTCTTCGATACGCTTCCAATCGAGAAAATACTTATAAGGACTGGTGATCGTACCGACCTTGGTATCTATACCGTTGCTTAGAATGACAAAACCATTGCAATGGAAGATGGCAGGGATAGTATCTTTATAATCAGTAAAGTTATCATCATAAGCGTGACGTAAGTCTTTATGATGGGCTTTTAGCTCAAAGAACACCAATGGAATACCATTGACGAAACCCACCATGTCAGGACGACGGTTATAAAGATCGCCTATGACCTCTAATTGCCTGACTGCCAAAAAGCTATTATTGGTATAGTCGTTATAATCAAAAACTTTTAGATGACGCTCTTCAAGCTCATTATCGCTATTAGTGAACTTAACTGAGACACCATCTTTTAGCAGTGCATACTTCTCTTGGTTGATTCTACCAAGAGTTTTATCTGCTGATTTTTGCGTAATCACGTCAATGGCTTGCTCATAAGCAGTATCTGGCAGTTCAGGATTTAAGGTAACCAAAGCATGACGTAACTCACGAGTGAGAATAACCTCTGACCTGTCTTCTCTGCCAAGCAGACCGTCCTTACCAAAGGTTTCATTTTTCCAAGCCGTAACGACTCGCCAGCCAAGCTCAACCAATACGTCTTTGGTCGCTTCCTCAACCATGCCATCTTCTGAATATTCGTAGCTCATGATTACCCCGTAAATTACAACTAATTTATATTTTTTATACTTCGATAATACCCATCATCAAACGTGGCAAGAGGATATCTCTGGCTTCTTTTAGCTTTTGATTTTGTTGCTTGAGGTTCCAGATCACATCCAGATAGTCCTTAGTTTGTGCATCGAACTTATCGATTAATAATTTGGGTGGCAAACTAATATCATACTCTTTAAAGTCTATTGACTTCACGGCTGGATAAGCTGCACCTGTAGCTCTATTAGTAAGATAAGCTATAAACTGTTCTGTACCTAAAGCTTGATAAAGAAACGAGGTTGAAACATCAATTGGGGTAATAACAGAAAAACCAGTCGATGCGATAGTATTTTCTTCTGGTTTCCAAATGACAGCATAGGACTTTCGATTAGGACGTACGCATGACCAAATAATATCGCCATGAGTAACCATTCTTTTAGCTCGACCAGGAGCTTCTTTGATTTGGTACTCGGTTGTATGATCTATACTTTTCGTTGAAACGCTTGATATATCAATGTACTGAATGTCTTCATCAAAGCTTGACGAAATACTGTTAGCATTAATTTTTGATATTTCTGCTAACGTTATATTCGTCCACCCTTCAGGCAATCCTGTCTCTGCATCAATTTTCGTATTTTCATAATTAGGAAATTTCATACGCACAAACCATTCTTCATAGATGAGCTGTGCTTGCTCTTCCAATAATTCTATACGCTTTGTATTGTTTTCTAACCCCAATTCGGGATAAGGGCTCAAAAAAAAGATAAAAAAAGAAGTCCAAAGTTGCTAAAGTAAGTTTACCAAGACCACTTAAGCAAAAAGGACTTCTTACATGGACAACCTAACCGAACTATACTGAACCGCCCCGGTATTGTCGGAGACTTAACATTCTGAGAGAATACGACAATGAAAAGACAAACCTACACTCCTGAGATTAAA
>NZ_RRYV01000227.1 GCF_014861395.1 Psychrobacter sp. FME13 | reverse complement strand
GTCTCTTTATTTTAAAGGCTTTATACTTACTTTTCCAGATTAGGGACACGCCCTAATCATTTAGGTATGTACGGATAGGACGTTCTTTATTAAAAAAAGCAGGATCTTTTTTAATGCGTCCAACCATTTCATCAACTTATACCTCAACGGAGCCACTTCAACCCCTTATCATTAGTCTATACCTAAAACATAAAACCTTTAAATAATAATTTATCTATCATTAGACTTGTATCTGATATTAAATGATAGCAATCTCTTGCTGTTATCAATGAACATTAATTATTAAGTCTAAGTAATAGAGGTAGCGTTATGACCGTTCGTATTTATGTGAGAGCCAGCACTAAGGATCAAGACGCTACCAGAGCATTAGCTGATTTGGTGGCTTTCAGTACAAGTTATGATGATAAACCCCACTCTCAACTTGAAATAAGCAACTCAAACTGAAGTGGGGGATTACCTAACTGTTTATTGATTACAAAGCAGAAGTTATGAGCCAAGATTTTACGCATAAATCTGTGGGATAAATGCCATAAATCTCTCGCTCTCACCTTTTGCATATTAAACCGCTGTGATAACTGACCAATCACCGTCTCAATATTGCGACGAGCATTTTTAAGACGATTAAGTACACTGATTGGTCGTTTATCGGGCATATTTTTTCTAAGCGGTGTTTGCAAATCAACACATCGCTTAAAGCAATACTCAGATAAATCAGGGCTAATATAGCCCATATCTGCACCTAACAAGCCTTTGATATTATCAAGCATATCAGGTGCCACTAATCTTTCATCTATTCTGGCAGAGGCAAAGGTAAAATTGGTTATCATGCCCGATAGATTAATGAGTAAATGTCCTTCAAAGCCGAAATATTTTTGTTGCTTTGAGGCGCAGTAACTATAACTACCTTCGTATTTGAAGGTTTTATACCGATACGCTCTGGCATATTGGCATACAGGAATGGGAAAGCCATCGATAAAATGAATGTTGTCTTGTCCATACTGTTTAACGATATGCTGTTGTATCAAAGTTTTTACCTGTAACAAATTGACGCACTGCTTGGCAAAGTTGGGATATGAGCCTATTTGTGGAAACCATGTTTGCCAATGCTGTTTAAAATACTGATGGATTTGTGAGTCGGTGTCCATCTGTAAAAACTCACCCACTATCTCCATGGTAATAATTTCACTGTCGGTTAGCTTTGGTGCATATCCGCCTTGTCTTAGCCGGTTTGTTACAATCTTTTTGTAGTAGTCATCTACCATTAGATAGATTTTAATGATAAATTCGTCGATGGGCATGGCTTGTTCTCTAATCTTTTTGGTCATTGATTAAAGTTTAAGTTCATGCCTTTTTTGTTTCAACCCCGCTTAAAAGTGTTGAGAGTGGGGTATTAATATGTTAAATTTTATTAATAAAATTGCATATCTCTACTATATCATTACACTATGGAGCAAGTTCTATTTAATCATAAAACTTATAATCAATCATAAAAACAGAGGGGCTCACAGTGACCATAAAACACATCGAACATCTGATTATCGGCTTTGGCAAAGCAGGTAAAACTCTGGCACAAGCTTTAGCCAAGACAGGCAAATCCGTGATTTTAGTGGAGCAGTCCGCTACCATGTATGGTGGTACCTGTATCAATATTGGCTGTATTCCCTCAAAAAAATTAGCCTTCTTAGCTTATGGTCATGACGTACAACCATCACTTGCTCAAGCAGTTAGCAAAAAGAACGATTTAATTGATAAACTTAATCATGCCAACTTTGAGAAAGTTGATAGTCTAGATAATGCCGAAGTGATTACAGGCAAAGCCAGTTTTATTGATAATAAAACCGTGCAGGTCGTCACCGATACTGACACATTGACCATCACTGCTGATTATATTTACATCAATACAGGGGCGTATAACTGGCAGCCGCCGATTGATGGGTTAAAAGACAGCAAATTTGCCTACGACAGCACCCGTATCATGCAACTAACCGATTTACCAAAACAGCTCGTTATTATTGGTGGTGGCTATATCGGGCTAGAGTTTGCCTTTATTTTTGCAGGGTTTGGCAGTGAAGTGACGATTTTAGAAACAGGCGATACCTTTTTACCACGAGAAGATGAAGATATCACCAAAACTTTACTCGCTATCATGGCAAAACAGCATATTACAGTCAAAACTAATCAGCAAATCAAAAAAATAAGCGATAGTGGACAGCAAGCCACAATTACCACCGCTGATAGCGAACTGCATGCCGATGCGATTTTGGTTGCTACAGGCCGCAGAGCCAATACCGAAGGGCTAAACCTTGAAAAAGCGGGCATTGAGCTTACCGATAAAGGTTATATTGCTGTCAATGAAAAATTACAAACCAACGTGCCGAATATCTATGCGATGGGCGATGTGGCAGGCAGCCCCCAATTTACCTATATTTCGCTCGATGATTATCGTGTAGTTAAAAGCCAAGTATTGGGCGATGGCAGTTACACCACCAAAGACCGTACTTTCCCTTATGCGGTGTTTGTCAATCCGCCACTTGCTAATGTCGGTATGACCGCAAAAATGGCAAAAGATAAAGGTTATGACATTAAAACCGCCACACTAGATGCAGCAACTATTCCTAAAGCCAATATCTTAGAACAAGCTGATGGGCTGCTTAAGGCCGTAGTAGATGCTAAAACTGATAAAATCTTGGGTGTGCAACTGTTGTGTGCCGAGTCGCATGAATTGATTAACTTTATGGATTTAGCAATCCGTCAAGGCTTAACCTACCAGCAGGTGCGTGATCATATTTTTACCCACCCTAGTATGAGTGAAGCATTGAATGATTTGTTTGCTGCTATCAACTAACTGTTTTATAGCGAGGTTAGACGTTGCTTATAACGGCTAACCTCATTTACTTTCAATATTCACTCACTTTATATCCGCTTAGTTAAAACTTAAAAATTCTTCTGCACTTGTTGGATGAATGGTAAATGTCTCTTCTAAATCTGCTTTAGTAATACCAACTTTCATTGCCAAAGCAAATCCTTGTAAAATTTCATCCACATCTGACCCGACGGCATGAATGCCCACCACGGTCTCATCGCGACCTGCACAGACAATTTTAACTGTCGATGATGTTATATCATCGTGTGCAACCGCACGAAACATGGGCATAAATTTATTAGTGTAAGTTTTTACATTTACTTGACCATGGGCTTTAATCGCCGCTGACTCACGGAGTTTTTCAAGGTAGTTGTCACCATCAAGCTAAATTAAGCGGCTTGTAATCT
>NZ_RRYV01000226.1 GCF_014861395.1 Psychrobacter sp. FME13 | reverse complement strand
ATCATTGCCTGTTCATCATCTTGCAGTAATGCTGGCTCACTAGCCATGACTTTTGAAGTACTTAAGCTTGTACAGCTTGCTAATGACAGTGACATTGCTATAAAAATAAGTTTGGACGCTTTCATAATATTAACCTTCTAGAATTAATTATAGTAACTATTCAGTATCGGAGTAGTCCATGCTTCTGTCATTTCCCAGAATATCCCATTGCCACTTAAATAAAGCACGCATATGATTCTCAAATGGGTTAGCTGTAGTAGTAACACGTATTCTTTCAGGGTTTGCTTTATCGTCGTAATCCATTAAATTATCGGTATAACCTCTATAAAAGCTATATGCAGGAGAGACATAGCCCTCAATATCATTGAAAATAAATGGGAACAAGTGAAGTTTCTACGCCAAGGTTGGTTGGAAAACGACTTATCCAAATTGTTTTATGATGTTTGTCCTAACCATAACAATTTTATTTTGAACTAACTATAGAAATATAATAACTTTATAAGTTCTAAGTGTTTTTATGATTTAGTTAACTGCGCTTGCTTTTTATTTTTGAATATATATAAATAGAATAGAGGATAGCCCATAACATAGGTAGTATGTAGTATATATCCGCATAAAATATATTTGATCTTAAGTCAGTAAATATATTAGCCTCTTGCACATTTATATAGTTATCATAAACACCAAGCAGGAAAAATATAAATGTAATTATCAAGTTGATTACAGCGATAAGTATTAAAGGAAGTGTTTTATTGTCATTTTTCAAGTATAAAGAGGATATTGAGGTAATAACGATATGCATAAAAAATACGAATATATTAAATCTTATAAGAGCTTTCTGATACTGATCAAGATTACCTAGCCCTTGTATTTGAAAGTGATTTTCAGTATGAAAATATCCATAAGTTAATGAAAGATATAGGATGATTTCAGCTAAAATAATTAGAATTAAATAAAATATATGTCGATAAAGCATACATAGGCCTTTGGAGTATTTTGATTATTGCAGGTTTTGGTTTTTTAGTTGATAGTTTTATTAAAAATTCGTAAACGTTTTAATGCATTTATATTATGGATTAAAACGTTTGTATAGCCTATTACCATAAGCTTGACCTAAATTATTCGCATACATATCAGATTCGTAGTCGTCAGAACTGCCTCCCATTATAGCGTCCCAAGCTTCAGCTCCATATTGAGCTGCATCTACTGTCATCTTAAATGAAGTATATGCTAAATAGGCACTATGGGTAAAATGTTGAATTTTATCATAGCCAGGGTCGTTTTCGTTCGCGCGTATTAATGCTTCATATATATGATAGAATGCATAATTTTCAGCAGTTGAGCTATCTGTGACGTTTTTACCAAATATATTATCAATATCTTCAATAATTGTTTTAGGATTACTCGCTTCCTTCAGAAAACTTTCAAATATTTTTACCATAACTATTTTATAAATCAAAGGTTGGTATTCTTTCGAACCTGACTTACTGGATTCTGCTTTGAAGATACTTAGTGCTTTTTTTACGTATTCATTCTTTAGTTTATTTGGGTTATTAATATACTCTATTGTTTCCTTGGAAGTTTGACTTAGTTTTTTACTTCTTCGGTAAATATAGTAACCAGTATATTTATTTTCTTTTTTAGATAGCAATTCAATACTATTGTAGTTCATTAATATGGCTCTATTATTTTTTTTATCAATTTGATATATTTTGAGTTTCAAATCAAAAGTACAAGTATTTTTTCTATCGGTACAAGTTTCAGATAATATTGACTTTAATGAAATTTTCTTAACTGGATATGTGCTGCGAGAATATATATCTAATTTTATTTTTTTTATAGGAATTTTATCAACTTTTATTACTAATGATGCGCTTTCGTTTTTAGATAAAGAATATGCAGGAATAACTAAAACTTTATAAAGATTCTTAGAAATTGAATTGGAGAACTGAACTTCATAACTAATTTTTTCTATGGACAAAAAATCTGGAACTTCATTAATAAAAACCGCTTGAGTATAATAACTAGACATACTAATCCTTAATCTAAAATCACATGAATACTGAACTTTGTCTTTTCAGATGTATAAACTGATTCAGTAAATCCATTATTATCTGTTGTGCCAAAACTTGTATTTCCATTTTCACTTATAAGCAAATATTTTTGGTTTGGGGCTGGATTGCCTATACTATTTTTAACCATAAATCTCAAATTGAAATTCTGAACTGCCCCAGCAATCAAACTAGGCAACCCCGCCAAACTCAGCCCATCCATCCCGCCGCCATCACGACTGTGCTTACCAGCCTTCTCCGTAAACTGCATCGCCGCAATCGTAATATCACCGCCATCTAATGTGATACTCGCACCGCCCGCCGTTAGCGTAATCTTATTCGTTGCCACTATCTCAACTTCTTTAGTTGAGGATGACATATTCACATCTTGCTTCGCCGTTGCCTCAAGCTTCCCTGTATGCGCAGACAGCATAATATTGTCCTTGCCATTCGTCATACTGAACTGACCATCAGCAACCATTGTCAAAGACTCGCTACTGATTTGATGATGACCATCACCACTACTCACCATCATATCTTGCTGAGTGGTCGTTACCATCTCACCCATCGATCGTTGAATCAGCGTATCGTCACTGACATAGCTCGTATCAGCAGCGCCATCGATCAGCGTGTAGGGCGCTTGTTGATGGGTTTTGGTTTGCTGTTCCTCTGCGATAGTTTCTAACTGGGTCTTAATCGCTTTGTGGTCATTGACCTGACGTCCTAGTCCCGTTGCCAATTGCGTTAAGCGTTCAGCCAGATGCTGACCACCGAGTGCCGTTTGAGTGAGAGTCGGGGTGTGCTGTTGATAGTTGTGTTGCTCAGATTGCGCATGGGTTTGCGGCTGGGTAGAGAATACTAAAGCTTCGCCCGACTTGATATTGATTTGAGCATTAGTATTGGCATTGATGCCTTGACGTTTACTACTGGCACCATCACTTTCAGCATTAATGATACCCATCTTTAGACTAGCAGCCACTTGACCATCATCGATGTTTAGCTGCGAGTACGCTTGCTCATCTCTATGATCGGTAATCCATTCTGATAGGCCATTGCCCGTGTTGCGATAGCCACTCTCAACAGCTTGTTCATTGTCCGTGGCGAATAGGCTAGGGCGCGTGCTGGACAATAAGCTACCCGTATTGATTAAGTGCTCGCCATCACCGATCGACTGCATCAGAGTTTGGTCGTCAGTTCTATGAGTGAAGTGACTGCCATAGTTGGCCCCTGCTTGGGCCTCTGTCCGATTGATAGGTTGGGCAGGGCTGTCCAG
>NZ_RRYV01000225.1 GCF_014861395.1 Psychrobacter sp. FME13 | reverse complement strand
TTGCTATAAAAATAAGTTTAACCACGAAACACACCTAATTAATTGTCAAGCCTGTCAAAAGAGTTAAGTTGCACTCTTTAATAGGATGATTGGTTCGGTTCATGCCCCAAAGCTCGAACAATATACCGTTATAGCGAACATAGCTATGCAGTGTTTCTCCGTCACTCAATACGTTATTATTCTTAACTTTAACTAAATATTGCTGATAAAGCTGGTCCAGGATTGCATCAGCTTTCTCGTGATCATCAATCACTAAACTAATGATTTCTGTCATAGCAAACTTTTCTTGACCTAGTAGCTGATGACCGTATTTGTTTCTTTCATCAATATCTAAGGGAGAGTAAAAAACTTTAGTTATATTTTCTGATTTCGAAAAACTACCATCACCTCGAATTTGAAGAAAGCCATTAATCTCACTTAACGAAAAATCACTTTTGAAAGAGTTAACGTGGCTTACTTTACTCCACAAAGAAGAGGCTTCTAGCCTTTCAATAAATAGCTCTTTCGGTATGACATCAATAGGAGTCTCTCTTAATACTCCAGTATCCAGTGGTATAGGTTGGTTGTCATAGCCTGTCGGCTCATGACACATTACTGGTTTTTTATTATTTACAGGTTCATCAATTACAATTTCTTTTATATCTGATAATTCAGTAGACTCAGCAACTACTTCGTGTTTGTTGCTGACACTCGCGCAACTTGCTAGCGGTAATGACATTGCTGCAAGAATTAAAATTTTTTTCATATCATTTGCCTTTTAAAAATTACTGGAGTAGCTTTTAAGAATCAGAGTAATCCATGCTCCTATCGCTACGTAACATATCCCACTGCCATTTGAATAAAGCATGGGTATGTCCTTTAAATGGATTGTTAAGTTCAGCATTAGTAATTGTTTTAGGATTTGTCTTTAAATTATAGTCCATTATATTATCGGTATACCCCCTATAAAAACTATGCTCCATAGAAGGTGGCTGACCATATGGTGTAAAGGTATGCCATAGCCCAAAGCTATGCCCTAGCTCATGGACTATCGAGTGTATATCATCTCTTGTAATATTAAATAATAATACAGCATTACCCCAAACTGAGTTACAAGAAGCGCCACCATGCGTCTTACATATCTTTATCTCTTTTTCAGTTGCTCTTCGGATAGTAGCCCTCCCATAGGTAGCAGATTGACCCTCATTTACTTTTAGATCCGTAAAAATAACGTAAGTTTTCTTGTTATTATTATCGTCAATCCAGCCGCTATGGACATAGTTATCTTCTGATACTTTTTTAGGATGAAGCACTTCAAATAGTGAAATGGTATTATTTGTTAGCTCTATTTTTGTTTGCTCGTCATTGGGAATATTCTTATTTTGATACTTATTCAAAAAGGATTCGATGGATTCTCTTATTGGCTTATCTTTATCTAACTGATAATTTTTTAGCTCATTAGGCAATTTTAGTTCAATATTGTTTTTAGGGGATACCACCTTTGCTTTTACTAATGCTTGATTAAACGATTTTGTCTCAATAGCATTTTCATACCCAAATGGAATGAACACATGGGATGCAGAAGGATTATTTTTGTCGTATGGAGTCACAGTAAATTTCACTACCTGCACTTCTGCTTTAGGAACGACGCTATTAGGATACATCATCAGCAGTCCTACATTACGTGTTTTCCCTTTGCGAGTAGCGATTACTTTGACGTAACCTGCTTCGCTATAACTATCGGTCGCCTTTATATTGATTTTGACTGATTCATCTTTATAGTAGTAGACAGTCTTGGAGGATAGTCCTGCTACTGATGAAACTAACTCCCTGTCCTCACGCTTTTGAGTGATGAGCTTGCCTAAAGATATCTTAGGAGGCGATACGACGATACCAGTACTGGTCTCAAAGCTAAGCATAGTGCCATCATCTTCTAGCGGTAGAGGTTCAGCGCTGTCAGCAGACTCTTGATCAATTTGCAGATGTAGATCAACGCCATTGGCATTAATAGGATTAGATGTCGGGAATATCGCTAGCCATGCGGGGATATAAGTCTCTTTGTTCAAAGGTTCGATTTCTTTGATTTCTGCTAGATCAGCCGCATCGCTACGCTTGAGGCGGGTATATTCTTTTATTAAGTTTTCAATTTTAGATCCGTTGTATAATCTTTTTGGAATATTGCCTTCTTCAAGCACTTGTTGTCTATCATAAACATAATCATCCCGAAGCCAATCAAAGCCATAGGAGCCATCATAATCCGGTCCTAAAGGCCTACGAAAATGTACTAAGAACTTTCTTGGATCTGATATTTGTATAGTTTTATTGTTCTCTGGACTTGCTTGCGCAATAGCATTTGAAACAACACCCTCTGTCATTATTTTTTCCCTATTTCTGTTTGCCAAGGCAGCTCTAAATGCACTTCAATCTCATCATCGGTATCAGAATGAAAACGTTCTGACCAACCGTCTTTATCAGTCATTCCTTTGAACTCCTCGCCTGTACGTTTATTTATAGCAGTATAACGCGTGTTGGCATAAGGCTCTTTTTCATCGTTGATAAACTGATAGGCCAAATTATAAACCCCATCCATCAGTGTCTTTTTCTCAGGAATGACATTCGGCAACCCCGCCAACCCCTGTCCATCCATCCCGCCGCCATCACGACTATGCTTACCAGCCTTTTCCGTAAACTGCATTGCCGCAATCGTAATATCACCGCCATCTAGCGTAATACTCGCACCGCCCGCCGTCAGCGTAATCTTGTTCGTTGCTACCACCTCAACTTCCTTAGTTGAGGATGACATATTCACATCTTGCTTTGCTGTCGCTTCAAGCTTCCCTGTATGCGCAGACAGCATAATATTGTCTTTGCCATTGGTCATACTGAATTGACCATCAGCAACCACTGTCAAAGACTCACTACTGACCTGATGATGCCCATCACCACTACTTACCATCATATCTTGCTGAGTGGTCGTTATCATCTCACCCATAGATCGTTGAATCAGCGTATCGTCACTGACATAGCTCGTATCAGCAGCGCCATCAATCAGCGTGTAGGGCGCTTGTTGATGGGTTTTGGTTTGCTGTTCCTCTGCGATAGTTTCTAACTGGGTTTTAATCGCTTTATGGTCATTGACCTGACGTCCCAATCCCGTTGCCAATTGTGTTAAGCGCTCAGCCAAATGTTGACCACCCAATGATGTTTGAGTCAGAGTCGGGGTGTGCTGTTGATAGTTGTGCTGCTCAGATTGCGCATGGGTTTGCGGCTGGGTGGAGAATACTAAAGCTTCACCCGACTTGATATTGATTTGAGCGCTAGTATTGGCATTGATGCCTTGACGTTTAC
>NZ_RRYV01000224.1 GCF_014861395.1 Psychrobacter sp. FME13 | reverse complement strand
AGATTACAAGCCGCTTAATTTAGCTTGATGGTGACAACTACCTTGAAAAACTCCGGCGTCGGCAATTACGCATCGATCAGGAATAGTAATTAGATCACCATATCCATCATTTAGATTAAGTCTCTCTTCGACCTCCTGTTTATGCCAGCTAATAAGAACTTTATTAATCTCTTTTGATACCCCATAGTGCGCAACAAAGAACAAGACCGATGGGATGATTATTTTAACAGTATCTGTATGTACGACGATGTTGGAATTAGAGTCTGTTTTGATGTCATCAACTGGATAGCTATCAGGCTTGAGAATATACTCGCCCTTATCCTTTGAGATGCCATAATGGTTAGTATAGGTAAGGTTTGGGCGCTTGTATTTCTTATTGTCATAAGCATCTAGCTTGGTATATAAAGTTTCAAATTCGTACTTTTCTTCGCACTTCCCCTCTACCCAAATAGATCCTATGGGTAATTTCAAAATTGATTTAATTGATACTCCAACTACAACTTGTTTATTGGTAGTAGAGTTTAAAAAGTACACTTGAACCGTTTTGCGTCTACGGTGATAGTATATTTTTCCATACCACAGTACGATGTATTCAGTCTCTGGGTTATAGTAACTTCCTAAACATATCTCAAAGTATCTTTTGATATTTACCATACCCATGTATTTAACTTTTTTGCCGTTAGAATCGAACAATGCATCAAACATAACTCACCCCCAGCATGCTTGATCTAGGTGGCGAGTTAGCTATTTTTTTGAAGGGTGTTTTGAGTGAACAAAGAGAGATAAAGAGGTGTTTTTGACATCTATTCTTGGAATTTGACATTAATTGTTGGAATTGACACCTACATCAGTGGCGATACTCACGCCCGTATAACTCAAGGTTTTGGACAAATCGAACAGACCACTGCCCAAAAATAAATTGGAAGTTGGACAATGCGCTATTTGAGTGCCTGTATCGCGTAACACCTCATATTCTGAAGTCTCAAGGTAGATACCATGTGCCAATGTGGTTCGTCTACCGAGTAAGCCCATGTCGTGGTAAACGTCCAGATAACCTTTGTGATTGGGATACAGCTCACGGACAAAAGCGATTTCATCAAGGTTTTCTGCCAAATGTGTTTGCAGATAAACACTATCGTAACTGCGGTATAGCTCACCTGTCATTTGCAATTGTTTTGGTGTTGAGGTAATTGCGAACCTTGGCGTAATGGCCACATGCTGACGCCCATGCTCATGCCATTGATCAATGATATTCTGCGTATCTCGTATACCTTGTTCAGTAGACACACAAAGATTCTCAGGTGCGTTTTGATCCATCAGTACATTGCCCGTAATCATACGCGTATTCAGCCGGGCACTTTCCGTAAAGAACGATTCTACCGATTGCGGATGACTGGTCGAAAACACCAATGCACTCGTCGTACCGTTGGCAAGCAATTGGTTCAAAAAGAACTGTGCAGTATCATGGGCAACCTTTGGATCACCAAAACTGGCCTCAGTGACAAAGGTATAATTATTGAGCCAATCCAGTAACTGCTCTCCAAAAGCAGCCACCATATCTATCTGTGGATAATGTACATGCGTATCGATAAAGCCCGGCATAATAAGATTGTGCTTACAGTCATGAATTTGTACTGGCGCTTTATTTTCTTGCTCACTCTGGTTGGCATACTGCAACATCATTGATGCACAATTTCCATAATCCACGACTAGACCTGTCGTATCATCGACCACCAATGCACCATCAGCAATGTACTCAGGATAAATATTTACACCAGCAATCACAGGCTGTAATGTAACGTTTTTCTCTACTGCTGTAATATTTAAAGGACTGGGGTTTTTCAAACCCTCTGCCGCAGTGTTTGTTTTTTTAGATCTGGCAGCTAAGTCATCTTCGGTAAGGTAGTGCAGTAACTGTGCTTGATAAATATGTATGGTCATAAAAAATCTCAAATTAAGGTGTATCAGTTATATAAAGTGATATTTACGACTGATGATAAAGCTGCAGAACTTGGGCAACGATGGAGATAGCGACGGCCATTGGTTCTTTGCCACCAATCTCAAGCCCAATTGGCATGGTCAATTTATTAATTACTTGCTCACTATAACCACGCTGAAGCAAGCGAGTTCTAAAACGATTTTCTTTGGTTTTTGAGCTAATACAGCCAAGATAAGGCATAAACTGTAATGCACTATCATCATCGTCAGTATTGGCCTCATGAGAATCTGCATCCATCTCTAAAGAGAGATCCAATGCAGCACGCACCAACTCAAAATCAAGACTATGATCATGCGTCATGACCAAAATAAAATACTGAGTACCTTTGTTTACTGAATTTACTGATGCATATTGGCGACTTTTATCAATGAATGGTCGAATGAAATCCACAGGATCTTCTTCAATATGTGGACGGATATGTGCAGGAAGTTGATAAGTGACGGGTTGGTCCAGCGTATCTATACCCCTCTTTACGTATCGTTCAAACATTTCAGCTCGGCTATCCACCCAGTCTACTTGACAAGGTAACTCAGCAAGTAAACTCATTAACGAGGCGGCTACGTGTCCAGCACCGAATACCAATAACGACATCGGCGGCGTCACGTTAAAACACTCAAACATCACAGTGACACTACCACCACAGCACTGCGCCAACTTGGCACCTAATGGATAATGCTTGGTGTATACCACATCGCGGCGGACAGCTTTGGCTTTTTCAGACCTGCCTTTTTTTGAGGGTTTAGTATCATTGGATGCATCTGTATCTAGCTCACCTTTCAGTAGCTTCCTAGCCGTTATCGTCACATCATGCTCAAGACTGCCACCACCCAATGTGTCACAGCAGTCATCAAGCGTAACAATCATTTTAGACTGCAACTCTCGAGGTGCTGAGCCATTGACAGCAATGACCGTGGCCAAGACATGCGCGACACCCTGATTTTGATACTGCGACAGTCCCTCATACCAACGCCTTGGCGCTGGTACCAAAGATAGTCCTGATAATAGTGATGAGGTTTGTGGTGCTGATTCATTACTCACCGTGTGCAGGTCCTCTAGCCGTTGATACATTAGGATCTTGTATCGCCTCAGGCTGTTCATCCATCAGTGTACCTTCCGTTGCTGGCAAATGGATATCTTTGCTATGAGGCACTTGTTGTGGCTGTACTCGATCATCATCGATACCGCAGTTATCATCCACTGAGGTCAAGCTTTCAACCGCATCAGTATCTATACGCTCTAAAATCTCCCACGCTTGGCCTTGTAAGCGCATGACAGATTTCAATACAGCTTCTGGCGTAGCTGGCATGGTCAGCTCTGGGTTTTTCTTATTAGGACTTACGCAAAACCAGAGATATATTGCCAACCTAAAGCATAGCGTAGTAC
>NZ_RRYV01000223.1 GCF_014861395.1 Psychrobacter sp. FME13 | reverse complement strand
AGTCATGGTCTTTATAATAACAATTGAATTTGTTAATTATTTTATAACATTTTTAAGTAGGATTGACTATAGTATAAGTCAACCAAGTCCAATCTATACATTAGTATGGTCAGCGAATATGACGATTTGTATGGATTTGACTATATAATCTCTATTATTCGTACTACTGATTAATTATAAAACATAAAAAAAGAGCCTATTCACATAGGCTCTATCTAACTTAATCAACATTACTTAATCAAGTATTCCTCAAAATGGAATATCATCATCTACTGGCCCGTCTGGCATTGCAGTAGGCTTAGGTTGTGTAGGTTTTTGTGCTGGAGGATTAAACTGGTTTTGCTGAGCAGGTGCGCCTTGATTGCCAAAGTTGTTCTGACCGCCATTAGGTTGATTGTAGCCACCTTGTTGAGCGGGCTGATTATTGACTTGCTGACCAAAGTTATTCTGGCCGTTCTGATTGCCATAGCCCTGATTTTGACCGCCTTGATTACCATAGCTGCCACCCTGCCCTTGAGCTTGACCACCAGTTGCACCATCTAGCATTTGCATTTGTTCGGCACGAATCTCGGTGATATAACGATCTTGTCCGTTGGGATCTTGATATTTACGCGTACGTAAGCTGCCTTCGATATAGACTTTACTACCCTTACGCAAATACTGCGCAGCAATTTCACCTAAACGATTGAATAGTGAAATACGATGCCATTCCGTCGCTTCTCGTTTTTCACCACTTTGCTTGTCCGTCCACTGCTCCGATGTCGCAACCGAAATATTGGTCACGCCACCACCGTTATTAAATTGACGTGCCTCAGGATCTGCTCCAAGGTTGCCAATAATGATGACTTTATTAACTCCGCGCATGGTACCGTCCTTTTATTTATGAATAATTTAATGAATCGTGTTAATCATGATTTAATGGAGCCAGTTTGGTCCACCGCATATTAATACTATCAGTAATATGATTTTACTTTAACCAATTTTTGTTTAAATATCTAGAGGGCTTTGCGCTAGATGCGACAACTCTTGTCGCGATATATCTGTCAACTGGGTTTTATCTAATTTAAGATACGCCACTTGCTCTTTCGCCATCACAACTAGTTCATCGACGCCATCTACTGCTAGCATCTGACGTGACCAGTCCTGCATATTGATGTCTTTAGGAATAGTGACGGTCGTGCTTGATAAATAAGGTGGCTGCGCAATCGGTATAATAAGCAGCAAAGCGACACCTATAATGAGCGCCAATATACCCCACGCCAATAGATTAGGTTGATTCAATAAAAACCCGCCCATCGCCCCACCGACAAACGCACCAAAAAACTGGCTAGAAGAGTTTATACCCATTGCCGTGGCTTTATTTGCTACTGGAGCGCGCTTAGAAATCCACGAAGGAATGGTCGCCTCAATGAGATTGAAGCCCATAAAATACAATAATAAGCCGAGTATAATACCAACACCAACCTGACTGCCAAGTGCGAGTATGGCTAAAGCAGCTGTTATTAATGCCAACGCACCCAAAAATACCTGACGCATTTTTCTTTTCTTTTCGGCGATGATAATAAAAGGTATCGCAACAGCAAAACCGATCAACAACAACGGTAAATAAACCAGTCCCTGCTGACGTACCGACAGCCCCATCACTTCTGTCAATTGATGTGGCAAAATAACGAAGATTGCTGTCATAGTCAAATGTAGGGCAAAAATACCGATATGTAAGCGATTTAAGTCACCAATTTTTAACACGCTGGCCAATTGCTGACCAATCGATTTATTATCCAAATTATGCTTGAGTACTCGTAGCGGCGTTGGTACTACCAATAATAGTAGCATGGCTAAAACAGCAAACACGGCTGTAAGCCAAAACAATCCTGAAATACCAAGCGTACCAACCAACAGCGGACCAAAGGCAAAAGCAATCATGATCGAAGTAGCAATGGTCAAACCCATCATGGCCATGGCCTTAGTTCGCATCTCCTCACGAGTCACATCAGCCAGTAATGCCATCAACACAGCAGAAACCGCACCACTACCTGCCAACGCCCGACCGATAATAACCTCAAAAATATCTGTCGCATTGGCCGCGATGATACCGCCAACAGCAAACAAGACTAACCCTAAAAATATAATCGGTTTACGTGGAAATTTATCAGCAGCGAGGCTCATCGGTATTTGAAAAATAGCCTGCCCAAGCCCGTAGATACCAACGGCTAAACCAATCAAAAAAGGCGTCGCATGTACATAATTGTTTCCATATACCGAAAACACCGGCACAATCATAAATAGACCGACCATACGCAAAGCAAAAATACCACCAACGCCTAATATTGCTCGCCTTTCTACGCTATTCATACTTGCCTCACTGATTGATCGTTGGCGGGTTTTCGTATTGTATGTGCTGATATATTACTGCTGCTTTATAAAGGCATCCGCCTAAAAATCAAGCCCCTTAGTATAAGACATTCGCCATTGGGTTGCCGAGACTTTTGTTTTTTGTGTATATTAATCATCTCTCTACTTCGTCATAAATATGACGCCATATTTCTATGACCAAGTGCCTCTGCTAGGGCGTGTCCTCATTTTAAAAATGGAGATAAAAATAAGATAAATAGCAAACAAATAAAGTAGTGCAGATAACATCAAGATATTAGCAAGCTACTTAACACCGTTTGGCAAACACTTAGCCATTTTTAGCCCATTTAATATTTATTATTGTTCAGATTGATGACACGCCTCAGTCATCGCACCTTGAATAATGCTGCTGTCATAACAATAAAGTAAAACAGTACGGATATAAGCTGTATTGTATAGTTGAGTTCAAATAATTTCGATACAAGGAAACCGAGTGCAAGCTATACATTAGTATGGTCAGCGAGGATGACGATGTAGCGGATTTATATGGATTTGACTATATCTTAGACCACGACAACCAAACTGATACTTATCACGAACACTACTAGAAAGTGACACGGTTTAACTGAATATATAACAAACCACATCTATTACTGAGCAGATATTTCATCTAACTTTATTGACTGGTATAAACATGACGATAAAAAGTACCTAGATAAACCCCACTCTCAACTTGAAATAAGCAAATCAAACTGAAGAGGCGGGTTACCAAGTTTTTTATTGAGTACAAAGCACAGATTATGCGACAGAATCTTACGAATCAATCGATGAGACAAATGCCATAAATCTCTTGCTCGTACCTTTTGTATATTAAATCGTTCTGATAACTGACCAATGACTGTTTCAACGATACGGCGGGCTTTCATTAGCCGTCTTACCACAGGTTTGGGTCTATCTTCTTTCATATTAGCTCTGAGTGGCGTTTGTAAATCTACTCCTTGAGCGTCGTAGTACGATGTCAGACTCGGGCTGATATACCCTTTATCAG
>NZ_RRYV01000222.1 GCF_014861395.1 Psychrobacter sp. FME13 | reverse complement strand
TGGTGCCCAATACTTTACCGATACTGACTGAGGCTATAATAGCTATGTCTCTAACACCGCAACCTCTAACCGTCATTAGCCGTATGATGTCTTCTATTTTAGAGTGACAGCCCTTATAAGTTAAGGCATGGTCACCAATGAATTGACGTTTGCAGTCCTTGCATTGGTAGTTCTGCTTGCCATAGCTTTTTATGCCGTTTTTCTTTAAACTGGGACTGTGACAGTCGGGGCAGCTGATATCTATTTGTGTCTTCATAACCTCAAATATATCATCTTGCTTTGGCTGTCACCCTCCTTTATTTCTTCAGCATACTTTCTGACACACCACCTGAAATCCCTTTATCTGAATATCGCACCTTACGTTGGGATATAAAGTTATTACCAGCGAAAAAATCAGCAGCCGTTGCATTTAATACCATGGTAGATTAAAACACTTATAACCTTCATAAATATGCGCATAGTAAGAGAAACGACTTACTAATAACACCCTCCTACAGAGATATAGTCGTGATACGTGCCATAAGCAAATGTCGACACCGACTCTGTAAAACAATCACGGCCAGATCTATCGACAAAAACATCGCTAAAAACAGTAAACACAAAAAAGCCAACATGTCATGTTGGCTTTTTTGTGTTTACATAGCTTCAATATTCTTTAACGCTCTACACTGATGATTTTTTACGTGGTAGCTTTTCTGGTAGATAGCAACGTAAGTAAGCGATGAATGCAATATTCGCTTCTTGGATATACTCATCAGTAATTTTTTGATGACGACGATAAGATAACGTAAATATAGAGTTGATAATGCTATAAGCAATCAACAACGTATCTTGAATATCATGGAAACCTGGCATTTCATAACGCTCTGACAAACGCTTATAAACCAAATCAATGATTTGATAGTTGATATCTTCACCGAAGCTATCACCTTCGAAATCAGGCGTATTGGTATCATAAATAAGCTTAGCTTTGGTTTCATCATTATGGAATATCGTCACACACTGATCGATGAGTGCCGTCAGATAACCCTGCCATCTATCATAATTACCAATATCAACTGTTTCTACGATCTCTAATATTTCAATAGCATTTAAAAAGCGTAATGCTAAAAATATTGCTTCGATATTAGGAAAGAAGTGATAGGCAGAAGCTCGTGGGATACCTGCTTCTTCACACACAGCGGCCAAAGTGATATCATTAATGGGCAGTGTTTCACTCAATTTTTTGGCACCCGCCAACAACTTTTGGCGACGTGCTCGACCTTGCTGACTCGTAAACTTAAATTTATTCGGTACAAGCTTTTTTGCTAGCTCCGAGTCTACCAACACATCTTCAATCTTTTCGTCTTTATTTTCGCTCATCATAGGCCTCTTAATATTACACCCTGTTTTATAGATACAAACTTCATTAGATAATATTAATTTTTATTTAAAAATTAAGCTATGTTAACTAACAATGTCACGCTAATATGCGCACCATCTCTAACGGAGAGGCATCATAAACGCTTGTACACCATCAAGCAAGGAAGATAAATAAGTTAAGTAATAGTAAAGTATAGGTCAACAATCTAATAGAGTTAACCATTTAATGCAATTCAATATATCAAACTTAATGATTAGGTTTAATTATTAAGTTTAATTTTTGCTCTTATAATACCATGATCGATGACTCTATCTGCATAATCCCACTTCAAATGATCATTAAAATAGTCCACCCGTTCAACCTGACCTAGCGAATACTTGCTGTCAGGCAAAAACTCTTCTGAAACAAATAGCTGGTCAATTATTTCTGGCATACCTTGATATATATGGGTATATGCCACATCTTTCATCCAACCATAACGCGCTTGAATACGAGCGGCATCGAATAGTGCAACATCACGCATGCTCTTATCATAATTGACTTCTCCAGTCTCCGCCATCAACTGAGTGGTCACACTACCCGTAACGTCATTCATATCACCTAACAGAATCAATGGCTCCTGAGTATGATGTAGTCTTTCAATGACAGACATGCGGATAGAAGCAGCTTCTGCAGCACGCATACATAAACTACGCAGTTTGGCACGAACTCGAATGTTTGGGTCATCCATATCTTCTAGTAAGTGACCTTTATCATCACGTAGAAAAAAAGCACGCTTACTTTTTAAATGTGCAGTAACAATCGTAATCGGTTGTCCATACGCATCAACACGCAAAATCAACGGTGGACGATTAAAGTGCTGATGAGGACCAATATCAGGAATATCAATCACCGCTTTTGGCTCAATGTCTGTTAATAAACTGCTTTCTAAATGTTTAAAACGACTAATAATGCCAACAGCAGGGGTATTTTGTGCACCTTTACCCTGCGTATGAGGACTAGAAACATCATTACTGGCTAGTGGCGCGACAACATGCTCGCGCTTAAACCCCAATGAAACAGCTAAATCTGTTAACGCTTGGCTGTCCCATACCTCTTGTACTGCAATGATATCAGCGTTTGCCTTTGCTAAAAGGCTACTAATACCACCTAACTTGTGCTCGTATTCATCATCACTGTAAGCAGGCGCATTGTCATAATAAATTCGATTTGGATTAGCAAAATTAAGTAAATTAGCAGTGGCTATATAAAACTGTTTGTCACTGTCATTATTAACCATAAATTACTCACCATTCTAATTATTATCAATTTCTTCATACATCATAAAATATATTTATAGTTAATAATATACAACAAAAAAGCTCCCAAAGATAACTTTAGGAGCGATAAAATAACATAAATCTTATTTATCTTGATTGTCAGTATAGTAAATTCTACAACCACACTAAATTTGGTAATGAGGTAGTAAGCTTATCTACTACTTACTTACTGTCAGTTAATCTTACTGTTAGATTAACCTCATCATCTAATACTCAAGAATAATCTCAATTAAGACACGCGATTCCATGCATCACGTGAAGCTTTACGTGCATCTTTCCACTCCATACGTGACTCGCCCTTGACTTCGTGCCATGAGCGTTCTAAATCTGCCTCATGATCTTCAAAACGAGCATCTACAGGATAGTTAGCACGATTAGCATAACCTACTGCGTACGCTGGATGTAAGTCACGATCAAAATCGTAACCTTCTT
This sequence comes from Psychrobacter sp. FME13, assembly GCF_014861395.1. GTDB lineage: Bacteria > Pseudomonadota > Gammaproteobacteria > Pseudomonadales > Moraxellaceae > Psychrobacter. The sequence goes on along the minus strand of NZ_RRYV01000222.1, from coordinate 509 downwards.
TATAGTAGTCCATGTTTGCATATTCTGCACGCCAGTAAGCTTCTTCGTGAGTAGGATCAATAGCCTCTGCTGCTGCATGACCTGCTCCGCCACCAACAACTGCACCAATAGCACCACCAATCAATGTTCCTAGTGGACCTGCCATCGTACCAATAGCAGCACCTGCGGCCGCACCGCCCACGCCACCAATACCCGTTCCTAATGGGTGAGAACCTGGTTCACCTGTGATGATGTCAGCATTTAAGTCTTGCTTACTCTCTTTTGTCATATGTTTTACTTCACTGCGCTCAATATCATCATAGTTACTCATATTATTATCCTTAAATTATTTGCTTAGATTAACACACCAAGTGCAACGCTAATTAATATTATAGAACGCCTGCATAGGCGTCTTAAACCCTAATCGTTTTCTTGGTCTGTTGTTTAATTTGTTCTCAATGTCCTGCATCTCATCATCAGAGACTTGTCTAAAGTCACAACCCTTAGGCAAGTACTCTCTGATAAGGCCG
>NZ_RRYV01000221.1 GCF_014861395.1 Psychrobacter sp. FME13 | reverse complement strand
AGATTACAAGCCGCTTAATTTAGCTTGATGGTGACAACTACCTTGAAAAACTCCGATCAGTGGAGATGCCAGACCGAGCGTTGTGGCGCCACCACCAACCATGCCGAAGATAAATAACACATCTAATAGCTTGGCCCAGTTGCTGCTTGCTAGCTTTTCGCCCAATAATGGCATGAGCGTTTGGCTAACTTTGAGTACCGGTTTTTGACGCACATAATAAAAATAAGCGATAGCCACAGCAGGTACCAAGTAGATAGACCAAGCCACGGGCCCCCAGTGAAAAATCCCGTAGGTAGTCGCCCAGCGTATGGCGTCAGGTGAGCCGCCAGGTAAATTAAAAGGAGGACCTTGATAATAGTAAGCCCACTCAATCAGACCCCAATAAAGGATACTGGCACCAATACCACCACAAAATAACATGGACGCCCAAGAAGAATCTGAAAACTCAGGTGTTTCTTCTGGGCGGCCTAGTTTGATCTTACCGATATCAGATATCACGATGTAGATCACAAACATTATGGATAGCGCGCCGAATGTGAGATAAGCAAAGCCAAAGTTATCTACTACAAAGCTGCGGGCTATGCCTACCCAAGCCTTGCCCTGCTCAGGGAACAGTATCAAAGGTATGGCGATACTAAACAGGATGACTAGCACCATAAAGAAAGTGAATTTATCGATACGGGTGTCAGGTACGTGGTCAGGACGCCACTGTGGTACTGACATACCGACATCAAACGTACCTAAGTGCGGAGGCTTGTGATGCTTTGATCGTGCTTTTACATAATCTGGTAGGTATTCTTTCGAAGATTTGCTTGTGCCCTTATTTGGTTTTTGGTTGTCTTGATCATGATCAAGGTTGTTCATTTTTTTCTCCATAATGTGACGTTACTGTTTTAGCTTTCTCAGCGCTCCTAGGGTTAGAAATTCCTTTTTTTTGTACGTGTTATATAGCCCATGACAAACATTCGGCTATTCGAAAAATCATCGTCGTCTACAGCGCCTGACCAGTTAAATACTACTAGGCAGGCGCTATTAGATGATTGCCAATTTAATCGTTATTGCTGATTAATTAAAAGCAGATTGACTAAAAGCGATCAACTAAGAGTAGATTGGCTATAGTATAGTAACGGTAAATGAGAGGTTTTGTTTGATTAGTTTCATATATCACTCTAATCAATAAGTTTTAGTTTTCCTTAACACTGGTCTTTTAATCGGTTGTTTTCCTGCTTTGGTGCTCCATGAATTTAAATATTTATGCATAACTGTTAATAATCGAACATCTAATAGCCAATAGAGGGCGTAAACTTGTTAAAATAGGGCACCAATTTATCTATTGATGGACATCGATTTATGACCACAACTGCTGCCACTCCTACTATTAAAGAAGACCGCATCTTAATTCTCGATTTTGGCTCGCAATACAGTCAGTTAATCGCTCGCCGTGTGCGCGATTCTGGGGTGTTTTGTGAGATGTTCCCTTATGATATCGATGCTCAGCGCATCATCGATTTTGGCGCAAAAGGCGTTATCCTATCGGGTGGCCCTGAGAGCGTCCATGCTGAAGACAGCCCACGTATCAACGACGCTGTGTTTGATTTGGGTGTGCCAGTACTGGGTATTTGCTACGGTATGCAAGCGATGGCAGATCGTTTCGGTGGGCAGGTTCATGCCAGTGATATCCATGAGTTTGGCGCAGCGACGATCAATATCGATGGTACCTCTACCTTGATCGATGGCATTGAAGACGCTGCTGGCACGCTCAATGTCTGGATGAGTCATGGTGATAAGGTTATCGAAGCGCCTAAAGGCTTTGACATCGTGGCTAGCACGCCAAGCTGTCCGATTGCGATTATGGCCAATGATGACAAGCAATATTACGGTCTACAGTTCCATCCAGAGGTAACGCATACGCTACAAGGTCAGGAATTGCTTGGTCGTTTCGTTCATCAAATCTGCGACTGTGCAGGCGACTGGACGCCAGACAATATCGCTGATATGCGTATCGCCCAGCTAAAAGAGCAAATCGGTGACAAGCAAGTATTGCTAGGTCTATCGGGCGGTGTCGATAGCTCAGTTGTTGCAGCGTTATTGCACAAAGCCATTGGCGATCAGCTGACTTGTGTATTCGTCGATAATGGTCTATTGCGTCTGCACGAAGGCGATCAAGTCATGCAAATCTTTGCCGAAAACATGGGCGTAAAAGTCGTGCGTGTTGATGCAGAATATTTGTTTTTAAATGCGCTAGCGGGCGAGTCTGATCCAGAAAAGAAACGCAAAATCATCGGTAAAACCTTCATTGACGTATTCGCGGATAGCGCGCGTCAAGTGAGTGAGCAGAGCGATGGTAAAGTCGTTGAATTCTTAGCACAAGGTACGATTTATCCAGACGTCATCGAATCCGCTAAATCACATCAAGGCAAAGCGCACGTGATCAAGAGCCATCACAACGTAGGCGGTTTGCCAGATGATTTGGCATTCAAATTGATTGAGCCGTTACGTGACTTGTTTAAAGACGAAGTGCGTAAGCTAGGTATCACGCTTGGCTTACCTGCCAAAATGATCTATCGCCACCCGTTCCCAGGTCCAGGTTTGGGCGTGCGTATCCTTGGCGAAGTCAAAAAAGAATACGCTGACGTGTTACGTTTAGCTGATGCGATATTTATGCAAGAGCTTGAGCGTTCAGGCTGGTATGACAAGACGGCACAAGCATTTGCGGTATTCCAACCGATCAAATCAGTGGGCGTGGTCGGTGATGGCCGCCGTTATGCATGGGTCATCGCGCTACGTGCGGTCGAGACGGTAGACTTTATGACCGCTCGCTTTGCGCATCTGCCGTATGATTTGATCGAGACGGTATCGAACCGTATTATGAATGAAATCGCTGAAGTATCTCGCGTGACTTATGATGTGTCGAGCAAGCCGCCAGCAACGATTGAGTGGGAGTAAGCTGTTTAAGTATTCTAAACGGTAACTTTGTTAACCTCGCTAGATGTACAAACACGTACTATCTGCGCTCGGTTGCCTTGTTACCATCTTAGACTACGTAAACTTATCTAATAGTTTTTCAACTCAAATTTTTTGAGTTGATATACAACTTATCGTCGATAAAAACACTCAATATGGTTGGGTGTTTTTTTTGGTTCAAATAAATAGGTAGCTAAGAAGATTATAGTTTTCCATTGAACATTTGTTTTTATTATCTATAATGTAGTCGACTTTAATTGGTTTTCTTTGCCTGTCATTACAGGCGCAGGATGCTAGAAAATTTATATTTATTAGAACTAAGGGCTAAAATGCTTTGTAACAGCTGCAATCAAGAAAACGCAAACGAGTCAGCTTTCTGCTCAAGTTGTGGTCACAACCTTTCTGACACTCAAGGACAAACACCGCCACCGCTTACTGCCGTCAATATCTCAAAAGATGCGCAAAGCCCGAAAAATACATTATCTTCTGACTCTGAGACAGCTGATACTTTACTAGCTGCCTTTGTCGGTGAACAGTATGATAGTTTTTACCGCGACAAATGGTTTAAGGATAGTGAGCCACGCTTAGAAGTCAATAAGGATGGTTCGAGCATTCATAGTGAACCGCCCCGACTATATCGGAGAGTGATTTACTTGAGTCAGGCAGCAATGC
>NZ_RRYV01000220.1 GCF_014861395.1 Psychrobacter sp. FME13 | reverse complement strand
AGATTACAAGCCGCTTAATTTAGCTTGATGGTGACAACTACCTTGAAAAACTCCGCTACTCTCAGATTCCGCAAAAAAATGAAATTGCAAAAAGAGTTTATGCTTGTAACACTGATGATGGGTATTTTGATTATGACAATGTAGTAAAAGGTGGAGATCTTACAGGATTGCTATATAAGGGGAAAGGTTTCATTCAATTAACTTGGAAAGGTAATTATAAAAAAGTTAATGAAATATTAAATAATAAGATGCCTGAAGAGAGATTAAATATAGTAAGTAATCCAGACAGCGTTTTAAATACACGTGAAGGTATTTTAACTGCGCTTGGTTTTTGGGAGTGGCAAAAACTTAATCAAAAAGCAGATAAAGGTAAAACTGGTGCAGTAGTTGATTCAATCACTGATGATGTAAATTATCACACAACAAGCCGCCAGAAGCGTAAGAATAACTTTACAAAATTTTATGCGATTATGGCAGACTAAATACTATGAATTATAAATCTTTTTTCTTAAGTTTTTTGCTGCTTAGCGGCTGTGCTTACTCCTCAGATGAGGCTGATGATAAGCAAGTTTCCGCTTCTTACAATGTTTCATTCCCCGAACTAGCAGTCACAGAAAGTGATGACGGTTCATCAGTAGTAAAATACCAAACGGCTGATGGTATGAAAGTAATTCAATTGCCAACGAGTAGAACATATAATCAGGAATTACGATATTTTGATGTCAATACTCGCTCTGAGAATACAAACTATTTATCAGAACAAAGTGATTTAAATTACATGTTAGGTGATTTTACTAATAACCGATTTCTAAATCTAAATCCTTTATTACAAATCAAATTAAGACAAGATGGTCAGCAAAATCATTATGTGCTGGAATTCTTATTTGATAAGAGAAAAAATGATTTTATATTGATTAATACTTACCAGTTGCTATATTTAAATTATTGTGGTCACGAACTAGACTCTATTAAAAATATCGAGCCTCCAACTACACACAGTCTATTATCGTTAATCAATTTTGGAAAAATTAATCAAAAATTATTTTCGACTGGTTTCTACAAAGGCGAAAAGGTAATTCCTGACATTTTGTTAGATAAGTATCAGCTACTAATGGACAAAGATACCCCTAACAAACAGGCGATCGTCGAATCACTCATTCAAACTAACGATTCTGATAGTGGTGACGGATGTATGCCTGAAGATTACATCGACGCTCTTTACTACTATGAAGACGATATAGAGTTATCAAATAACCTCGCTTTTTACTTTGGACAGTATGGCTATCACAATGAAGCTATAGAGTTGTTAGACTCTGTCATAAGCTCTCATCCTGAAAGAGCGGTAGCTTACTTGAATATCGCTGATAATTATCAAGCCATTGGCGATGAAACTAAAGCGGATGAATACTATAAAAAATATTATGAGAAAATGACTAACCTTGGTAAAGATAAGAGCATTCCAAAGAGAGTACTACTACAGCGTTGAGATATGGTGTTATTGATAAGTATAATACATGAATCCTATTTATCAGCGAATCAATAATAAAAGAGGTAATTAATGAGTGAAATCGGTAATAAGTTTGATAATTTATCTGATAAAGAATTAACAATTATCAAAGCTGTACCTCTTATGGCTGCATTATCAAATGTCAATATTACAAGGAACTTAGGAGAATATTTAATCGTTATTGATGGGAAAATGGTATCAGAAATACTGGGTATAGGTAATTTATATATTTATAAGGGAAATAAGCTTGAAATGTCTATTGTTGCAAATAGTGGAGGGTTCGGTAGTGGTGCGCCTCCTAATGGAGAATATACTACGCATACGTATCGTGATAGAACTGAAGCAGGTAGTTACAGTAAAGGTATGAACAAGAATGGAGTCGGTTTTAGCTTTAATATTGACCCTCAGTTTAGCACCAAAAGATCTTTGCTACGTATACATCCTGACGGTAATAATAAAGGAACTTTGGGTTGTGTCGGTTTAAGCGGGTCAAAAAAGGAGCTAACCAGTATTCGAGACAAGATTAATGAAATACTCAAGACTCAAAAATCAATAAAAACTAAGATAAATATTGATGGAAATCCAAATAATCATATTCCACCATCTGGTGCAACCCCGAATGAATAAAGGATTAATCATATGAAAAAACTTTATTTGATAGGCTTGACCTTGCTATTTTCAGCTTCAGCAGCTTCTAATACTTTCTATAATTATGATATTAGTGGATATGGTATTATCAACGACTCTGATGGTCATGTTAATCTGAGAAAACTACCTGATTTAAAATCTAAAATTATTGATAAGATAGATAATGGTACACTCATTTATTGTTACAATGAGGGTGGCAGAGTGGATGATTTTTGTTATTCTCAAACTAAGAAAGGTCTAGGATATATACATACCTCTAGAATCTTAGTTTTAGAAAATAAATTCAAATATAAATCTTTGAGCAACCTTCATGTTTTATATAACAAAAAAAATAAAATTTATATAAGATACAATGAGAATAATTACACAAGCATTTGCATTAACGACAGACTCAATTGCTTAAGTCAAGAAAAAATAAAAAACATCGAAAATATTAATATAAACTCTCATGTAGCATACTTTGACAAAAAATCAGGAAATATATATCTAACTGCTTCCAATGGAACTGATGGTAATACAAATAATATTGTTTGGACTATTAAGCCTGACAAAAGCATTACTCAATGGGTCTATACATTTGATTTCTAAATTTACTTTTTATATTCTGATGATGTAAAATTCCCTATAATAGAAGGTTTAAGCTTGTTGAAAATTCAAACATATCATATATTTTTTATTTTCAAACATGCAGCCACTATGCTTGGATGTCTTTTATAACAGCCTTTGATAATAATTCAAACTACAACTTAGCGGTACCCGTATGTATCCAAGGGCTTTTCTATTTATATATTGCTATTTTTGTACTCATTTATAAATATCCTAACTCAAATAAACGACTCTATTATAATTTCTGATCCAAACAGAACAATAGCCTATTTAAATATGGCTGATAACTATCAAGCAATTGGCGATAAAGATATGGATGACAGCTATGATACAGGTGAATACTGTTCAATAAATCCACTCCAACTACAACCACTCTTTGCAAGATTTTAATGTCACCACTAGCCATAATTGCAATGGAGATCCTTGGATGATCAAAAGATTTCAGGCATTTAGACAGAGATCTTATCGTAGCGCAAAAACGACTCAAGCTCTAGTGCCTGCTCTTGTGATTAGTCAAGATAGTAGCGAAAAGTAGGAACGGCTACAGCAAACCTTATCACACCCCACTCAATCCGCTGATGTTGCTATAAACAGCAACACTGATGGAAATAGTGCTGACGAGGACAATCAGGTAAGTGGCCAAACTCTTACGCTCGACACCCCTGCTGCGTTTGCCCCAGTGACCGATACCGAGAGCATCGATGAAGCGACTGTCGTCGCAAACTATCATCAAGGACACTACAGCGTCTATCATGCACTCGCCCATGCCACTGATTTGAATGTTGCCGATACTTTTATATTGGTCGATCACAACCATCTCAATCAGCACTACCGTGCCACCCATATCGTACACTTGGCGCGCAATAGTCTGGCACACGTGACAGGTCTGACCATCAGTCGTCGCTACCATGAAC
>NZ_RRYV01000021.1 GCF_014861395.1 Psychrobacter sp. FME13 | reverse complement strand
AGCGCTATGATCTTAGAATGAAGCTGTTTGCTGGTATCATTAATTCCGAGCTTAACCTATGACTTTTGCAAGAGGTCTAATGTACATGCTTTCACTGGCTTAAATGAAGCGCTAGATATGGAAGTGGAACAGCAGACCATGATGGCAAAGACCGATGATTTTACCGAAGGTGTCACGGCCTTTATAGAAAAGCGTAAGCCCGTTTATCAAGGTAAATAGACTTTCTTAAAGTTAAACCCAAAAACCCGACCACATTGAGTGATCGGGTTTTTAATATTTGGTGGAGATTGTGGAAACAAAAATATTCATATAAGTAACTGTTTTTATTAAATATATTATTTGTAACTGTCTGCAAATTCTACCTAGACAGCTAGGCGGTTCAATCGTTCACGACTTCGATTGACCGCTGTATGCAATGCGTTTTTGGGTGATTGTGACTATCGTATTGGTTCAACTGTCTTTAATTACCGTCTTTATTTGGTATCTTATAAGCATCACAACTAGGCTGATATCCATTGTCACAAGATTTGCTATACCACTCTTGTGATTTGATTTTATCTTGCTTCACACCTCTGCCCTCAAAGTACATTAAGCCTAGACTATTTTGAGCTAAAGCATCTCCTTGATTAGCAGCCTTTAAGTACCATTGAGCTGCTTTTACGTCATCCTTACTAACGCCAGCACCTTTTTCGTATATATCACCGATATTATTTTGAGCTCCAGCATCTCCTTGGTTCGCAGCTTTTAAATACCAAGCCATTGCCTGATCATAATCTTGACTAACACCTTTACCGTTATGATACATCCATCCAAGGTTATACTGTGCGTCAGCATATCCTTGATTCGCCGCTAATTGATATAATTCAGCCGCCTTCTGATAATCCTGACTTACGCCTTCGCCGTGAGCGTACATATACCCAAGGTTAAACTGTGCCTGAGCATGTCCTTGGTTGGCAGCCAGTTGGTACCACTCAACCGCCTTCTGATAATCCTGACGTACGCCTTCGCCATTGAAGTACATATACCCAAGTTCATACTGTGCGTAAGCATCTCCTTGGTTGGCAGCCAGTTGGTACCACTCAGCCGCTTTCTGGTAGTCTTGACTTACACCTACGCCACCGTAGAAGTACATGATGGCAAGTTCGAGTTGTGCGCTAGCATCTCCTTGGTTGGCTAGTCGTTGAGTATCATCAAAATCTGACGCCATTACTGATACAGATAGTAGTGCTGCGAATAAAGAAAGAGATAATTTACTTATCAATTTACTCATCAAAGAAGACTTGCGAAACGTCATATTACTTCTCAGTATATAATTTTCTATGAATTTTTTTATTATCTTAAGACAAAAGTTTGTAAATGAGAAGTGGCCTTGTCACATTGCCGTTTTGTCATAGACTATTAGGTTTTTTAGCGTCCACCGTTTGAATAATAACTTCGACTGGTTGCACGTGTGTACAACAAGCATGAGCCATGCGATTGAGCCAGCTACCAAGTAAAGCGTTAGCATCTATGAAACACATGCTGAATGTACATGCTTTCACTGGCCTAAATGAAGCGCTAGATATGGAAGTGGAACAGCAGACCATGATGGCAAAGACCGATGACTTTACCGAAGGTGTCACCGCTTTTATAGAAAAGCGTAAGCCCGTTTATCAAGGTAAATAGACTTTCTTAAAATTAGACAAAAAAAACCGACCACATTGAGTGATCGGTTTTTTAATATTTGGTGGAGATGGCGGAAACTAAACTATAAGCACAAACTATTGATTTATATAAGTATATAAAATTAAAAATAAGACAATACCAACCATAATACCAACAATCGTTTTTCGTTAAAAAACACCTCCAACCCTATCGCATCAGCTCAATAATATTTTGTAATTGATTATGATATCTCTACTTGCTTAGAAACTCATGGTTACTTAACCAAGCACATTAAGCCCCATCTAATAGCTTGTCGTAGCTTATAGGTGTGTATTGATATTGCTCAAACCCCACTAATCGGTTAAAGTTGAGTAAAACATTCTAAGTTCTTAAGGCAATTTATATGGATAACTATAAATTTATGGCTATTTCACTATTTTTCTTTGCCTTATCAGCCAATGCTGAAGTTAAAACGATTGATAATCCTTTTCAAAGCAATACCGCCTTAAAAGAGTCTGTCGAATTTGATCACCCGCTATTCGCTAAAGGTGCTGGTGGTTCACAGTGCAAAGGACTTCCGCGCACCTGTGGTGAAATGGTGAGCTGCGAGCAAGCCAAGCAAGCGCTTAAGTGTGGTAACACTCGATTAGACCGAGACAAGGACGGTGTACCATGCGAAACAATTTGTCCAGGTGGCTAATTGGCGCTGCTGTATTGTCCTTAGTTGCCTGCACTCCTTCCCAAGATAGAAGTTACGCTAGTAAGTTCGTTTCTGGTAATGCTGTGGTGCATGAGGTGTTTTGGGGCGTTGATCATAAGACGCCTTACCCTTTCACTACGTCAGGCGAGATATTGTGTGTCTATTACCCTGATTTTGGCATTGAGGTGTATTTTGAACCTGCAGGCTATAGTAAAGACTCATCTATCGGTACACCGCTCAATAAGGCCGCTGCTAAGGCTTTGAAGCGCGATGGTATGAAGCCGAATGTGCCTTATAGTATTAAGGAAGGTGCTGACTTGAGTGAGGCTGTAGAGGTTGGCTTGGGCTTATGCAGTAATTAAATGAGAACCATTTAAGTTATAAAATAGCTATTGTAAATTATTTCTAATACTATATTTTTTTAGGAGAAACCCTTGAGTAAACTAAATAACCAGCCTGAACGATCCGTAGGATTTATGGTAGATGGAAAGATAATCAATGAACTCTCCAAACAAGTTTCTAGTCACCTATTCGCTTTAGGTGAGTTGATGAAAAATAGTTACGATGCTAGGGCCACCAAGATCAATATCAAATTCGATAAGAAAGAAAGGTTACTGGTTATAGATGACAATGGAACTGGGATATCTAGCAATGATTTTTCTTCTTTACTTCATATCGCTAAAAGTAATAAAGAGTACGGTCAACAATTTAGTTTTAATAAAAACAAAGAAACTATTACCCGATATACTCAGGGTTCAAAAGGCTTAGGCTTATTCTGTGCATTTAAATTTGGCAACTTAGTTGTTTGGGATACTAATTTTAAAAACGTCTCCTCTAAACTCATAGTCAACAAAACTGAAGTAATAGAGCAAGCCGACATCTCTAGAATTTCACTCCCTATCAATGAAGGGAGTCGCGATAAGGCTGGAACTACTATTACCATAAGTATTGACCCGGATGATAAAGAGATAAACTATATTTATGAATTTTTTAAAGATACTAAAAACTCACGGAAAATCACAAGGTATTTTTTTGGAAAGGATATTGAAATTACAATAAACCTAGTAGATGAAGATGGTAACATCGAAAGAGGGTTTCCTCAAAAAACTCAACCTAAAGAAGTTTTAAATAATGAGTATTTAGAAAGTAAAGTTTTTGATATTTTTTATAACTCGGAAAGTAATGAGATTACTTATAGATACATCGATGGCCGTACTAAAAAAGTTAGCTATAAATTAAAGAACGCTCTCGAAGGCTTTACTATTAATTTACATATTAATGCATATAGTCTTAAATCAGGAGGAGTAAAAAAGATAAGTAATATTTTTCATAACAACAGGAATGAACTTTCCCCTTTAGTTTATATCAATGGCGTTATGTTTAATAACGACCAATTTTTTGATCCATCTATAACTAGAAAAATCAGTAGCAGTCAAACTTTACCACAACTTACTGGTTTTATACAGGTTATATGTACTAATAATCAGCTTCAATTTAACAACGAAAGAACAGACCTCATTAAAAACTCTTATAATGAAGCCATTAGAGAAAATATTAATGACTTAAATAAAGAAATTCAATCGCATGGTAAGAGTATAATTAAAGAATTTGGACCAAGTAACCTGCCTCCAGGCCAGATTGCGCCATTAGAACCCCTTACCCCTGCACCTGCACCTGCACCTGCACCTGCACCTGCACCTGCACCTGCACCTGCACCTGCACCTGCACCTGCACCTGCACCTGCAAATGATTCAACTAATCCAGATGTAAAGCCTATTATCAATGCCGAACCTGTTGTAAGCATGAAGCCTTATATAAACTTAAGCGTAAATAAAGACGTAATACGTTTTGATGAAGAGTCAAATGCAGTGTGCCTTTACGATTATTTGGAAGAAGCAAAAGACAGTAAAGGCAATGATGTACCTATAGATAAGATCTCTATTTCAATTAATGGCAAAGTAGTCAGTAACAAATATATTGAGTCTGTTGATTCTACTCGAAATCTAAAAGTAAAGTTTAGCTTTACTGATGAATTTGAACTTAACTATGATAACAACCCACTTAAAGTTAGTAAGTCTCTAAGTATAGATTTTATAAAAAAGAACAAAAGCTTTGGTACTGTTAGCGAAAGTTCAGAACCATTAATTACCTCTATTGGCGATCCTGGCTACAGGATTACGCTAAAGGGAGTAAGTAAGTTAATCTCTCAAATTAATTCTCTTGCAGAAAACTATGAAGAATATGATATGTGTATTGCTGCTTCAATTCGGATAGTGTTTGACTTAACTACCTATATCTACCAACAATTTACCGAAAAAACCTTTTCCAACAACAGTTTAGAGGTGCAAGTTAAAGAGATAATCGAGCATATAATAAGTAATAACCGGCATTACTCTAAAGTCTCAAGTCTAATAGGGCCGAGACACAGGATAGCAAAAAATATATTTGTCCCTGGACTTTTTGAGCAAAGAGTGACACTATCGAATTTGGGATCGCATACAGGGTCAGTTCATATGTCAAAAGAAGATATCAGAGATATTGCAAAATATGCAGGCTATTATGCTCAAATTGTTGATGCACACCTTAAGGTGGAAGGGCTTATAGATCAATGACAGATATTTCATTCAGTAGGTACAGAAAAAATGATATTCATGGAGTCAGCTTATATCCTGCCACCATGATTGCTCCTGTCCAACACATAATAATGGAAAAAATTTTTAGTGAAGATAATATAGGTTCTGTTTATGACCCATATCATGGTTCAGGGACTGCATTGTTTGAAGCAGCTAAGCTGAATGAGGACTGTAATATTATTGGTTGTGATATTAACCCTTTAGCTAACTTAATGACCTATATTAAATTGAAGGGCGTAACAAAAAAGATAGAAGACGACATTCAGCTTCTTTATAGGTTTATTGACGAAGCCCCCAGCTATGACTTTGAATTCCCTAATATTAACAAATGGTTTAAACCCGATATAATCTACTCTCTAAAAAAAATAAAATGGGCGATTGGCAAAATACCTAGTAAACGTAATCGTTCATTTTTTTGGATAGTATTCTCAAATATTGTCAGACGTTATAGCAATACTAGGTCTTCAACCTACAAATTACATATTAGGAAAATATTTGACATTGATAGCCTCAATGATAATGTTATTCGCGATTTTAAGTCGCAAGTAGATAAAGGCTATTCAAAGTTTAATTTAAAAATAAAGAATGTCACTCTACTAAAGGGTGATGTGCTAGAAATGTCAAAGAAAATAGCTGATAGAAGCATTGACTTAACTATTACTTCACCGCCTTACGGAGATAATAAAACAACTGTTCCTTATGGAGAGTTCTCTTCGTTAGCTTTGTTTTGGATAGATCAGAAAGACCTTGAGCTCGAAGGATGGGAGTTAGAAAATTACTCAAAAATTGATAGGATGAGTTTAGGGGGAAGAAAGCGTTACGACATTACAGAATATGGTAGGGGTTTACTAGATCCTTACTTAGCCCAAATCTCATCTGAGAAACAAAGAAAGGTTATCAATTTTTTTGCAGACTACTTTATTTCTCTAGATGATATATGTAGAGTAACTGATAAATATATTGTTATGACGCTCGGTAATCGTACAGTTGATCGAGTAAATATCAATCTAACAGAAATTACTTCCAAATATCTAGAGCATCATAGTTTTAAGCTTATTAATACTTTGAGTAGGGATATTCCTATTAAGCGCATACCTAAAATCATATCATCGGTTGATAATCAATCCGTGTCTTCGATGAACGAAGAGTTTGTTATTATTCATTCTCGCTTATAACATTTACATATAGTCAATCCTAAATAAAACAGATACATTATATATCAACGTGGAACTGGTCTAAATTCTCCTTGCGTGCTGTGCCTAAGCAGACAGAGGCTGCGAAAAATTTATCCCAGTCCTACTGTGTCGTTTTTATACTGAATTCACTATATAATAGATATGTAAGCCAAAAAACCTACCCCACGGTGGGTTTTTTAATGCCTTTCAACCAACCAAAACCTAACCAGTACAAGTCTTTTTAGACTGACTAATCTTGCCATTCTTACAAACGAATTTACCATCTTTGCAGTGCGATACACCGCCCATGCTTTTAGAGCAAGGATAGTTGCGAGCATTCGCTTCCATCATTGGCGCCATCATAAACATAGAAATAAGAATTGCTGACCAAAGCTTCATAGGCTACCACCTAAATAATAGAATAGTTTAAGTTTGAACCATAGCACTGCAAATAACCGCAATCAACAACAATTTGACTTATGTTCAGCAGATTTTCTAGCTAAGTTGCTGGCAAGAATAGGGCTCGTCATTATGACTAACCCCTATAAATCCTACACTGTCCAACTTTGGGCAGTGAATCAACTAGCCACCCCTGCTCAACTTTGAGCAAGCCTCTTCACTTCCACACAATGTGGAAGTTAAAAAAAGGGGTGTCGTAATTATGACGACACCCCCTAGATTATTCATTCGCCAGTAGTGACTGGATGACCTTACTAGCAGGGGTCCCCTATTTTTTAGGAGACTCTTGTTGATTAGCAAATCCCCCCATAGTGGATGTGAAAAACACATGTATAGCGTATCGTTATAATCATGACACTCCTAGATCGTCCAATCCCCAGTGGGGAGTGAACAAAGCATAGGTGCAAGGGTATGCTATTTTTTAGCATACCCTTAACTTCCGTCGTTGGCGGAAGTTGAATAACGCTACCGCCGATGAAGGAAACGTCTATATAAAGATACCCTCAAGTTTGAGGACATCTAAATAGATGCATCCAAATTTGGATGTATCTCGTCAGCGCCTTTTTTACGTCCCCAATGAGGGTTTTTTGTGCTATAAGTTTGGGTGTACCAGATGGTACGCCCTAGGAGTGTACTATTTCTTAGGAGACCCTATGCACCAACTTCCTCAGTTTGAGGATGTCGTTTATCCAACCTCAAACTGAGGATGGGCCCATGTATTCCGCACTTCAAATGCGGAATCTTGATTATAAAGGTGTTGAAGGTCGTATCAGTGTTAGTGTTAACGCGTAACGCATTACCCCTGCCCAAAGTTGGGCAGGGTCTTATAACTGCTCAGCACATTCATTTTTAATAACCCAAGGGTCGGATTTGAAATCCGACCCTTGGGTGTTAAGTTTTTCACACCCTAAATATGCGCTATTAGATATGCCCAAGTTTGGGCATATCTATCAAATTTTAGGCACAAAAAAACGCCCACCTATAATAGGTGGGCTTGAAATGAAGTATGTATTAGTAAGGATCAGCACTACTATCTCGTGACAGTCTTAGTTTTTCTAAAATAACTATCGATAATACTGTCGTTATTTTGGGGTTAAATTGAACCTAACGCATCCGGCAAGTCTTCGTTGACCAGCTTTGCCAGCAAGCTTAATAATTTACGCGGGTCGCCAGACTCCCACATACCAATGATGGTTTCGTCAAAATCTGTACCAGTATGGTTTGGCTTTAAGCGCAATGTAAAGGACACGCTATAAACCTTGCCATCACGCTCACCAATCTGTAGCGAGCCAGCCACAAACTGACAGACGTAAGTAGTCATCTCCACATCATCAACCATCAAACGCCATAAAAAAGGGCGCGGGTTTTTTTGATGGCTGTTCCAAAACGCCCAAAAGTACTGCTGCTTGATTTTTTCATCAAGCATGACCGATGGCGTGACAGTGTGTACGTTGTTGACAAACTGCATGCGCTGACGAGCGAAACCGCCCATTAATTCTTGCTCTAACAAATTGTTAGCGACGTTTGGCGTGTACCCCCTTTGCAGTGGGCATAGCGCAAAATTATTCATAAGCGATTAACGCCTCCGATGGCATCCAAATGCGCGGTTGTGGTTTTAAAGCTTTAGAAGCTCATTTCTATGTATTTCAAACACTTTTTCTATGTGGCCTATATGAACCTCATTATCCGTACTTACATTATCAGACTCTATTTTCAAAGCTTCGAGTTTTAGAGCCGCCTCTGTAGCGTTGTGACTTTCCATATAGTCATCTAGATTAATAATACCTTTTTCAATTAAATGCTTAGCAAGCGCAAATACTAAGTGGCAGCCAGCCACACTATGGCTGGCTATATGGAAGGTTATTGGTTCTATTGCACTGTTTACAATTTCTTCATTAGTGTTCACAACTACCTCTATTAGTGTGGTCGGTCGCTACATTCGCGATTTTAGATGCGGTTTTAGGGTCAGTCTTATAACCATGCTTTCATTTTGGTGGTGCCATGCTTATCTTCGGCGCCCACCTCGTACGTTACGATCAACCATTTTAGAAGAATGGCTATTAGGATTGTTCAGTTCAGCGAAGCCGCGTTTAACTTCGTTACGAACGTCTGTGATGGTGATTGTTCTTCCACCATCGCTAGATTCGACTCTTGAGCTTGAATTGTTAATGATATTAACTTGCACGGCGCTACCGGCATTACCGATGGAACTGCTATTGTTCATAAACTTGGTTAAGTCTGAGTTTTGATTGGGTGACAATACGCGCTCGCCTTTATCCAGCAAGTAAGTGGATTCTTTAGGCACGTAATCAAGCCCACCATGAGCGATACCTGACACGCTTGGTGCTGACATACCTTGAATACCTGCTGCACTCGCTACCTGCATAGCACTAGCTGCAATCGCCATAGGCATAGCAAGATACGGCCCGACTAATGGAATTGCCGATATCGCATTGAATGTGTTTGAATATGTTTCCTCAATATTCATCAATGCTTTTTGCACAGCAAATGCTTTTTCCATCGCAAATGCTGCTTTGTGCATCTTTGAGTTTTCCCCAAAGAACATAGCAGCTGCGCCTGTCATGCTACTGAACGCCATTTCTTGAATTGCGATTCGAGCATCTCCCAACTGCTTATCCAACTCTTTTTTCTTAACTGAATGCTCTTCCTCCATCAGCAACATTTTATTTAAATGCTCCTGTTCCGCTTCCTGCAGCAACTTATTACGTTGAGTGGCATCAAACACAGGATCGCCAGTACTGAGGTCCAAGGCGTTTATCTCGCCTTTACGACTTCCATACATCTGATCCACAGTCTCCTGACTGGTCTTATAATCTTTTTCGAGCTTCCATTTTTGATACAGGTCTGGTCGCATTGTTTGTTCAGCACGCAGATCTTCTGCAGCGCTTGCAGCTTGACCACCGCTCATGTTTATTACATTTGAAAGGTTGTTTGCCGCTAAACCCTGCGCCCTAGCTTTTGCACCAGCTGCCCATCTAAAGTTATCTAAATCTTCTTGATAAGCTGCCTTTTGCAAGTCAATAAGCATCTGTCTTGTTGGGTCGCCCTCAACGAACTCGGTTTTAATTCGCTCTATTTTCTTATTGTGATCATACGTTAGACGTTCTTCGTCCTTCATATAGCTTTCAAGTATTGATTTGGCTGTGGCCGTGCGCTTTTCGTCATATTCAGCTTTTGCGCGATTCAATAGATCTGTGCGCTCAATAGAACCCTCGGCATATAACGACTCAATCTCAGTGATATCAGCGACATAATCTCGGTCTAGTTTTTCGCGTGCAGTGGCATACTTGACTTGTACTGATTGCTGACGCTTTAAGGTGTCTTCTTGCAGTTTTTGCGCGTCTTGCGCTTGCTTGGTTACTGTGTCGTAGACCAGCTTGCTTGTGTCGGTTGTTGCTGACTTCATGTAAGCAAGTACGTTTTGCGTGTACTGCTTTGTTTGCCCGATACCTGTTTTCTTATCTCTAGCCCAACGGTCAGATAGAATTAAGGTCATTGGGTTTTTATCTACATTGCCTTCGCCTGTGTTATACGCCGCGATGGTTTTAGCCAAATCCCCATTGAAGTGCTTGTATAGATAACTTAGATACTTGGCAGCACCCTCTGTTGCTTGCTCCATGTTGTAGGCGTTATCCACCTTAAAACGCTCAGCAGTAGCATCGATAAGCTGAAAGCCGCCTTTTGCTTTGCCATACTTGGTCATAGGACCTGTGGCTCTTGGTCCAGTGGTATGACCCTGAGTTTCCTGCATATGTATGCCGGTCATCAGACCTTGCGGCAATCCATACTGAGCCTCATAATTTGCAAAGCCGTAATTTTGAGCGTTCTGTAAAGCAAGCTTGTTCGGTGTAAGTTTTACCTCGCCAGCAACTTTTTGCGCCTTGGCCAATGCAGCGGTGCGCTTTTCTTGCGCTTTGGCGTTAGCCTCTGCTTCAACCGTATTGGTTGCCAAACCCTCTGAGTACACTCTTCCAGCTTCAGTAGTCTCATAAAGGGCGCCCGCTAGACCATTTAAGGGCTTAGCGCTTGTTTCATACATACTGCCAATCGCAGTCGTCACACTTTTAAACTCAGTGATAATATCAGCGCCCAGATCCATGTTTATAGCGATATATCGGCTAGCGCCATCACGCAATGCTTTAGCTTTATTGACCAATCCATCAGCATCAAAGAAATTGCTTGTTGTGATGCCAATGTTGGCGACTTGCTCAGCGAATGCTTGCACCAATCGTACAATCAATTTAATACCGCCAGCTACGCCTACGATTCCAGCAGCCGTTGTTTTAGCGATCAGTCCGATAGACTCCATGGTTGTACCAAACTGACCGCCTTTGGTTTTACCGTCCACAAAGTAACCCATCAAGTTATTCAGAACTGGCATCATCTGCACAGCCAATTGTGTTTTAAAGCCGTCAAACTGGGTTGTTACCGCTTGCGTTTGTGCTGTTAGACGCCTTGACTGTTCAATAGCAGCCTCTGTCTTGATAACACCTGCAGCCTCTAGCTCTTCACCATATTTATTAAGTATGTCGCCGCCATCAGCAAACAACGGCATTAGATTCCCCAAATCACCTGCTAAGCTTTCAAAGACAAACCGCTGCTCTTGTGATGTCGCCCCCAGAGCGTCCATCTTGTCTTTAACTAATTGGATCGCTTCTGCGCCGTCTTTGCCTTGTAAGGTTTTTCCAAGATTTCGAATCTCTTCGTCGGTCATCTTTGTGTTGTTTTGCAATGCTTCAAAGAAGTCAGCTGCTCCACCACCGCCAGTAGCTGAAAACTCGCCTAGTTTTTCCTGCACGTCCCCAAGTATTCCTGCAAGAGCATCTTGTTCCACTCCTAATTGGGCAGCGCCATAGCTTAAGACCTGAAAGCCTTTTAAGCTTGTATTGGCAGTATTTGCCATTATGCTTAGTTGCGCGTCAGCCTTAGCAGATTCTACTGTAAAAGCTACCAGCGAAGCGCCAGCCGCAGCAATACCCGTTGCCGCCATCGCTCCAAATGCTAACGCTGCTTTACCGAGGTTTTTAGTAACTGAGTCATTTATGTTATTAGTGGCATCGCGCGCTTCACGTTCTGCTTGCGATAAGCCTTCAGTGAATTCACTTAGGCGCACCGCCAAGTCAAGAGTTAGCGTACCTAGTGAGCTGCTTGCCATAACGGTAGATCCTTATTTTAGGTAATAAAAAACCCCAATCATTTCTGACTGGGGTTTCTTTGAATAACTTTAATCAGTTTGCCGAACGAATAGAATAAATATCCGTCAATTCATGCACTTTAAATAACTATCGGCGCCATAATCTATTATCGCCTGCTCTTTTTCTATCTCGGTGCCGCCAACTGGCATAGAATAAGCATCTACAATAAGAGAGGTCGTTTCTATATAAGTTTCTTCAATTTCGGATTTTCGATACCTTTCATTAAAGATACGTTGCTCATACTCTTCTTGGTTCAGAGTAAGAATCTCCTTAAGAGGTAAGTTTTCCTGACGAGAACTCATGATAGTTGAAGCATATTCAGCCGACTCACGACATTCTTTGCGCTTTTTTAGTAAATAGTTTCCAGAGTAAGAATTAAACTTTTTCAATTCACATGTAGTGCTGCTATCAATCCCAAATATTTCTGCTTCATATGCCTGAGAATGAGGAAAAGTACGAACTGGCTTCATCATAGCTTCAGTATTCAACGCATACATGTATGAACCGGCATCAACTAAAGGGCTAAAATCTTTTTCATACTTAGTGCTATTTTCCATCATTTCTTTGAATGATGCACCATGTTGCCAGTTCATCATAATATCTTCTGCAATAACACCAATTTTCTCACAGTTAATGTTTTCAAAGCTTTTGTATTCTAATCCTGCATACGCAATACTACTTAAACACAGCAAACCAAGAACCATGAGTCTTTTCATACTCTACCGCCACAGTTAAAAGAAAGTAAACTATAACCTATGAGTAATGTCCGAGCAACTAACTATCAATCTGTTCCTCAAAACCAACCTCAATATCATCTTCATGCGGCATAAACTCAAGCGGGCTTACCCACTCCTCGCCTGCAAGCCCTTTATTGATACTCATCGCGATGATGTTTGCCGAAGCCTGCTCGACACGCCTGCCAGTGTTTAGGCTGCCTCGTCTGTGACGGTACTCAGCCCATTGGTTTATCTCAAGCATGGTTAGATTGTTTTTAACCTGGTGAATTGTATTGCCGCCGATGCCTGCCAGCGCAAGCTCAAAAAGCAATTCACGCTCGCCCGCTATGAATCCTTTTTTCTCTTGGTCTGCATCGCCTTTTTTATGTTATCGGTATCCCATACTTTATCGAAAATAGCAGAAGCTAGTGTTTGTACAAAACTATCTTCTACTTGCTTTTTGGTAAACATTACCTTATTTTTATCATCGACTAGCGCCTTACTGATCCAGTCTGATGCCACGCTTTCGCCATCATGCATACGCTTTAATAGCAACTCAGTTTCAAAGAATGGCAGTTGCTTGATGCGAATATCGACGCTACACTCTTCACCGTTATGCCAAAAAATTACTTTTTCATCGCGCACTTGTGAGACAAGGCTGCCTGATTTAATATCTGATAACTGGAACTCTTTCATATTTAAAACTCCAAATAAATAAACCCCTTCAATTAGGGGCTTATTGTTGATTTTCTTTAGTGTTGGTTTTCTTTATTTAGTGGCCTACGGCGTAGTCTTGTATGCCGTTATAGCTCGAGACTGACGCTTCATCGAAACAGTATTCTTAACCAATGAATCGGCATCGAAGGTAGGCGCGCTATTTTTCAGTAGGGCTGTGAACGAGGTCCAAGTCCGACCTTCAGGCAGTGTTACTACGCCGGTCAAATCTTCCATGGTTGGTACTACCTTACCGTCAGACCAGCCGACAAATACTTCTACGCCTTCACGATCATCAGCAAGCTGCAGTAAAGTGATATGAGTAGCGTTTTCGGGATCGGTATTAATCGTGATAGACCCTTCACCCGGTGTATTCAGTCCATAAGTCGACGTTGCTGAATCCTCTTCCTCCAAGCAAGTGTCAGGGATGTCGGTTGGACTATCATCACCCAATACAATGCCAGTAATACATGCCATCTTAGTTAGTATCGCTGCACCAGCTTCACCGTGCTTAATCCAAACACTCGTGCCTTGAGCGAGTACACCTTTTTTAATCTTAGCCATAATGTTATTCCTGTTAGTAGTGTGTTTTCTTAACGCTCTAAGATCCAATTTGCATCGAATCCACGACCATAAAGTTTTGCCTTGCTGTCATATAGACTGATAGATGGATTTGATACCCAAGATTCTTTTTCGAGCGCAGCTCGACAAGCATCGCGTAACTCATAAGCGGTCTTTGCATCTGTTGCGTAGACCATCAACTGATACTGCGTGTCGTCAAAATTTGCAGGCTCATCCAAATGATTGTTTGCGTGCCCTGAGATTGTTTGCCAGACAATGTATGGCGTTGTTGTGCCTGGCGGTGCAATATCTTCAAACGCTTTACTTTCAACATTAATGAGTGCCGCTAAGGAAGCATCTGCCTTAAGAGTTCGGTATATTGGTAAAAAACTCATAGCTTGGCAATCTCCTTGTCCAGCTCTTCTGAGAATGAGCGTTTGAACTCAGCTTGTACTGCATCTATATTGTTATTTAATGCCGGTCGCAAGAACGGGGTTGCTGACTGATGCGCCGTACCAAATTCAGGGAAACGCCAGTACCAAGTATCGCCGCCGGGGTTTTTCTTATCTCCTTGGGTTTGATACCTGCGACCTACTCGGCCCGCCCGCCTATTGTCTGCATTGGTGCCATACTGTTTAGCGCCTCCTTTGACACCAACCCTCATCATCACATTATCAACACCTTTGGTTTTGCCAGCCTTGGTAATAATGTTTTTCCAAATCCTCTCAGGGCTGTCTTTGTCATCGAGTGCTTTGGCGTTGAGCACAGCCGCTTTTTTGACGATGTTCATTGCTTTACGTGAAGATCGTGTAGCAGCATTCTTAGCCTTACGTTGGTTGCCAAGCTGACGTAGCTTTGCTTGAACCTCATCGAGTCCGGTTATTTCGTTTGCCATAGCCTAGTCCTTGAATGCTTCGACCCCAGCGCTTAGGTTGAAAGTAGTATGTTCCACTCCCGTGTCGTTATCATCCAAGCCTTGTGAGTCAATGGCGAAGATACGCCCCTTCCAAATAACACGCATAGTCGTATCGATGTCAGTGCGATAACGCACTTTCATACGTGCGGTTACTTCTGAATCCGCAGCTTGAGCGCTTAACAAGTCTTTGGTAGATAGCGGTGTAATCTTTGCCCAAAGCTTAATGTATTCGGTCCATTGCGATGGCAATTCATAACCATCATCATCACGACCACCTTTTATATACTCTTGGATAATCACTCTATGGCGTAGCTCGCCAGCATTTACTGCCATATCATCCGTCCATATCTAAAAAGGTAGAGCCTGTCTGCTCATTGTCGTCTTGCTGTTCGACAAGCTCGTTTAATATCTCATCGTGTTGATCAAGCAATCGTAATATCACTCGCTCTTTTTCAGCCGATTGCTCAATCAGTACGTTATTTTGTTCGACCAGTTTGGTCACCAGCGTTATTAAGCTTGGCAATAAGTTGCTTTGCTCGTTTTCTGGCTTCTTCGGTTCTTTGTTTAATCCACTCACGGCGGGCCTCGCATCCTTTACAAGCCATTGTTGTCAATCCCCTACGTTATCTTTAGGATCGTCTTTGATTGATACGACTTTTGGTTTTGTTGTTTTAGGCTTTGCGTCTGCAGGGTCTAGAGTTTTGACGGCAAGCACATCACCTTTTTTTAATAACTTATGACCTTCATTTTGGCTGACAGAAACAGTCTCGCCCTTTTGCACAATGGTTCTGCCAATCATCATGCGTTTTAAAGTAAGTACATACATAATCAGTTCCTTATAAACATCTTTTAGATAGCAGTTGGTTTGCGATACGGCCATAGCAAAGTCCGTACAGGAGCAGGTAAATAATTACCATCGCTAGGCATGTCTTTATCCATGTTGCGGTGGTAGTCGTAATAACCGACTAGCAGCAGGGCTGCGACCTTGATATCAGGGGTGGTATCTGGCGTGACCTTATCTGTTATGTATCGATTGATAGCAGCCTCAGCAGCAGCAATATAAGCTACTAGCATTGGGTCATTACTATCATCGTCATAACGAAGGTGATGCTTTGCCTCTTCAAGCGTTACCCAAACCATCATCTTCTCCTTGTTTTGGTTCTTCATTTGTTGGAGCAGGTGTTTTGGCGAACGGATCAGCACTACTATCGCGCTTGGCGATAGCAGCAAGGCTAAAGTTCTGCTGCTGAATCATTGGACTTTCACCGCCTGATACCGCTGCATAGCCAAGCTCAGCGCGCGCTTCATTGGGCGATAGTATGGCGGCACCAATACCTTCTTTAAGGAATGACATCTGACTGTTTGAATCCATACGCAGTAGGGCTTTTAAATCAAACTCAACTTCAACACCGCCTTCTAAGTCCAAGTGCTGATTGAGTAATGTCTCAATGGACTCTATGTAGTGCTGTAGGCAGTCGCTATAGTAGATATCGTTATGGTCGCTGACCTTGCCGCTGGGCAATGGTGCAAGCCCAATCTTGAATGCGGGAACGCTAAACGCCGTACAGATAATTTCACCTGACATCTTCAGCTGCTCAACCAATTGCGCGTCATTGGCGGCGACTGATATTGGCACGTAATTCATGCCATCACCCATTACCGCTGTGCCACCGTTACCTTTTCCTGAATAGTTTTTTTGCCAGTTTTCTTTTAATTCTTTGCTGGTCTGTTCAGTAATCGCCCCCGGCGCAACCAATATTCCAGATGGTCGTGAGGCGTTCGCAAAAAATGCTTGGGCATTGCGTTGAATGCTGATGCCTTGACTGGCAGACAACGCACAAGCAACGATAGGTGATAGGCCAACCAACGGGTGGTAGAAGCAGTTAAAGCGGTCATGAATAATCTCAGACGCAGGAAGCACAACATCCTCATCTAAATCAAACAAACGATCCTTACGGACTTGATAAAACACATTGCCGTTTGGGTCGACCAATGGCTTGGTGCGTTCAGGATTAAGTATCTGTAACTTCCATACTTCGCCATAGATATTCCGGACTTTCCATACATACGTGTTGCCTGATGTGGCTTTACTGGTTGCCCACGCTTCGGCAAATTGCTGCCAGTTTTGAAAGTCGTTAGGCTTGGCTAGTAAAGTATTGATGCAGCTGGTACAGACCTGACTGACGCCCTCAACCTTTCTTTTAGTCTTGATTTTGAGCTTACCAATATCTCGGGTAATCAATGACACACAAGCAAACACGGCATGATGGCGCATCTGGTCGTTCTTGCTGACTTCAATCTCTTCGTTGCGTTGCCATGCGCCGGTAAACGGATCATGTATGGTATGCCAAACATCACCGCCATTAACTGGTTGGGCGGTGCTTGCAGATTTTTTGCCGGTGAACCAATCAAGCATGCCCATAATTATTACTCGCTATCAGTTTTAGTAGTTGCTTTAGCCTTTGATTTGGTTTTAGGCTTTGGCTCAGTTGATGGTTTAGTTTCGATACCGTCATCGACGATAGCAAATCCAGTCAATACTAAGACGTTGCCTTCAAATTCAGTGACTTCATCTAGCATTCCTGCAGGACCGTTAGGTGCGTCTTGGATATATTTAATTCTCATAATGACCTCTTATTTTTTTAGGAGTAGATACGGATAGCGAAGGAAGGGCACTACCAATACCTACTCATAAAAAAACCTCAACAATATGTTGAGGTTTTGGTCAATTTCAAACTATATCAATTTATCTTTATGGGATTACATTGGTGTAATTAATATAAGCAGCTGCAGTTACGCGACGTTTCGCCCAAGTGATATGACGTTCAGCACGAATGGCCGTCATGTTTTGTTGCCACAGATTTACTAGTACTTGCTCAGCGTCAGTGCCCATATTAATAGTTGCTTGATCACTAAATGCAATTTCAACCGCGCCATCGTCAGCAAGATAAAGCTCAGATGGTTTGATTAAAGCGATGACATCAGCGGCGGTCTCAGATTCAATGACTGGTAAGCCTTTGAGTGTTTTCTCGCCAAATGGCGCGTCCATACCGCGATAGTATGGATTACCTAGCGCATCGGTCAGCTCGCTCATGTCACTGGCACGGGTTTCGCTCATGACGTAATAAGCGCCTTTTAAAGACAGGCTATTACTAATAAATGCCGCACGTAAAGCTGCAAGATCGGCTCTATAGTTATTGACAGCGGTGCCCGTGTGGTCGATTTTGGTAGCGCCGTTGAGTACACCGGCAGGGCGCTTGGTGGTTTGTGCACCGGTATCAATAAACGTGTTATCAATAAGTGCAGCACATGCCTCAATCATATCGTCACGTAGCATTTGGTCAGTGCCTGGTGAAGATAGTTTAAGTAAGTCATCAGTACGCACGACAATACCGGCCAATTTATGATGCTTAATTTCGACTGTATTGAATGTCGGATTGGTCGCGGGCTTTGCTTCGCCTTCACCAACCCAAGCAGCAATACCGCCAGTCGCCATGCCTGGAATTGTGGCATTAAACGGGGCGGCGCGCATCTGTGATGATAATTTATCAACAATGGTCTCAGCGCGTAGCATTTCGATAAACTCATTGGCGAGCTGATTTTCTACAATCAACGCGCTTGAGTTAGAGGTATCGAGTACGACTGCTTTTTCAAGTGCTTGAATAACGCGTGGGTCCATACCTTGATGCTTGGCAATGTCGAGTGGATTGACATAGTTGCCGTTCTTTTGTTGTAACACTGCCAAGGCTTTGGCTTTGGTTAGCTGAGCAAAGCCGATGCCTTTTTTAGCATGGTTAGGCTTGACAGTCGTGACGCCTTTAGCAGATTTTACAGGGTCAGTGGCGCCTTTTGCACTTTCTTCAGCTTCTTCTTCGCTTTCACCCGCCACTGGTGTGGCGTCAGTGATTGCAGTTTTTGCATCATCAATGAAGCCTTCAACTCGTGCTAAATTGGTTTTAAGGCGTTCAATTTCAGCTTCTAGTACAGCGATTTCATCTTCTTCACCGTCGTCAGCTGTGCGACCATCATCAGCGGCTTTGGTCATGATGCCTTGAATCTTGCCTTTTTTAGATTTGATGGTTGCAAGGATTTGCGCGCGTTGTTTTTCCCACATAGGTCATTCTCCGGATAGTAAGCGTATGCTGCCCTGATTAGGGTCAACTAAGGTGATGATTCGAGATTGTTTTAAATTTGGAACGCTGGTGCTGCTTGGGGCTTTTGTTTGCGGCTCAGTTGCCGATGGCTCGGTCTTCACTTTTGAAGATGGGGTTGTATGATTTTGAGCATCCGAAAAGGCTTGTTTGATTTTTTTAACACTGGTAATCACTGCGTCAGGGTTAGCAGGGACGGTCACAGCAGAAAGCTCATACCATTCCCACTCTTTAATATGCAGACCCCAGCTGTCTTCGAGATAGTTGTATTCAAGCGGTCTAAAACCAATGGATAGACACTTGACCAAGCCGGACTTAATGGACTGCCACGCCTCGTCAGTGCGATTCTTGAGAGTGCCCTCCTCTAAGATTTTGACAATAGTGGCAGTGATCTCAATGCCTTCTTCTGTGACGATTGCATCAGTAACTTCGCCAATCGGTTGATTGCAGTTGTGCTGCCAAAGTAAAGGAATGGGCAAAGCGAATTTAGCGCCGACCATATCTAAAATGTCATTATCACGGTCCTGCTTCGGCGTCGATGCGATGCCTGTGATAGTGCGCGTCTCTTCGTCTTCGGTTATCGCTTTAACCTTTAGTACGCTATAAGCTTTAGTCATAAGGTTTCTCGTTATAAAATTTGGGCAAAATAAAACCGCCTTTATTGGCGGTCTTGACTATTTATGAGGATGTTGTGGCTTTGGCGGAGTAGGTCGTGAGTAGCCAGAACATTCACAAGAGCCACAAAATATAGCCCTTAGAATTCTGATTAACATAGTTGGTCCTTAAACAAAAAACATTGTGGGAACGTCTGATTTAGGAACTTCAGGGTTTTCGCTCATCAGTGCGACTGCGTTTAGCATGCCAATAACTGGGTCAATCTTGGCGGTACCACTCTCAGCTTTTGATAGCATCGTCCCGCTACCTCTGACGACTGTGCGGCAATTACCAACCGCCCACGCCATAATGTTTTGACTAGCGTGCAGCATATCTTTACGCGCAATCTTATTCTCAGCGGTCTTAATATAGCCTGACATCTTAAAGCCCTGCGTCACACCTATCAGCATCTCACTTGGTATGCCAATCATAACGAGCTCATCAATCAGCGCCCCAATACCTAGTGGATCAAGTCCAATCTTATTAAGTTTGCCACTGTCAAAGACCTGCTTAGCAATATTGGCGAGCTCATCTGTTTCATCGCCAATGTTTTTGACAATAGATAAGTCGCCTTGCTTCTCAAAATCACGCAGCGTATCAGAGATAGATTTACGGCGCTCCAATGCTATCTCATGGCACCATGCACGGGTCCATACCCACCACGGCTTAACCTGTATCTTTTGCTTGCTGACTTTATCTTCATACTCACGGATAACCGTTGGCAGACGGCCAATAACTGCCATTCCTAACAAATCGTCAAGCCCGCCGCCATCAATGCCCATGGTGATGATTTCTGACGCCTCTATAAGCTGCTCTAAAGTAAATGGGGTTGGTGCTGCTGCTTTTTCCCAAAACTCACTGGCAGCCCATCTATTAGCCCTCATTGATACACCGATTTGAACGTTCAAATGTTTTGCAGTGAAATCCTGCAATTCTTCTTTGCCTTCGTCAGCCGCTTTCTTAAACTCACGCTCAATATACTTCTCATTAACTGAAGCATTCATATTGGGATTGGTGATATACCAATTCTCTTGCTTGAGATAAAGCTCGTCATCTAAATACTTTTGTGGAAACTCGTAAAGCAAGGCTAGAAACTGAGGATCATCAATCTTTCCGTCTCGAACGCCCCTGGCATAATCCAATTTCTGTTTCATCGCGCCTGTTGGTGGTTCATCAGGCATGGTTGTTAGGTAGATAACAAAGCCTTCCGGTCTAGATGCAAGACCACCAGTTGCCTCACGTAGCATTGAGCCAGCATTAGCTCGTTTGCCAAACAGCCACAACTCATCGACCAATATATAAGACGCCTTAATACCTGCCAGCGCCTCTGATTCAGCAGCAATAACCTTTAGTTTTGCGTTTGTACCTAAGTGAGTAATGGTGCGAGTATGCTCTGACACGTTAAACATAGCTGACAATTCAGGATCAGCGGCTATCATATCTCGAGCTGGATTGAATGAGTTGCTGGCAACCTCTTTGGTTGGTGCAATAATCACTAAATCAGCACTGTGTCTTTCATTTAAGATAAGCGCGGTCATCATAATGCCGGCGGCCAACGTAGACTTAGCGTTCTTCTTCGCAATAAGTAGCATGAACTCGGTAATCATGCGAATGCCGGTTTCAGGATCATACGCACCAAAGATAGATGCCACAAAATCCGATGACCACTTGAGCGACGCTTCGCCCAATGTAGGCTTGCCAATCACATCAACCAAGATAAGACTGTTAAAAACCCTTAATGCAATATCAGCAACTTCTTGATTGAGCGGCGCGCAAGGCAATAATGATTTTTTCTGGACTATGCGCTTCTCCCAATCAGGTAGCGCCGTGGTCCATTTAGTAATCATTTATCGTCGCCCATAAAAAACCGCCCATTAAGGCGGCTTGTTATCTATTATCATTTTAATGGAGTACATTCTTTGATTTATTCGCCCATCGCTTTTATCATTTCTATATTTATGAGCGCCTGATACTCTCTATTGGTCGCGTTATAATCCAAGCACCACTCTACGCTATGTATGCGATACCGCTGCTTATTGAACACCAAGGTGTCGCCAAAGCTTGGAACTTGTGAAAGTATGCGGCGACTAAACCGCTTTACATCGTTTCTGATATAAAAATTAATAGCGTAATGATCTGGGAATATAGGCATGGGAAATCCTTATTGTATTTTGTCTGACTGCTGACCAAGTGTTGCAAACCTGCCACTCTTAGTTGCTTCGATGGCCTGCTCTTTCTCGCCTACTTTTTTACCGGCCGGCGCAATTCTTGCGTACATATATGGCATAAGCGCCTTAGCTGCATCTAATGCAATCTTGGGATCAGGATCGTTGCATAACTCTTTGAGTACACTTATAGGGTCAACGTGTTCTGTTGCTACTTGTACGCGCTCAACGCTTTTCTTCATATCATCAATGTATCGTAATACGGCAGGGTCTTTAGCTAGGCGACTGCCTGCTTGTGGTGCGGTTTTTTCACTATACCCCGCTTCAATCGCTGCTTCTGTTTTTGACATGCCCTTCCCAAGAGCTTCTGCAAACAGCCTCTTCTTAGGGGTGAGTGCCATTTTCGATACTCCATTAAAAAAGCCCTACTAATTAAAGTAAGGCTTTTTGGTTAAGCTGTTAGTTGTATTTGTTCGGTGCTTGCTAATTTTTTTAATAGCTTTTCTATAGGTTTTATTGTGGTAAAGCATTCAGTATGGCCCCCAAACCTTATGTTTGGCTGATATCTATACCTAGCGACAATTTTATGCAGCCTTTTCTCTAAGTCAAAAATATAACCTGCTGTACCTTCTATAATATAAAGACTTCTTACATCATAAGGTATCTTGTTATTACCACAAAACCTTTCTTTTATAGATTTATGAGTTATACCTATTTTTATAAAGCTCTCTGAATTACTGTGCATAGTAACGACATACAACAAAGCTCTTCCACCACTTCTAGCTTTACACATTTTGATATAACTGGATCTACTCCAACCGCAAGACTCGTCTGCACCACATTGCGGACAACCTCGCCCTGCTAAATGTCTCTCTATCCTTTGATTGAATTCACCATGCAGTGCACACGTTATAATAACATTGGTTTTCAGGTCTTTATAAACAACATCCTCGTAACTATATCTACCTGAATGCACATCATTGGCTTTACAGATAAAGCTATCACGCCTAGCTAGTAACGAGTTTATCCTCTCAACACCCTTCTTCTCGTCTAGTTCTTTCCTTTTCTGCTCCATCTTTTCTTTAGCACAATCAAAGCAACCAAATCCTTTCAAATGCGATGACAGCTTGCATGAAAATTGGCCATGTTCACGACATATAATCAAAATATCATCGCTAAGATAGACACTTGCAACCACTAAGCCATAGTCATACTTATTATCGTGCACCTCTTTACAGGCTCTGACGACCCTTCTTGGTGCAATTTTTAATCTATCTTTGGAACAGTCTGGACAACCTTTGCCACGCAAATGCTCCACGCCTTTTTGATAAAACCAACCGTGCTCTTGACAGTGGACACCTACCTTCTCACGAGCTTTAACGTATCGGTCTTTACTATAAGAAAAAAGGTGATTATGTTTCTTACTAGCTCTTTGTTCAAAATCCTCAAAGACCATAACTTGTTTTTTATTATTCTCTACAACTTTCAACTTACCGCATTCTTTGCAGCCATAACCTTGTAGGTGCGACTTAGCGAGCTGCAAAAAATCACCATGCTCAGTGCAGGTAATTTTTATTTTTGTACGGCTGTTTATGTAAATTGAGTTTGAGTAGTCGTAATTATCACCGTGAATGGCGATTGCCTTTTTTATAAAATCTGCTGTAGAATTACGGTCAGTCATCTTGATAGTCCAATATCAGATAGATTAGAAACGCCTCATCTATTGCAAGTAGTTGGGGTGTTTTGCTGTCCATGTACAATATCATTTATTAACATCGATGTTAACAATGTGCTTTTATTTATACTATTTATGACTCATAAATTTTTGTTTAACATATTTGGTACGACAAGTTTTTTTCATAAATGAGGTGGAGTGAGGTGTCCTGAGGGTTGCAGTCGAAAACTAGCAGATAGCCCCCCGGGTATATTATCAATTACAAACTCTCTCTACCTGTTAAACCAACCTTACCTGATTTACTTTCCAAATTCGTTTTCAATCGATGGCATTCAGTGCATAAAATCTGCAAATTACTTTCATTGTCGGTACCACCAACGGCGACATTAACTATATGGTCAAGCTCAAGCTCACCGCCGACGCGCTGGCAAGACTGGCACGTATGCTTATCGCGCATAAGTATCTTGTCTTTCAAGCGGCGCCAAGGTCGACCACCACGGCCATGTCCCCATTTAGACTTTGGCTGATGAGTATCGAGACCCATCTTATCTATCGCGCCCAGTCTTGGCTTTAGTGCTTTGAGTGCCATCGCTTGTTACCTCATATAAAAAATGCCCGGACCATTCAAGGCGGGGCAAACTGGTTAAGATATATCGAAATTCTGACCTATACTATGTCAAGGTAACGCTCTACCAACTGAGACATAGACGCTTATTTTTGGCTCAAAAAAAACCGCCCAAATGGACGGCCTCTTATACGCGTAGTTACTATTACTTCAAAGGACGTGTCCATTATAAAAATCTAGTACCACTGGCACTATTTTACTAAGTACATCTTCAATACTTTCATCCAAATAATAAAACCAGTAAGTTTTATTATTGAGTGTAAAGTTACTCAAGGTAAATTCATTGCCTTCAAAAGTCTTAGTTGCAGTTAGATCAGCAGGTAAAAGCTTTTGGGCCTTAAGAGACTCCGCATCTCTACCAATGAATGCTGCAGCTATGAACTTCGAATCAGAGTTAGAATTAGGATAGCCGTTGTCGCTCAATATAGTTCTAGCATACCTATTTGCTTTTTTATCTAAATTGTTAACTGTTGGCTGACTCTCAATTAACTGAAGAAGTATTTCTAGCGCAACCGATTCTGACTTATTTAATTCATCCATAATAAAACCTTCCTTAACTCGTATTAATTAATCAAGGTAGTTATATGGTGACTTAATATTATTAATCAATTGTTTACTATTATAATTATCAACTTATTTTTAGCGTTCGTTATTGTGTACAAATCTCAATCTTATCTACAAAGCCCTGGGCCCCGACCACACCTCTATTCGCCCTAGCTCGTAAGAAGTTAAGCCAATAAGCTTTGGCGCAGGGCTCTTTCAATTCTTGATGGTAGTCATAGGCTTGTTGGTTAGTTAGCTCGCACATTGCAGCCTGCCAAATCGTAGATGTAAAAAAACCCGTTATGGATAATCACATAACGGGCAAAACGTAGGCATAAAAAAAGACGAGAGCAATTAAGCTATCGTCTTGTATTTATTTGGCTGTACTTACAACTGAAGCCAGTATGACAAATACTACCCCATTCGGGGGCCATGGGTCAAGCAGTATCAATTAGCGAGGATTATTCAGCTGTCTGCGATACTCGCTAACACAGTAATCAGCCTTGCCAACCATATCAAACAAATCATGGGTCATCTGCTTTTGGTAGGTCAGCCATACATTGGTGTATGTACTTGCCTTCACTGCAATGCCTGAGAATCCCAACCGCCCTTTAACTGTATAAATATCCCACAACTCATATAGTTCAAAGTGTAACACCATACGCGCCATCAGCCATGCTAGCTCTGTCAGGCTATGAGTGCATGCCTGCGGTGCGCCGCGGCCGTCTTCCTTGCACCGCCTCATCATGTTAGTTGCCAAACGATAGACCACCTCATCAAAATAGTGTGACCAATCCCAATTAGTATCACTACCCCATAATAATATACTTGCCAGCGCTTTGGCTGGCTCGTCGTCAATCATGGCAATGGCGGCGCAGTGGCCCTCGCATTTAACTTCAGGAGACAATCCGCCATGACCGCCGTTAAGGTTGGCAGTTTTATCACCCATACTATTTTTTAGCCACTCTCCATTGGTTAGCTCTAAGGAAGGACTTCTGCCAAAACTTGTCTTTATTATACCAATCACTTTTTATCTCCTTCTACTTCTGCGCGGACTTCCAAAATGGTTGGCTCTTTGATTTTGATGTTCGTCATCTTAGTGCAATGACTGCACTTGGTTCTTTTGCGATTCTCAAGCTTGCGAGCAAGCAACTTATTGCGGGCTTTCTCTCGAATCAAATCTTCTCGATAAGCATCTAACCTTTCCTTGTACTCATCAAGCCCATCCACATACTCAATCGCTGTAGTGAAAGGGTCTAGTAGCTCAAAACAAACCATGCACCTTATCGTTCTAGTAGCTCTGTCGATATTTATGCGGGCGTGTTCACATGAATTGACAACTTCGTATTCTCTTTTATTGAATTTTATAATCTTCATAAGGAGCCCTTAATCATGTATGTATCAGTATGTTCAAAGTAATGGGCCGTGCCAGCTGCTTCATACCGCCTCCTTTAAAAAACATATCCAATGTGTATTGCTACGCTTACCGCTGCGGTGTCCTACTACTGGCTTTTGGTCTGTCAGTGCCAAAATATCTTTTACTGGAATCTGGTCTTCATTCCATTTAAATATCAGCGTACCGTTGGGCTTGAGCACTCTAAAACATTCTGCAAAACCGTCTCGAATCATAATTGGCCAAGTTTCATCGAGCTTGCCGTACTTGAGTGCCATCCATGAATCCTTGCCAGCTTTACGCAAGTGAGGCGGATCAAACACAACCATGTGAAACTGCTCATCATCAAACTGTAGGTCGGTAAAATCCATCACCATGTCTGGCTCAATAATCAGTTCGCGGCCATCGCATAGTGTGTGCTGCTCACTGCGTTTATCGGTAAACACTGCTCGCTCATCCTTTTTATCAAACCAAAACATTCTGCTGCCACAACATGGGTCTAGTATCGCCTTCATACCGCCACCCTCCGCAACTCCGCCAGCTGTTTGTTAATCTTCCTATCTACCTCACTACCAGGCTTTACCACGGTGCGCTCATACTCAACTTGATGTGACTTAGGGATAACGAACGTAGACCCATTCTGATGCTCACTGATCACTTGCTCATACACACTCGTGAATGTCTTCAGAAAATACTCATTAGCATTTTTAAGCTTCCCCCAGCCGATACGGTTTGCTGTTTCTAAGACCACTGCATGCAGCCACTGGCGTTTAACATACTTGTCCTCAATCAATCCGCATTGATTGCATGCGTTGTCAAAAGCTGCATGTGCTGATGGATATTCACTGGCTTTCGGTGCTCGTGCTAGTGCCAAAAATTCTTTGGCATTACTTGGTACCCAATCTTCATCAAACGATAATTCACTAGCCTTATTAAATTCAGTTTGGGTAATGGCTTTCATGGTTAAGTACCGAGCCCAAACTAAAACCATATCGAAGGACCAGTCGAAATCATCTTCACGGGTTTTCATCTTGTTTTTAAACCATGCTTTCCACTGCTTAAAAAGTACCCTCAAAGCTTCCGTCAGCTGCTTGCTGGGCGATTGCTGATTGCTCTGCATAGTATCGTTCTGCATCTGCATCGAGTTTGGCTGCATAGCCTGCTGTGGTGCTAGTGTCGAATTGCTGATGCTGACTGTTAGCTGATTGATTGTTCGCATGATTATTCCCCTGATAACTTATTGGATTTGACTGGTGGTAGCGAGATATTGCTTCATCGCATCGTTGGTCACTGCTGATTGCGTTCTTAATCAATACTTGACTATTTTTCTGATGCCATGAACTTTGGATCACACTAAGCATTGCTAACTTAATTTCATCTGAAGAAAACTTTTTAAGTCTCGCTTTTACTTTGTCTAACCAAACATTAGGTTTAACGTCTGCTGATTTATTTTTACCGTGATTGTTATTCCAATAATCAATTAGGGATTTTGCTTGTTCGGTTAATACATCAACCTTTTTAGACTTACCGTTTTCAACCTCATCACTATTATTAGTATTCTTATGTAATAGTTCTTGTGTAATAGTTCTTATGTAGTGGTCAGATTGACCATGCTCGTTAGACAGATTGACCACCCCTTTGGACAAATTGACCATGCTTTGGGACAAATTGACCATGCTTTCATTTTCTAAGGGTGGTCTATTTGACCACTCTTGCTCACCTACTAGCTCTTTGATCCTTGATATATTTAGTGAGAATTTATGCATATTATTAAAGCCTGGTGACATAGTTATCACGCCTAAATCAGCTAGTTTTTCTACTGATCTGCGTATTGTCTTTAGACTTAATCCAGTTCCATATCGCTTATCGTTAGCAAATTGTGAGTAAGCAATCGTGTCCTCATTACGATCCCAACCACCAGTTTTGCACCAAATAAATTGAAAACAGGCGTAGACACTTCCGTTTTTTAGAACCTTTTGCATCTGAAAAATTATATTTGGCACTCTTGTGAAATCATTATTTAGTAGCTCTTGTCTTTCGCCATCAATCATACCGTTAGCGCATTTATGCCGCTTCGATTGGTATAAGCCGTCACCTTCATTTTTTTGTTTGTCGTCGCTCATTACTCAGCCCTCCATCGATTAGCGGGCCATAAGCTTTTTGATTTATCGCATTTAGTTGCTTGAACGGATGTTATATCGCAAACAGTTATGCTATTATCTTCGTTGTGGTTATTAACCACTGACATGAATGATGTCGCTAATCCTTGCTGTGGAGTTAGCAACAAAGTATTTATCAGTTCCAAGAAGCCTGAGCGAATCGCTCGGGCTTTTTTGTAGCTGTTACTTTTACGCGGTGTGGTAGTCATCACTCCCTCCATGCTTACGGCTTTGTTTGGAAGGCTTACGCGAAGATTGGTACTTCGTGTAGTGATTTTTGCGCTTAGCGCGTCGACGGCTCTGCTTCGGTGGTGGGTAACTGTTTTTCATAGTTACACTCCTACGCTGGCAGGGCTGACAGACGATATGGTGTTATTAACCGACTCCAAAGTGTGGTATAAAATATCGGCCCATGCGGTGGTAGAATCGTGTGATAAGCGTGCCAGCGCAATGGCTTGACGTGGGTTTGTCTTTTCTTGATAAATCATATTTAACAGAAGACCCACATCATGCAATGCTTGGCTTGCACCATCCATTTCACTAGCGATGCTTTTCAGCGTTTCGACTGGCATGGTGATATCATTAGTTTTGGCGGTAGTTTTTTGTGGCGGAGCGCCGTGGTATAGCGTGGCTATCGCTTGGCGGTTTGCTAGAGTGTTATGAAACAAAGAAGGGGTGGTGTCGTGGCGGCTGACCTTGCCATCAGATCTATAATGGTATGTCTTGCTGTTAGTAGTGAAACAGAGACAACCATTCTCTTCGTCATTGAATAGTCTGTAAAGTTCATTACCTACAGACGGGCACAACACAATATCACCAGCATCAAAGGTTATTTGACTGGCTATTGAAGCAATAGATTTAGGAGCAGCGTTGCTTTTAGAGGTTTTGTTTGAAACAGTGGTGTTTGAATTACCCATGTTGGATAGTCCCTAGTAATTTAGTTAGTTTGTAGTCACCCATAAAAAAAGGGCGACGGGTCTTAACTACCGTTACTAGACGGTTGAGCTTATTCCCCCAGAAGGGTCTTGTATTAGGCTCTATCAACCCGTCATAGATGTTCGCACTTTCGACAGTGCTATATTTATGACGTGCCTGCAATGCAGACGTATTCTTATTTATGCCGTTGGTAAATCGCTGGTAGTTAGTCAGGCAGATTTTAGGCACAAAAATAGCCAAGGAATGACGGTTTGGCTTAACCGCTAGTAATTTAGTAGTAGGGCTATAGTAACGCTTGTTATCATGACTTGTAAAGCATTGTTTTTTACAATCTCTAAAATTAAATAAGTGGGTAATCACCCCTGTTACATCATTTTTTTTATTCATCATTATTGGCAGATATTTAGCAAAAACCTTTGCTTTAGGTAACATATTTATATTGCCGCTAATAAAACTCGAATTCGTATCATTTACGCTCGAATTCCACACATTTACACTCGAATTCGTGTGATTTACGCTCGAATTATTACCACTAAGGGGTTTTAGGTTGGTTTTGTTGTTATTGGTCATTTCTTACGTCCTCCACGTTAAAAGTGCTTAATAGAATGTCGGTGTCATCGTTTGACAGACACACATCTTCGCCCGTTCCGCGAACATCGGTAGGCGTAACCTTACCGTTCACGTACCGGGCACGCTCTTCCTCCTCTAACCAATAGAGATTAAATCGTTTACCATTTTTGACAGTGGACTTACTTTGTATTTCCATGCCAGCTTTTCGTAGGTCATGTACGCGCTGCGCAAGGCACATTATTTGATAGCGCTCGTAAGACTCCAATTTTGATATTGTTGCCCCGGTAATAAGGTGTGCTTTGATAGTGTCTGTTTGTGTTGCTGTTAATGTCTGCTGTGGAGTAATCATCGCTATGCTCCTGCTGTTTCTATCGATTGACCTTCGAGCCATGCAATCACTTCACTATTACGCCAAGCCGTCATAGTGGGCGATAACTTAACAGGCGCTGGAAAACGTCCATCTTTCGACCATTCGAACAGCGTAGTTTTACTGAAAGGCACAAATGGTAACAGCTGGCTTGCTCGGCTCATTCCCTGAGGAGGTAAATGGTTAATAATGCTTTTACGTGGCTCTTGTTCAGCGCTATCTTCACCATAAGAAGTGAAAGGGATAACCGGCGTGTCTGTGATAGTCATGTTTATAACTCCGTATCGGTGGGTTACGTGCCGCAACGTGGTGTGGCGGCTTACATGTTTATGCTAATACTAGAGGTATAGTGGTAGGCAATAGTGGCGGCTTAAAGTAATACCGTTGGCGTAGGGTGGCACCCAGCTCAAATAGCACCCTAATTAGTACGCCAATTCATCCCAAATAGGATGCTATTTTTGTATGAGTTGAATTTTTGACAATAAAAAAGGCGAGCATTTAAGCTCACCTTTCTTTTGGGTTTGTAACGACAGATATTGCGATAATAATCTTGGTCGCACTTGAAATATGGCCAAGATATAAGGCTTCATGCTGCAAGGGATAGATGTCCCCAGATTTGGGAATATCTAAATCCTATAGCATACTTTAGGGTGGCAGCTTAAGGTGCCACCTTATACCCTCAACCCTGAAGATAATTAAATAGATGTACTCAAACTTGAGTACATCTAAACAGATCCCAAGTTTGGGTGCATCTAAATCCTATAGCATACTTTAGGGTGGCGGCTTAAGGTGCCACCTCGTTTAATCAATCATTTTATCGTTATAAAGGATATCAACATCTCTTAAAGTAGCAATAAGGTCAGTCGAGGTCTTTTTACTATTTAAAGGAGTTAATATTGATCTAATTCTGCTTCTTAACTTACCATCCTTTAAATTTAACTCTCCAGTTATTCGATCAAACTTACGAGTATTAAATCGTGTAATATCTTCTGTATCACTAGCTTTGTAATACCTTTTCCAAACTTCGATCACTAAATGTAACTCAGGCGGATATTGATTTTCATCCATTGACTTCCAATTGTATAGTTGCCAATCGCCATCCTGACTTAATGTCTCGATATCACTAAACCCTTTTATTACGGTCTCAAGCTCTTCTATTTTAGATTTATGTTTTATGCTTTCAGCTTCCCAATGCTGTCTTAGCTCCTCACTATTATCTTGTTTGTGCTGCTCAATCTTATCAAAAAGACCTTTGTTCTGCCTTTCAAGCTCTTCATACTTCAACCTAAGATCTTCATAATCTGCAGTCATCTTTTTAAGTTTTCCAATGGTTTGATCACTAACTTCATCGTCATATTTTAGCTGGTTAGTACTCACATCTTCATTAGTACGTATTTCGGTATCTTCTATTTCAATAGCTTTAGAGTCCGAACCAATCAGATAGCCCACATCTGAATACTTAAAGTAAAAGCCTTTGAATGGCTCCCTATCTGATGTTACTGTACCTGTTTGATCATTATCAAGAACACCGTAAAAAGCCCGTAATATCTCGGTAGGATTTTTGTATTTATCCGATTGAGAAACTAATGAATACACTGTCCCTTCTAGTTTATATAAACCAATATCATTTAGCGGGATACTCTCAAGTATCCCCTCAATGGCAACCCTTAATGGATTTCCTGCTCCAAAGCTTCCACCTTTTTTAAAGTCACTACCTTTGCTCAAACTGTTTACAAAATCATTTACAGCAATATATTTTCTACGCCTATCTTCCATCTTTTTATTAGTAATGTCTTCTATTTCTTTATTTTCAAAACTGGGCTTTGCTTCTGATAGGTCAAAGCTTTCTATATCAAAGCTCACGCCTAAAATGTCTATTAAATCCTTACTGAAGAACTTAGTTTTGTCCACATAAGCGCTGCGGAAAAACTTATCTTCGCGCAAGTTATAGTAATTTTTAATGTCACCACAATAATAATCTATTGCTATTAGAAATTCACCACCTGGGTAATACCCGCCATAACCGTTGTCACGGAATAACTCTATTCCTTCAAGCCATTTCTCATAAACTGGCGTGGAAGTACAATGAAAAAACCGCACTACATCTTCTTCACTATCATTAGTAATATTAGCAACAATAGTTATAGCTTTAGATAGCTTTATAAAATTTTTCTTATCTTGCTGTATAGCTTTAGCCAATAGTCCCATGGTCCACACCCCTACACCCTTTTATTAAAATAGGAGCAAGGCAGTGACAGTTTAAGGGTGTGAATATCTGTCGTTCGGGGGATCAGCCCTAGCCTTGCAAAGTTTTTAGCTGAGCATCAGCCCAGCTTTTGGCATATGCTCTTTAGGTTTTTAATAAACTCTTGAGTATCTAAAAAGTAATTCGGATAAGCTTTTTTAATGTCCTTCAGGTTACCCGCCGCTATTAGCACCACTTCTATATTTGGCTTGTCTTGCGTTGCAATCTCACGCATTTTATAGAAATCTTCGGCAAGCTCTAACTGTAATTTGGTAAAAGCGACAAGGCTAACCGCGGGATGGTCGCCGCTAGTGTTTAACTCCATGACGTGATATTCATCAGTTTTATCACTCACATTATCAATATGTTTAGCAGTGATGATTAAGCCTGTTAGCTTGGCATATATCTGTAGTTCTTTCTCTAATGCCATCAGCTCAGCAACCCAGGTGCTAGGTTCGTCTTGGCTAAACACATCAATTACGGGCTTTTTCTCATGGTGGGCAAACAATACACTAGCCAATTTAAAGAAGCGTTTAAACTCTTCTGCTCCTTCGCCTGTCTTGAATGATGACTTCTCCACCAGTCCTAGTGTTTCAACCGCTGTTGCCCATGAATGTTGTAGCTTAGTTC
Source organism: Psychrobacter sp. FME13 (assembly GCF_014861395.1). Taxonomy (GTDB): domain Bacteria; phylum Pseudomonadota; class Gammaproteobacteria; order Pseudomonadales; family Moraxellaceae; genus Psychrobacter. The sequence continues at coordinate 4,939 of NZ_RRYV01000021.1, read as the reverse complement.
TAATCTGCAGCTCAATGAATAAGCCGTTCAGTTCGGGTGCTATAGTGCTTTTATACTTAAAGACTTGATGCAAACTTCTATAACCGTCATCTTTTGGCCTTTCAATGTAGTCATCTGCAGGTAGTAGCGGCTCATGGTCGAAGCGCGCTTTAGTTTTAATAATATCGTTATGTAATCGATAAACATCATTAACGGTAGGCAACACAATGCGTATGCCGCCGATGTCCTGCATACGTGACAAACTCATAGTTTGAAAGCGGTTAAGTTTACGGATGATTGAAGGCGTGCGCTTTAGACGCTGCGCGATGATGGGCGACTTAAAGCCTAGTTGCTTAACCTTACCGCGCAACATTGCTTGAAAAGTGTTAATAGTATAGCTATGCAAGGCACGCCACTGCGACAACACCGCCATAGCATCGTTAAATTCATCGGTAGTGGCATCTTCTTTAATTAAAACTTTGCCAGCTTTTTTAACCTTTTCGCGGCTTGGTACAACGTGTGTCATTGCTCTGCCCTCGTTAGTTATTATTTTTATATCATAGTCGGTGCAGCATGATACTAACCATGCTTTTGTGTTTGTTGTTTGAAACTAGCATGAATGACGTTATCTAACTTGCCAGCGTAGGCATCATCAATGAAGTTTGCCCATTGGTGCATCATGTCAATTCTGTATGGTAGATGCTGAGCACCGTTATAGGCCGCGCTAATTTTGTTTTCTCTGTCATGTGCTAATTGCAGCTCTATAGCTTCGTGCATAAATTCTTTTTCATGCAAGGTCGTGCTGGCAAGACCGCGGAAACCATGGCCGGTCATTCGACCTTTATACCCCATTCGCCATAAGGCAGTAATGAAAGCGTTTTGACTGTACGGCTTACGTGTTGAGGTATTAAAGAAAACATATTGATCCGAAAAACCCAGCTCTTTGATCTGTTTTAATATTGCCATTGCTTGTGGGGCCAGTGGCACAATGTGCAAACGCCTTGCTTTCATTTTCTCAGCAGGTATGCGCCATAGACCGTGTTTATAGTCAACCTCTGACCACTCCATAAAACGTAGTTCACTGGTACGGACAAACGTGTAGCACATAAACCATAAGCCCAATTTGACCAGTAAATCACCCTCATAGGCGTTAATATCTTGCAGTAGTTTAGGTAGCTGTTGAGAGGTTATACGACTGTGGTGCACTGTTTTACGCGGTTTAATAGCTTCTGCAAGGTCTGTAGCGGGGTTATGCATTGCAAGTCCGTTACGTATGGCATGCTTGAATATTTGACCGACTTCTCTAATAGTGCGTTTGGCCATTTCACCAGCGCCGCGCGCTTCTACTGTCTTACCAATAGCTAAGACATCAGGCGCGGTTATATCATCTATATTTTTATGGCCAATAGAAGGCTTAACATCACGCATGTATGCAGAATAATTACGAGAGAAGGTGCTTTCTGCTAGATAGGTTTTACGTTCGGCATACCAGTCTTGGGCGACTGTATCAAATATCTTCTTGCCGTCTTGGTTAGCCTGCTGCTCTTTCTTATGGTCTTTAGGATTTACGCCGTCTGCTATTAAGCGTTTAATCTCAATATTGCGCTGGCGTGCATTTTGAAGGCTCATTACTGGATAGGTGCCAATAGTAAGAGTTTGCTGCTTACCTTGCCAGCGATAGGCACTGATCCATGATTTAACGCCAGTATAACGAACCCATAACTGCAGTCCGTTACCATCACTGTGCTTATCTGGTCGCTTTGTATCAATAGACGTGCTACTGGGCTGTAGCTTATTGATAGCGGTATGGGTTAAAGGCATGGTCCTATCCTTTGTTGGTATTGTCCATGTTGGTACTGCTCAATACCAACAATAATACCAACATTCTATACGGAACGCCATAGGACGGGATAGAACTTAAAACCTGAAAAACGCCCAAAATAAAGGGCAGACAGTCTATGACGGTCTACCCTATATCGTTGTTTGGTGGAGATGGCGGGAGTTGAACCCGCGTCCGCCAGCATTACGCTCATGAATCTACATGTTTAGTTTCTGTCTTTAGTTTTAGTCCGCACCGATCCGACAGTCAGGATGGATTGGACGATTCTCTACTTTTGAACCCAAGCGATTGAGACAATCCCTTGTGGCGAACCTATATGCGGACGCTTCAACTGGGCTAACCAACTATAGGTAATCGGCAGCGCAGTAAGCAGGGTTTATGCTGCTAGAGCGTAATTTTCGTCGTTTGCGACTATAACAATATATGTTTAATTTACGAGAGGACATATACTCTCGACATGCATCATTGAGTTTCATTACCAGCGTCGAAGCCAGAACATCCCCAATAAGGTCAGTTATTATATAGTAGGTAGTGGGTAGGTTTCAACCTTTATAAACCCTGTATTACATTACGTTACAGCTCCATTATCTAGGCCAAGACGCCATTTAACCATTGACCGATAGCTTGAATCTGCGGCATACAGACCTGATGCGCCATTGGATAAGTATGATAAGCCACATTATAGCCCTTTTCTGATAGCAGCTGCTGTGCCTGCTCGCCTAACACAGCAGGAACCACCGGATCGTGAGTACCATGCTCAATCAAAATTGGCATGTCTTTATTAGCGGTACTATAATCAATATTATCATTGGTTGCCAAGTACGTAGAGAGTGTCATCAAGCCAGCCAAACGCTTTGGATAGCCAAGTGCCACATGATATGCCACTGCCCCGCCCTGCGAAAACCCTGCAATAACAATATGCTCAGGAGCCACGCCGCGCTCAACTTCACGAGCAATTAAATCATTGATTTGTTGAGCAGACTCTTCAATTTGAGCAACATCGATTTTACGCTCAAGGCTCATCTCCAAAATATCGTACCATGCTGGCATGACCATACCACCGTTTACCGTCACGGCACGCTTGGGTGCATGCGGAAAAACAAACCGTACTGCCATATCTTTAGACAATCCAAGTTGCGGTACCACAGGCTCAAAATCGTGACCACTCGCCCCTAAACCATGTAACCAAATAACAGCTCGGTCTACTGTCTTGTTAGCAGGATTGTGCTCAACGATAACAGCGTCTAAATAGTCAGTCATAACGTATCCTTAATATTGTTTGAATGTTCAACAAAACTTAATTGAAAATAAAATATTTTTGTAACAGTCACTGCTTTGTCATCATTTTTTAAAAATTATCAGTTAACTTAATATATGAATCAATGAACGCAATGTTGTACTTATTTTTTTGGCAATTTACCTTAAAAAACGCTAATATATCTGCCAAATTCTAACATCTTTTGACGGCGACGAGATTCTAAATCATTCAAACGCTGCAACCCTTTAATAAAGACAATATAGAGACTCTCATGACTGAGCATACATACACCCTAGAAGAACAACTGGCCATTATTGAGCGCGGCACGCAGGAAGTGTTATCAAAAGACGACTTGGTAGCCAAGCTTAAGCTGAATCGTCCATTGCGCATCAAGGCAGGATTTGATCCCACGGCGCCTGATTTGCATTTGGGTCATACTGTGCTGATTAATAAACTCAAGCATTTTCAGGACTTGGGTCATGAGATTTATTTCTTAATCGGTGATTATACGGCCAAGATTGGTGATCCTTCTGGCAAAAACAGCACGCGTCCGCCATTGACTGATGAGCAAATCAAAGCCAATGCCACGACCTATGCTGAGCAAGTATTCAAAATCTTGGATAAAGAAAAAACTCGCGTGGTCTTTAACTCTGAATGGTTCAATGACATGTCAGCGGCAGATATGATTCAGCTCGCCAGTCAGCAAACCGTTTCGCGTATGCTTGAGCGTGATGATTTCTCCAAGCGCTATGCCGCGCAAACCCCAATCTCTATCCATGAGTTTTTGTATCCGCTCGTACAAGGTTATGACTCTATCGCGCTAAAAGCTGATGTCGAGCTTGGCGGTACTGACCAAACCTTTAACCTATTGATGGGACGTACGCTACAAGGTCGTTATGGTCAAGAGTCACAAGTTTGTATCACCGTACCGATTTTAGAAGGATTGGACGGCGTTAATAAAATGTCTAAGTCTCTAAACAACTATGTGGCTATCTATGATGCACCAGGCACCATGTACCAAAAAATCTTATCTATGCCAGATACGTTAATCCGCCGCTACTTTGAGTTCTTAAGCTTTAAGCCAATGGATGAAGTCGAAGGTTTAATGGCAGAAATGGAAAACGGTCGCAATCCACAAGAAATCAAACGTACCTTAGCCGAAGAGCTCATCGAGCGTTTCCATGATGCTGATGCCGCTGCCAATGCACACAAATCAGCGGGTAATGTGTTGGCTGATGGTGAATTGCCAGTTGATTTACCAGAAGTAATGCTTGATTTAGAAGGTCAAGATGCATTATTTATCACTCAGATATTGAACCAAGCCAAGCTCGCTAAAAACAATTCAGCAGCCAAAGACATGGTCAAACGCGGCGCTGTCAAAGTCGATGGCGAAGTTGTTGATGGTGGCTTTAGTCTAACCTCAGGTCAGACGGTCGTGATTCAAGCTGGCAAGAAAGGCTATGCGAAAGTGACGGTGGGTTAAATTAAAATAACACATTTACAAACTTGAGCTATAAATAAAGATATAATATTGGTGGTGTGTCAGAAAGTATGCTGAAGAAATAAAGGAGGGTGACAGCCAAAGCAAGATGATATATTTGAGGTTATGAAGACACAAATAGATATCAGCTGCCCCGACTGTCACAGTCCCAGTTTAAAGAAAAACGGCAAAAAAAGCTATGGCAAGCAGAACTACCAGTGCAAGGACTGCAAACGTCAATTCATTGGCGACCATGCCTTAACTTATCATGGCTGTCACTCTAAAATAGAAGACATCATACGGCTAATGACGGTGAGAGGTTGCGGTGTTAGAGACATAGCTATTATAGCCTCAGTCAGTATCGGTAAAGTATTGGGCACCA
>NZ_RRYV01000219.1 GCF_014861395.1 Psychrobacter sp. FME13 | reverse complement strand
GCTTTATTTCAACAAAAACCTCTTAAGTACTGTCTAAAAATATTTGACCACTACACATCGGGATAATCAACTCGTTTAACCATTGCTTCAAGCCAAGGTTTACTATCATCATAATGATAGGTGGTTCCATTACCCTCAGCATCAATGATCTGCTCGATACGCTGCTTATCATCGTATAGATACTGCGTTTGATAACCACTACAGTCGGTCTGACTGGTCAAGTTGCCGTAGTCATCGAATGTAAACTTAAAACTACTACTGTTGGCTAAGGTTTTATTTTACTAACTCATAGCAATTAAAAAATTATAGTTCTTCAAAGTCTTCAGTTTTTATATTTACCCATAATTCTTTGTTAAAAGTTAGTTTTTTAGAACCAAATTTGAAAGGAGAATTTTCTTTGTTGATTTTATAATAATTAGTTTTTAGTGGATTTTTTTCAGCTAGATAGTAATAAGAACCCTTATCTCCTAAATACCACCAAGATACAGCTGAATTTTGATGAGATTTATTGAACTGAGTATATAAATCTTCTGATTTTATAATTACAGGTTTTGTATGGCAAGATACTAAAAATATAGAAGCGCATAATATAGTAAATAATTTTTTCTTCATTATGATTAATCCCTTAAAAGCTACTGCTATTGTCTTGATTAGAAATATACGGACGTAAGAGTGAAGTTTTATTCTTTTTTTCCAATTCAATGATATGAGTGCTTAACTCTCTGGGGGTTTCAAACCCAAATAGATCATCAGCATCAACATCTTCATTTACAACATAATAAATAGCATTAGAAGCCCAAGATGCACATGTACGAGTATACTTCCATTCAGCTTTTTTGTTAGAATATTCTTTCCAACGCTTTCTTTGATTTGGAGTTAATTCATAGTATCTATTATATTGACCACTACTTTTTTCCATTCCTATACGAACATCAGTTTTTGAACCATTGTTGGGAACATCGGGATGAGTGTCAGGCCATAAGCCATAAGTAGTTATATTTTTAGTATTAGAATTAGTGTAACTAATCCAAGCATGCCCATCTGAGAATCCAGCCTCTGGAGAAGTATTAGAGTGAATTCCTAAAACAGCCTTATATTTCTTTATTTCTACTACTTGAGTATTAGTAACATTCTTTTTAGTAAGGCCAAGAGTTGTTTTTAATGGATATTTAGTTATAGCAATCCTTTTAATTTCAGATGTATTCCCGTTAATAGATTTAAAATCCTTTCCACCATACTTTACAACATATTTAAGAGATTTTATTATAATTCCCGACTCTATATTATGTATAAATGAAGAGCCATCTTTATTAAATACTGAATTGGTTACAATTGGCTTAGTGTGTGTGACAGATGGTTTGCCATATAAACTTCGTGTAAAGCTGATAATTAAATCGTAAGTATAACCAGTAAAATCTCTTGGTTTTGAACTTGTTAGTTTTAAACTAGTGTATTTAATAGCCATTATTTTTCTACCTCTATAACATCTTCATTTCCGTCATCAATACTATCATCTTCGAAAATCACATGTATCTCATATTCTTTAGACGCGTCATCAACCAATACCTTTAATTTACCTTCTAGATCTGTAGTATGTATTTCTGTTGAACCATCAGGTTTGAAAAGTAAACATTTGGTATTTGCTATAGGAATCCCATCTTGATCTTGGACAAGATAATGCAAATAGTAGTCTAAGTTTTCAGGTAGTTTAGCTGTTGGTAAATGTACAGCAGGAGAACCTGATCTACCCCCACTACCCCGATCCACCTTACTCGCCTTATATCCTACTTGAGCAGGCGTGATAAACGTCACATTACCACCCGATATCTCAATACCACTGCCCGCTGCTTTTAGGGTCAGCGTATCAGGGGCGATAATCTCGATACTGTCTCGGCTATGCAGGCGTAGCACTTGCTCACTATCGAGTCGCATCTCGTTCTGATGCGCTTGTATCGTTACATCACCATGAGCGGCGGTATGAGTTTGGGCTTTGTTTGCGTAGTAATGGATGTCCCCTGCTACTAGCTGATTCATCTGCGTTTGGCTGTGATGATGGGTGCTGCCTGTGGCGTGGCTATGTGTGTTTTCAGTACTGGTATGTTGACTGTGTTGTCCTGTGAGCATGGCAAGGTGACGTTGAGAGTCGATAAGCAGATTGGCTTGTTGCCACTGTCCTGCCTCATCTAGTGCACTGTCATTGGTGTCTTTGCTAAATTGACCAAATGGCGTTTGTTGCTCTCCTCCCTTGTTATTGTTTAGGCTACTACTTTGACTGCTGCCATTTATGCCTACTGGTTGATGGGTTTCTGCTAGGCTTTGATAGGCTATTTGATGTTGGTCAGCGGTTTGTAGTTTGCTATGACTGTCATGATTCATGTGAGGGTTTGATGAGGGGTCTGACTGGCTACTACTGATATGAATGCCGGTGCTGCCTTGGATATTGGCAGCCGCTTGGGTCTCGATACTGATGCCTTGGCCACGTGCTTGTCCACGGGTATGGTCGGTGTGCTGGTAGAGATGGCCAATGGTTAGGCTGGACTGATAGCTGCTGCTATAGGCGTTGATCTGCGGACTCTCAGGATGGGCGTCAAACATGAGCTGGTTATAGCCATTGGTGACGCTGTCTTTGGTGGCATCGCCTGTACGACTGCTGTCGATGCTTTGCGTTTTGATACCGTCTATGGGGTAAGCATGGCTTTGATTAATGAACCAAGCTGGACTGGTGGCGTCAAGGGTATCTGAGTCACTGACGATGCTATTGTGCTGAGCATCAGAGTTGCCTTGTCCGTTATGGGTGCTGCCGATGATGATGGGATGGGTGATGTCACCACCGATGAAGTCGATGAGGACATGCTGTCCATGACGCAGAGGATGGGTCTGTCCCATGTGATCGGCGACGAGGTGACTGGCGATGGGTATCCAGTGAGCATCATCCTGACTATTGTCGCTATTATTATCGCTGCCATTACTGTCATCAGATTGCCAGTGATATCTGATATGAGCGCGGTGGTTACGGTCATGGGTGATGGCACTGCTGTCTGTGTCTATGATGCTGGCACTCATGAGTCCTGTCAGACTCGGATGCGGCTCGCCAAGCTCGCTTAACTGCTCTCCATAGGGAATATGGTGATGATGTGGAAACGGTAGGTAGCAGGCGTTAACATAATGGACGTTGTTGTTATTGTTGTTATTATTGTCATCATCATTGTCATGACTAGCATGGTTGGTATTGGGCTGCAAGGTAATAGGATCAAAGGCAACTGCGCCAAGCCAGTCTGCGGGTATATGATTGTTAATCTGCTGATGTATGGAGACAAGACTGATCGGATCGGTCAGATAAGGGTTGCCATCGATATAGTGGCTACTGGGCAAATTCAGATGACGGATGTTGCCTGTTAAGTTACCAAGATTGGCAAGCTGCTTTGCGTGCTGCTGATAGCGGGTGGCAAGCGCAGTGAGTCCATCGTCATTTAGGTGGCTATGACTGTGTAAGAAACGACTGTGAACATTGGGGCTGTCCGAGTCAATAGGTTGCTCACTGGTGCTATTACCGGTATAGGTACTCATCAAGCGGTTGTCGTAACGATATAGGTCGCTCTGCTGAGTGTGCTGGGCAACTTGCGGACGAATGGCGGTGTAGTGGTCAACTAATTTAGGACACCTGATAAGAGGTTTTTGTTAAAGTAGCGT
>NZ_RRYV01000218.1 GCF_014861395.1 Psychrobacter sp. FME13 | reverse complement strand
GTTTAGGCGGTCATTCGAATACGTTTAGGCGGTCATTCGAATACGTTTAGGCGGTTTTTAATTACATTACTTGATATTGTAATTAAAATGCAATATATTACGATGTATCTTAATAAGGAAAGGATATGGATGTGTCTGAATTAGTAGTTAAAGATAATGCGCTCATTCAAGCGAGTTATACGCTGGGATTAGCTGAACAAAGATTAATGTTGCTTGCTATCCTTAAAGCCAGAGAAACAGGTGAGGGTATTGACCATGCAAGCTTATTAAGAGTTCACGCACACGCCTATGCTGACCAGTTCGATGTTGATAGTAAAAGTTCTTACAGGGTCATAAAAGATGCAAGCAAGGGTTTGTTTGATAGATACGTCACATATCACGATAAAAACCCTAAGAATGGCAATGATAGGTCATTTCACTGTCGCTGGGTCGATAAAATAGGCTACGAGGAAGCGACTGGTACGGTTTTCATGCGCTTTACTGCTGACGTTGTGCCGCTGATAACTCGGCTAGAAAATAATTTTACAAGCTATGAGATTGAGCAGGTAGCTAACCTTGATAGTGGCTATGCCATAAGGCTTTATGAGTTGCTGATACAGTGGAGAGTTGCAGGTAAAACACCAGTGTTTGAGTTACAAGACTTCAGGCGTAAGATGGGGGTTGAAGACAATCAATATAAGACGATGAGCAACTTTAAGAACAGAGTGTTAGAGCCAGCTCTTAACCAAATAAATGAGCATACTGACATTACAGCTAAGTATGAGAATATTAAAAATGGGCGTGTTATTACTGGCTTTAAATTTACTTTTAAGCCTAAGAAGACAAATAAAAAAGAAGTGGGTATTGAGCGTGATGCTAATACTGCGGATATGTTCACCATTGACGGCTTAACAGACAAGCAGCTGAAGCGCATTGTTCTTCATAAAGAATTTATAAGCACATATTCGGGTTTAGCTACTGGTGCTGCTGGGCGTGACTGGAAGCTGTTTACTGAATTTATGGTGAATGAGATTAAGAAAGACCCTAGCAAGTTTAGTCAGAAAAAGCCTATTAGAGAATATTTAAACGGTAAAGATGATGATTACCAGTATGCTTAACGGTTTGAGATAGAAGCGGATCTGAATGGGGGCTGTTTCCCATTAAGACCCGCTTCTATCTGTTAAATCTCTAAATGCGGTGCTTGTGATTGTTTTATCCGTAAGTCGGACTTCGCTGTTATGTCCTTGCCCCAATTGGTTGCCCTGACTGCTACTAACTGGCGGTAATTCTCGTCCTCGCTCATTTGTATGGCGTTCAGTGCTGACCTATCTATCCAGTCTTGCACTAAGTCGTTCTCTTCTTTGTTATCACTCATTGTTTTATCTCCCTTGTGTTATAAGTCTATGCCCTTATCCTGACTTACTTTATCCCTTGTTTTTACTTCAACTGTTGGCTGTACGGTTATTGTCGGTGGTGTAAGCTCATACTTACCAGCTACCATATCAGGAATTTTCTCATTTAAAGCGTCATGTTTGGCTTGGCGTTTTGCAGGGTAATCTTTAAACCGTTCATCAATTGCATTACGCATGGCTTCAAGTGCTACTTTTTGTCTGTTATCCAAGCTGTCTTCAATATTTTCTTCTACTTCATTTTGCTGTGCTGGGTTTATGTGCTTATCAGTATCAGCTAGCTCTTGGTAAAATGCTTCCTGTAGCACATGAGCGTCACGCTTCGCTTCTATCTCGGCTATTATTTGCGCTTCTGCCTGTGCTAACTGGTGTTTAATCTCTTCCTCAAACTCACCATCAAATTCCATCAATACCCATAGTTCAGCCTTAAAATCCTCTTCTTTTGCTTTTAGCACTGCTTGGTACGCTTCCCTGATTTCAGGCTCTTTGAGCTGTTTCATTGTTAGATTTATTGGCTCTCTCTCTATGCCCTGCTCTTTCAAGGACTTCATGCTAATGCGATAACTGTACCCTGCTCGCTCCAAGTGGGCGTTACAGGTTTTCTCCCATCGGTCACGCATCGCCTTTAGTTCTTCTTTGCGCTCTGCTGAAAATTTTGGCGTGTTTGCTTTTTTTGCTCCGCCTTTTTCGGGGTTTTTGCTGTTGTAGCGTTTAAAATATTGGTCAGGGTCACGCTCCACATCGTCTATGGTGCGTTCGCTAAACATAATATGAGCATGGGGCTGTTCGCCACCGTCTAGGGCTGGTGGGTTATGAATGGCGTACTGGTAGGCGTGTTTTTCGCCTATCTCTTGAGCTATCCAGTCTTTGATTAACTCGTGGCGTTCATACTCGTCTAATTCTCTAGGCAAGGCTATGACGTGTTCACGGTAGGTACTGCCGTTTTTTCTCTCGTGTTCATCTGCCATTTGCCAAAAATCATTAGGGTTATGCTCTGCCCATTTGGGCATATTGCCATGACCTGTGTTTTCTAACTTCTCTTCGTGGTAACTTGGTTTAGCATATTTTCCTTCCCTAGCGATATATTTAGCGTGAGGGCTTGCCTTACCTTTTTTGCCAATTCCCACACTCAGCCTACCGATTGCCATTGTTTCACCTTTTGTCTTTTTTTGGGGTTGTTAGGGGGTCGCCCCTGACTGGGGATTTCAAAGGGGTTAGACCCTTGACACGGTGTTTCTATTTTATGTAGCGAAGCGGAATAAAGTAGAAACTACTAACCGTGCCTTGTTTTCTCAACAAGGCTACCAACCACCACAACTATGCAAACATACCGCCTAATGATAAACTCAACCTAACCACAAAACAACCAGCAAAAAAGGAATGAGCATGGCTAATGCAAATGAAGAGTATATTAATAATAATGAAGAGTATCTTGATAATTTAGTAAAACGGTTTAGGGGCTTTAAGTCGCCTAATGATACGCAGAAACTTATTGTCCTGCTGGGTGAAAAAGACAATAGAAATGATGAAGATAATCGCAAGCTGTCGATATTACTCAAGGCTGAAAAGAAAGCAGACCAGTTAGTCAAAGCTAGGGCTAATGCTAGGAAGCTGATTGATGCTGAAAAATCAAAGGCTAGTAAAGCTGAAGTAAGACGTAAAATCATTTGGCAAAGTGCTTTTGAAGCAATGGCTGAAGATAGTATGGCAGCCAAGCGTAATTTAGACCAACTCAAAGCTGATGCTTACAACAAAGGGTATGTATCAGACAGGGATAAAGACGCAGTTAAAAATGACTTAATCAAACAATCAGTAGATACCGATAACATAGAAGAATTAGACTTCTAATGAATTAGATACGTCTATTTGCCCTCATATTAGCTTCTAAAGGTCTTTAATCATCAATTAGGTAGTAGGGTGGCATAAGGTAGTAAACAAAGCGATATGAGCCAAAATAGAGCCGTTTATGACGATAATATACAATCATCATTACTAGATAATTAACTGTTGGTTAATCTTGGATTTTATCTGTCAGGTAAACCTCGTCTTATAGTCCTGAAACCCTTGATAATAAAGGTTTGTAGCTTCATTCGAATAGGTTTACCCTGCTTTGTTTAATTTTAAGAGAACCAATTAGGCAAAATATTTTAGTTTTCTATATCCTTTTTTGTTCTTTTTTCTTCTGTTTGTTTTCTTGGTTATCCACAACCAAAAAGGCTTTTAATGCTTTTAAATGCTTTTAAATGCTTTTAAGCCCTATGTACACCTTGATAATAAAGGGCTGTAGAGTCCATTCGAATACGTTTAGGCGGTCATTCGAATACGTTTAGGCGGTCATTCGAATAC
>NZ_RRYV01000217.1 GCF_014861395.1 Psychrobacter sp. FME13 | reverse complement strand
CGTCTATGGGCATCTCACAACTCCATTGTATTCTTGGTCGAAAACAATAGATTAGTGAGGTGCTCTTCTTTTTTCAATCACTTTCGAAGTTGAGAGTGGGGTATATTTAAGGTCGTTAAATGTATCAATGTGCTGATTGACGACATGCCTAGCTTTATATTTACGATAACCCAGAGAAAGACATGAATCCACCTAACACTAAAGACAATGCTGAAAACAACGCTGAAGATAATGCTCAAACTGATGACTCAGTTGTGCAGGCTGAATCACAAATGCAGCAGGTTATTGACCTGCAAATGAGCATGGCACATCTTGAGGTAATAGTCGATCGTCTCGATGAAGTGATTGCGCGGCAAGATAAAGATATTCAGACATTACAACGACAGCTGCAGTTGATTTATAAACAAGTTAAGGATCAAGATACAGACAGTGGTATTGCGCCATTTGATGTGATGGCAGATAGACCACCTCATTACTAGAGTGTGTTTTATTCTTTGATCAGAGCACTGATGGTGCGTCTGTAAAAATTTTCAACATGAATCGAGTATATTTCTATTTATGGATATACATATCTAACAATGACTACTTGGTCATACAGAATAAATAATGTATCCTTACGGTTGTTTTAATGTTTAAAAATCATTACTATTCCCCATCTAGGATACTGCTTACTCACAAAAAACCGGTATGCAGTAAAACAATGCGGACGTTTGGAGACATATAATGCGCAATACCTTCCATCTCAAAAATCTAACAGTGGCTGTTGCTGCTTTTTCTGTTGCTAGTGTTGCTAGTGCTGCTGGCCTTGATCGTTCAGGTCAGGATATTACTGCATTTTTACAAGACGGTACTTATGCCGAGGCTGTCTATACTTACATCGATGCTGATGTGACAGGTAATGATGTGGCAGGTAACAAAATTGGTGACATCGCCGAATCTTATGATTTCTTTCGTTACGGTGTAAAAGCAGACCTCAATGATACTTATAGTGTTGGTATCTTATATGATGAGCCTTTTGGTGCTGCGGCTGACTATAGTGGTGACAACAATTTCGTCGACGCTAGTGGTGAAGGTACGAATGTAGAAGTCCGTACTGAGAGTATTACCGGTATCGTCGGTGCAAAATTTGGTGAAAATAAAAACTTCCAAGTATATGGCGGTCCAGTGGCCCAGCGTGTTAAAGCTGATGTAAAGCTGCGCGGTACAGCCTATAGTGCTGCGAATGGTTATACGACCCACATCAGCCCAGATCAAGAGTATGGTTATATTGCTGGTGTTTCCTACAGTAAGCCTGAAATTGCACTAAAAGCGGCGTTGACGTACCGTTCAGAGATTGAACATACAGCTGATGCTGCAGAAAGTTACCCTGCAGTAGCAAGCTTCCCTGGATTTGGTCCAAGATCAGGTGATATTGATATTACTACCCCTGAGTCAGTCAACTTTGATTTTCAAACGGGTATCAATCCAACGACATTAGCAACTGCAAAAGTACGTTGGGTGCCATGGGGTGATTTCTCAATTGTACCGTCACTATACAATGACGTTAGTAAACTGAACGCTGCTTATCAACCAGACGGCCTACCGTTAGTCAGTTATGATGAAGATCAATGGGTAGTTGAGCTAGGTCTTGCCAAACGTTTGAATCCAGCTTTAGCGGTCAGTGGTACCGTTGGGTGGGATAGTGGTGCTGGCAATCCTGTGACCTCATTAGGCCCTACAGAGGGTTACTATAGTGCCGGTTTAGGGGCTAAGTATAATGTCACAGAAAACTGGGCAGTTTCAGCGGGTGGTAAATACCTATGGCTTGGTGATGCTGATGGTCAGGTGCCGACCAAAAATGTTGTTGGCAACTTTGAAGACAATGACGCTTTTGTAGTTGGTATGAAAGTTTCTTATCAAGCAAAGTAAGTTTCACCATGACTAAATTTCACCATGATTAAGTTTCATCATGATTGTGTTCCATGATGGTTATATTGCTAAGTAATATATTTGGCAATGAAAAAAAAGCGACTCTATACGGGTCGCTTTTTTTGTGCACATATTGCTACCTGTAACAGCTTTATAGAAAATTTTATTACCTCTAGTTTTTGCGGATTTTACAAGCGTTAGCTGTGTCTAGATAATGTTAAGAGTGCTATAAAATATATATTATTAGAAAATCAAGTACTAATATGCTATTTATACTGTTCAGTCATAATTGGGAAATAAACTGCTTTGTTTGTTGTTTTAGTGTCTAAAAGGCATTAGTATTCAAGTTAGGACACGACTTTGATAACCTCAATGTTAAGCGCAGCAATGCCATATATTGGTTATTGAAGTAGTAATACAACAAGGATCGTTGGAGATACACAATGCGCAATCACTTTCATTTGAAAACCCTCGCAGTAGCGATTGCTACCCTTTCTATAGCCAGCGTCACCAATGCAGCTGGTCTTGATCGTTCTGGTCAAGATGTCACCGCTTTCTTTCAAGATGGCACTTATGCTGAAGCCGTTTATACTTATATCGATGCCGATGTGAGTGGTTATGATACTGCCAATACTAATCCTTATAGTAATGATTATGAACGTGGTAATAAAACAGGTGATATCGCTGAGCCTTATGACTTTTTTCGTTATGGTGTAAAAACTGATATTGATGATACGTTTAGTATTGGTGTTTTATATGATGAACCTTTCGGTGCTGCTGCCGAGTATACTGAAAGTAATTTTGTGGCAAACGATAATTTAGGTGAGTCTGCTGGTGAGTTGGTAGCTGACGGAGTTGATCAGCCAACTGCGGGTGCGATAGCCACAGCTGAGACAAGTGCCGCTGGTGAAAATACTAACGTCGAAGTACGTAGTCAAAGCTTGACAGGTATACTTGGTGTGAAGTTCGGTGAAAATAAAAACTTCCAAGTGTATGGTGGCCCAGTCGCACAGCGTATTCAATCAGAAACCAAGCTTCGTGGACTGGCATACGGCCCTGCTAGTGGTTACACTTCGACCAGCAACCCTGATATGGATTATGGTTACATAGCAGGTGTGGCCTATTATAAGCCTGAGATTGCTTTAAAAGCAGCGCTGACGTACCGTTCTGAGATTGAACATAATGTAGATATAGCTGAAACCTATCCTATTAGGTCTATTATTTCTGGAGGTGCACTGTCAGCTAGTCAAAAGAGTGAGTATGAAATTACAACACCTAAATCTGTCAACTTTGACTTCCAAACAGGTATTAACCCGACGACATTAGCCACTGCTAAAGTACGCTGGGTACCGTGGAGCGATTTTGTCATTACACCGCCATTATACAATGAAGTGAGTAAAAACGCTGAACGACCCGATGGTCTAAACTTGGTTGAGTATGATGATGACCAATGGCAAGTAGAGCTTGGTTTAGCTAAGCGTATGACACCAGTACTAGCGGTTAGTGGTACCGTTGGTTGGGATAGTGGTGCTGGCAATCCTGTAACGTCGCTTGGTCCTGTCGAAGGCTACTACAGTGTTGGCCTTGGTGCAAAATATAACGTCACTGAAAACTGGGCAGTATCCGCTGGTGGCAAATATTTGTGGTTCGGTGATGCTAAAGGCGCGTTACCCACTGATAAAATCGTTGGTGATTTTCAAGATAATGATGGCTTTATCGCCGGTGTGAAACTGTCTTATCAAGCACAATAATCATTTTTGTATGTTGTCGCTATATCATAAAAAATCGGGTGGTGTTCTAAAAAGTATGCTGGCATCAGACGTAGCCATAATTGATGTAAAAG
>NZ_RRYV01000216.1 GCF_014861395.1 Psychrobacter sp. FME13 | reverse complement strand
TAGGCTTAGATGTGTATAGCTCATGGTTGCAATCTCACTTTGGTCGGTGGATAAAAACTTTGATGCTAGCGCATCTAGGTCTTTTTTTCACCTTGCATTTGGTATTGCACTTCATGTGTTAATCTAAGTTTTAATTCGATCCCCTCCTGTTGAGTTAGGGTCGGAAATAGTAAGATACTCCATATTTATACTCCTTAAATTTACAGATTCTTCCATAAAGGTAGCAGAGGCAAGTAAAGGCATAAAACATAAGCCACCTTTACTATCTTTTGATATTTCAATATCTCCAGTAATAGGAGGACTATGTGCACGGTTATCAAAAATGCAGCCAGATATACCAAGCGATATCAATAAAATGATTGGATTTAAAAAGTAATATGAAAAATTATTCATGAATTTAGTCATATCTTTTAATACCTTTTGAAAAAAACATTGTAAAAAGTTCACAACCAAAGTAAATAACAACTATTTCTTAATCACTGTATCTACTACTATTGAATAATGAGCTAAATATGCTTCACTACGATTAGTAGCTCTTTGCTTAACTTTATCAATAAGTCTATTCTTCATAGCCCAATAATCCGCAACAATAGAAGCTTGCTGTTCTATCTCATAATCAAGTAGATTTTTGCTTTGATCAAGTTTATATACGTACGCACCATCTCCTAATCCAATTTTACTTGGGAATTCAAAAAACAGTTGCTCGCCAA
The DNA here is from genome assembly GCF_014861395.1 of Psychrobacter sp. FME13. Taxonomy (GTDB): domain Bacteria; phylum Pseudomonadota; class Gammaproteobacteria; order Pseudomonadales; family Moraxellaceae; genus Psychrobacter. The sequence goes on along the minus strand of NZ_RRYV01000216.1, from coordinate 3,062 downwards.
TAGCACGTAAGGCAACAGTTTGACCATTCTGATACTGCCATACATGGGTCATTTCATGTATAAAGAAATGCTTGCTGGCGGCGTCTGAAGCTAGAGAAAAGTCCTTTTCATGTGCTTTTGGCGCAAAATATATATCACCTGCACGGGCAACAGGTGAACCATCCACTATATAGGACGGGTCACCAGTGATAATAGTGACAACCTTTTTGCACTTCTTACAGACGACTTTGTCCCCTTTACGAGCGACAGGAATGCCATAATGAGTGGTTTGTAAAGAGCTGGTGATGACCGTACCGCCATTGGTAAAGCCTTATATTCAAAGCCAGATTTGGGTCAGTACGTCACGGAAGTCAAATCTATTTTAGATGGTTTGGTGGAGTGATGAGGTTGTTAAACACTTTATAAATTAGTGGCTGTATGAGCTAAAAACTGTTGGCTCATACAGCTTTTATTATTATTGGCTCATATTTTCAAGATCACCCAATGTAAGACCAGTTTCTTGAGTGCTGTAGATAGTGATACCAGTATCGTCAATTTTATTATTCATGACTAATCTACCGATGCGATTACTGGCTGCTTGATTGCCTTGATCTGCTGCTTTTTTGTACCATTCAAAAGCTTTATCATAATCTTGCGGTACACCATAACCGTTCTCATAAAGACCACCGATGTTAAGTTGTGCTACATCTACCCCTTGATCAGCGGCTTTGGTATACCACTCTAAAGCCTTACTATAGTCTTGCGGTACGCCGTAGCCGTTTTCATAAAAAGTGCCAAGGTTATTTTGGGCATCAAAATCTCCATTATCAGCTGTTAACAAATACCACTCTATTGCTTTTTCATAGTTTTGATCAATGCCTACGCCATTGTCGTACATAACACTAAAATTAAATTGAGCATCAGAGTACTTCTGGTTAGCAGCTTTTTGAAACAGCTCAAAAGCTTTTTCATAGCTCTGAGGAACTGACTATATGATGCAAACTATCAATTTTTTTCACAACTAAAATTATCATTTGGTGTGCGAATTTCCCATCCATTATCTCCAAGTTGGAGTAATTCTTTTTTATCTTCAATAAAACAACAAGCGATCATTTGTGATTGCGGCTGTATCTCACACTCTTCACCTTGGTAGAGTAATTTTTTTGTAGATAAACCACCACCAATAAGAGCATCTATAGCTTTATTACCAGAAGACTCTATTTCAAATACACCTTCTATACCATTCAATCCATAGTCACGAAAATATAGAGAACCATTATTATAGTTTAGTACGTCTTTTTTATTATTATAGTGAACAGACTGACGATTTACATAAGGGAAGTAAGTGTTATCCTTATATAATGTTGCTTTATTATCAATATAGTCAGAGAGTAGTTTGCCGTTTTGATAGATAAGTAGGGAGTTAGGCTCTTCGGGTTTGAATAATATCTGATATCCATTAACTTCTACCATGCTGTAGCCAACATAATTGCTTTTATTGCTTGAGATTACGGCAGCTTCATCTGCTGCTTGAATAATTTTTTTATTAAAATTTTGGCTCTTATTGAGACTTCTTAAATCAACCTGCGTTATAAGTTCTAGACTGTCTTTAGTTTGAGGTAAAGAGCTATTACAACCATTAATTATTGTTGTTATAGTTATTAGCGACATTATTTTAGCTACAGATAAAAATCTAATGGTCATTTGTTATACCTTTTTTAAATTGACTTTTTATATTCATAAATAGTTTTCTTACGTGTAGCCGTTATCAAAAATTAATAGAGCTTACATTTCATACCTTCGCTTTTTAAAGCTGTTTCGAAATCTGGATATTTTTCCCAGTTAATTGTAGATAAACAGTCCGAAAGTTTTTGGTTGTTAAAGCTGTAATGATTTCCTGTTTGCATATACTCATCATAATCTTTTCTCAATATTGCGGTACCTGCACTCAAAATAGCAACACCACCTGCAAGAGCACCTGTACCAGTGGCTACTGTAGCTCCTTGTGGACCCGTTAAATACTTTGCTTGAGCAGCATTTGATGCTGTATCAACTACATTGCCTTTTTGCTCTGAGTAACTGCTTTTCTTTATACATTGTGTTTCTAAGGTAGGTACGCCATCTTCGACTGAAACTACCTTCGTGTATGGCCAGGCTTTTATGCCTGTTAAGCATAAGAATGTATCTTTAATTCCTTCAGGGTATTTAGACATTTTATTATCACCTTTATTTTTTATGAAAATATAATAATTTGACTTGTAAATAGAATTTTGATTCACAGTCGCTGTATTGGATGCATTTAATATAATGTCTTCCATTGCTCAATTTCATCTTCTGTAATCAGATGAACGACTATTTCTTCAGGTTCATCTGTAATGAACTCTTCCGTATAGCCTTGCTCATCTGTTGTGCCTTCTCTCAGTTCTTGAGTGTTTGGAAAAAATGCTATGTAAGGTGAATTAGAGTAAGGATCACCATACTCGTCTTCAAACAAAATCTTCTTTTTATATTTACTAACAGCTTTATCTTCAAGAGAAAAAAAGCTCGCTGAATCCGACTTCGCAAACTGCAAAGGTTCTGCCTGTGCAATACTACCCACATCAAAACCCGACTCCGAAAATGCTTGTTGACTAGCAATCAGTTTTGAGCCGCAGCTGGTCATATCACCTACACGGGCAACTGGCGCACCATCCACTATATAGGATGGGTCACCCGTGATAATAGTGACAACCTTTTTGCATTTCTTACAGACGACCTTGTCGCCCTTCCGAGCGATAGGAATACCATAATGAGTGGTTTGCGGAGAGCCAGTGATGACTGTTCCATCACCGATAAAAGCCTTATATTTGAAGCCAGATTTGGAATGATTAATTATTAAAATCTCTCAAATTCCTTACTGAATTAGAACTCATACTCAAATGTCATTCACTAGGCTTCTATTAGAAAAAAAATTATATATAAAATATAATATTGTTGTTACTAATATAGCAATATCGAATTTTAATGTGACAAAAAGATGAACTATTATTTGAACCGCCCCGGTATTGTCGGAGACTCAACATTCTGAGAGAATACGACAATGA
>NZ_RRYV01000215.1 GCF_014861395.1 Psychrobacter sp. FME13 | reverse complement strand
TGCTTTGGCTGTCACCCTCCTTTTATCTCCTCAGCATACTTTCTGATACACCACCAAAAATTAAATTTGCCCATGATACCAGTCTAAACCCAATAATAGGTAATATTGCGTAGCAAACTGCTACGACATGATAAACAAGGATGAGTATCTCAAGCCACAAACCAAAAAAAAAACACGATCGTAATCGTGTTTTTTGTCGTTCAGCAATAGGTACCTAAAGCGCGATTCAGGTTATTAACACTGAATCAATGACTGCCTATCAAGATTTGTGGTTCGACGTTCGTTTTCGTCAACTCTAAGTTATGGATAAAACGACCTTCAACATCAGTAATCGTAATTTTCCAATCGTCTATCATCACACTCTCACCTTCTAGATCACCGACATGACCCAAAGCTTGCATGACCAAACCACCCATCGTATCAACATCAGTATCATCAAACTCACAACCGAGCTCATCATTGCAGTCTTCAATCACTGTAGAAGCCTGAACGCGCCATGTATTTGGCTTATCAGGGTCAGCGACGATATTGTTAATATCACTGTCTTCCTCAAAATCATCATGTTCATCGACGATGTCACCAACGATTTCCTCTAACAAGTCCTCCATGGTAACCACTCCACCAAAGTTACCGAACTCATCAACGACGATTGCCATATGCACTTGTGTGCGCTGTAGTGAGCGTAATAAGGTGTCAGAACGCGCAGTTTCACTGATATATAGTGGCTGACGCACAAGGTCTCTTAGGCGTTTGCTTTCAATTTTATCTTCTTGATGACGCACCATATGGACGAGAATAGGAATCAAATCTTTTGCCAATAAGATACCGATAACAGCATCATCATCTTGACTGTCAAAAACAGGATAGCGCGAATGAGTGGTATCAAGGATGATATCCATCACTTCAGCAAGGCTAGCGCTTTCATGCAAACCAATCACTTGTGGGCGCGGTGTCATGATTTCACGCACTTGTGTCGCAGGCAGATCGAGCACGCCTTCTAGCATATCGACCGTGTCAGGCTCTAAGAACTGACGCGAGTCTTGTACCAAACGAGTCAGTTCATCACGGGTTTCAGGGGCGGTCGATAGCCAGCGTTTTAAGCCGCGCATCGACCAACTACTCGGGCTGGGAGTGTCGTCAGACATGGTGGTGTGGTTTAACCTCTTAAGTTAATAAAAATTAAGTTAATAAAAATTTGGCTGATAGCAGTTAATATCGTTAGTAGTTAATGATAGTAAGCAAGAATAACAGGTAAAACATAGATGGGGATAAAGCTAGCAAATAAAACAGTATAAATCAGCTTCACTTTATCTTATGGCTCACCGACATTCAACGACAAATTCATGCAAATTGTATTGTCAGTGTGTTATAAATTTTGCTATGGTCAAAGCCTTCATTTATCAAAAAAAATCCTATGTCGCTACGTTCTGTTTTTTCTCGCCTGTTTGCCTCGCGTTCAACTGGCCATCGTTCAGACAATGGCATGGGGAATCTTAGCTCAAACCATGACAGTTCAAACCATGACAGCTTAAACAATCATGGCTCACACAATCATCATGTAAAAGGTAATGGCAGCACTGGAAACCAACCAAAACCGCCGCTCAAACCAAAATCAAAATGGCGTAGCTGTCTTTTACAAATTCTAATCATCACATCTTTATTACTATCAGCCATTTGGTTGATGCTTGCCATTTGGTATCAATTTGGCGAGCAGTCGGTAATTACTTGGCTAGCCGGGATAATCATTGTTGGTGTGCTGACCGCATTGCTCAAAAGCCGCTATTGGCCAAAAAGTGCTAAGCAATCAGATAAACAGTCATTAACGGCTAAAGTAAAAACCAATAGCAATAGCAAAGCCACTACGAAACGGTTAACGGCTTTATACGCTGCGATTTGGTTGGTCGGTGTCGGCTGGTTTTTTTCTATTGAACCTCAGCAAGAGCGCGACTGGATGGCTGATGTCAATCAACGTGTCTCTTATGAGCGTGATGCGACCAACCCTGATTTAATCACACTGACCAATGTACGTAATTTTGATTGGCACACAGCAGAAAACGCGACCGCACATTGGGACACTCGAACAGTGGACTTGTCTAAACTCTCTGGTGTCGATGTGACCAACTCTTATTGGATGGGACCACTGATTGCTCATACTTTGGTCAGCTTTCGCTTTGAAGACGCCGCGCCACTGGCCTTCTCCTTTGAGATTCGTAAAGAAAAAGAGGAGTCGTTTTCTGCATTTGCCGGATTTTTTAGACGTTTTGAGCTGATCTTAATTGCTGCAGAAGAGCGTGATATTATCTACACGCGGAGCAATGCGCGCGGCGAGCAAGTGTATCTATTTCCCGTTAGTAACTTGCAGCAACACGAGGTCAGATCACTGTTTGAGTCTTACTTGACAGCCGCCGATGATCTGAATGCAGAGCCCGCTTGGTACAACACGTTGGTCAGTAATTGCACCAATATTATTTTTTATATGGCACGCATCGTCAGCGGCGATCGTCTACCATGGGATTACCGTATTTGGGTGTCCGGCTGGTTGCCTAATTATTTGTACAATGTGGGTATGCTAGATGCCAATCCCGAAAGCAGCGATCAGCCATGGTCAATGGACACTTGGTATGAGCACGCTCATATAAACCCAAAGGTTAAAGGGTTCGATAATCAAAACAACCTAGAATCTGGCGTTAATAGTCACGAAAACAGCCGCGAGTTCTCTGAGCAGATTCGCCAAGGCATTCCTACTCCGTCATTGGCTGACTCTCAAGCTGATGCTGAGACAGACGCCAAATCTACCGCCCAAGCGTCTGACTCGTATTAACTTGAAGGCTTGATTTTCAAAACTGAATTTTCAAAACTGAGCTTTAAAGGCTAGATTTTGAGGGCTGGGTATTAAGGGTTGGATATTAAGGGCTACATTGTAAGAACCAGATGTGGAAAGCTGGATTTTAAGCGTCAAACAAACTGTAACTACGGCTTGACCCAATTGACCACACGATCTTCCATTTCTTCATCCGACAGGCTAGTTTCAGAGACACAGCGTCCTGCCACACCGACATTCGTCGCGCGCATTTGTCGCTGTGTGACTACAGCATTCCCAGTCAATAATAAATGCCAACTGGGCAAGCCCTGCCCTTTATACAAACGCTTATAAGCGCAGTGGGACGGCAGCCACATCATGTTTGGTAAGTTGTCCATGGTCAGCTGAATACAGTCCGGTACATGCTCTTGGCGCGTATCGTAATGTTGGCAATACCCAGTCTCGCAGTCCATCAACTGGCAAGTCACATCAGTATATTCGACCAGCTCCTCACCGGCATTACCACTCTCATCTTCATCCATGTATTTGATCAGACAACAACTACCACAGCCATCACACAATGCCTCCCATTCGCTATGATTTAATTCATCTAAGGTAAAACGGGTCCAAAACTGTGGGCGTAATGTGTCAGTCGCTGCGGCTTCAGAAAACAGCGTCACAGGTCGCTGCGACTCAGTGTTTGAATCAGCCTCTGATTGAGCGCTTGAATTTATATCCAAGCTGTCGTCCTGTGTGTTTAGCAAGTTTATAGTCATAAAGTGGCAGTATCATTTTGATAAATAGCGTTACAGTATTATAGCTGTTTTTGCGTAACATGAGCGTTAAGGTAGTAAAAGTAAAAAGTACGATGAATTAAAAACATAAATAATCATCACTCACCACTTAAAACTTATAGGGCGTGTTGAATATTCAAATGTTAGGGCTGCTGATTGCTAAAATTGCACCAAACTAGGCGCAAGCCGACGATAATGTCGAGACCTTAACTAGGCTTGTAAC
>NZ_RRYV01000214.1 GCF_014861395.1 Psychrobacter sp. FME13 | reverse complement strand
TTCTCGCTTGTGTCTTTATCTGGCTGCCGCTGATTTGAATTCTATACAGCCCCTATTAAACTATGGAAAATTTTTAGATAAAAATATTCAAAATATCTTTGATCATATGAACTCAAGAGATATAGAGGCGTTCAAAACTAATAGAGACTATAGTGCGTATGTTATCTTATACATGAAGATGAGAACCAAAGTCGCGCCTGAATACCCCGATGGTATAGAAGTCGTCAAAAACACCAGTCCAAAGTACGATATCTATATCAAACATGGTCAATTTAATAATTATGAGCATTTTATGGCTAAGAATCCAGAACAATATGATCCAGCAGGGTTTGAGGACGATGACGACGATGATAGTTATATAGCTTAGCGATTAAAATACATAACTATCTATCTTGCTAATTTTTAGTTCAATGAAACAGGGGTGTTTGCGACACAACGTGCAGATGTTGCGCGATTCTGATTGATGCGTGGATTATTCTTTACAAGAGGCGGATTAGGTTCTCTTTGCCAGCGTTTTACGCTCACAGGACCCATCACCCTAATATTTCTAGCACTACCTTCATTAGCATCTACCCCTCGCAATACTTTTTCTTTGCCAGTTGATGGACCTTGCGGGTTGTGCTCTGGACTATCACCATAATACTGGGCATCGTACCAGTCGCTCATCCACTCGTAGTTCTGATTGGTCATATCATACAGTCCTAACGGATTAGGCGGATATAGACCCACTATAGGTATAGCGAGGCTGGTGTTGTACTTATTACTTAGTTCTTGCTTTTGCTTAAAAGTCCATACATTACGACCATCATCTATTTTGCCGTTATCGGTTGGGAATAGCACATACTGACCACGATTACGCGCCGCATACTCCCACTGCGCTTCAGTTGGTAGATTCATGGGTACATTTAGCTGCTCCCCGAGCCATTGACAGTAATTTTGGGCTATTTGCCAATTGATACCAGCAGCGGCATCGGGCTGATGCAGTTCTATCACAGACTCTTGCATTCCCTCTTGTGGCTGTCCTGTCGCCATACTATAGATATCGAAATCACCATAAGTTGCCTTGTAGGCATTCATACTGAAGCTATCTAGGGTGACATTGTGCAAGGTTTTATTATCACCATTGCTAGAGATTGGCATGCCTTCTGTCCAGTCCAACTTAGGACCGAAGTCCCCCATCTCATAACTACCACCTTCGATAAAGCGCATGTTAGTCTTTTGCGTGGCTAAAAAGTCATTTAGTTGCTGTTGTTCAGCATCCGTTAGATCACTACGAGTTTGCGGTATGCCATTACTGTCTACCGAGGTAGCAGGCGTTTTGGCGCAGGCCGTAATAGAAAATAGAGGTAAGATAAGCAAAGATACGAATAAAGACTTTAAAGTCATAGTGGGCTACAGTAGTTTTTTGTTGAGAAATCAGAATGATTATACTAATAATTTACTGGGATTGTCTAAACAGAATAACTGCTCATTCAAAACATCATAATTATGTGATCTTAGGAGATAGTAATATGTTAAGTTTTATGACAAGGGAGTTGTAGAATTAGCAACGCATCTTGCTGTAGTATCTCCATTTTGGTTTATTCTAACATTATTATTAATAAGAGGCGGATTGGGTTCTTTGTGCCAACGTTTTACGCTCACAGGACCCATTACTCTAATATTTCTAGCATCACCTTCATTAGCCTCTACCCCTCGCAATACTTTTTCTTCACCAGTCAATGGACCTTGTGGGTTATGCTCAGGACTATTAGCATAATACTCAGCATCATACCAGTCACTCACCCATTCATAGTTTTGGTTGATCATATCGTATAATCCCAACGGATTGGGCGGATATAGACCTACTATCGGTACAGCAAGGCTAGTATTGTACTTACTCCTTATTTCTTGCTTTTGCTTAAAAGTCCATACATTACGACCATCATCTATTTTGCCGTTATCGGTTGGGAATAGCACATACTGACCACGATTACGCGCCGCATACTCCCACTGCGCTTCAGTTGGTAGATTCATGGGTACATTTAGCTGCTCCCCGAGCCATTGACAGTAATTTTGGGCTATTTGCCAATTGATACCAGCAGCGGCATCGGGCTGATGCAGTTCTATCACAGACTCTTGCATTCCCTCTTGTGGCTGTCCTGTCGCCATACTATAGATATCGAAATCACCATAAGTTGCCTTGTAGGCATTCATACTGAAGCTATCTAGGGTGACATTGTGCAAGGTTTTATTATCACCATTGCTAGAGATTGGCATGCCGCCAGTCCAGTCAAGCTTTGGACCGAAGTCCCCCATCTCATAACTACCACCTTCGATAAAGCGCATGTTAGTCTTTTGCGTGGCTAAAAAGTCATTTAGTTGCTGTTGTTCAGCATCCGTTAGATCACTACGAGTTTGCGGTATGCCATTACTGTCTACCGAGGTAGCAGGCGTTTTGGCGCAGGCCGTAATAGAAAATAGAGGTAAGATAAACAATGATACGAATAAAGGCTTTAAAGTCATAGTGGGCTACAGTGAGGTTTTGTTGAGAAATAAGAATGATTATACTAATAATTTTGGTTAATTGTCTAAGTAAAACTATTAGACTACTGTTGAGATAGATTCGGTTAATAAAATAACATCTTAATCATTACATTCTTTTAAAGAAGCCTGTTTTACACACGTGGATATTAACAATGAGTCTACCAACTGTACTATTTTAGTTGACAATATTTCAATAAACTCTATACTTTTATTCATAAATAATTCAGCAACATTCCAATTCGGGCCATTTCCTTGGTATAAAGCCAGTAGTAACGGTACCCCTCCTATGCCCTCTCAGACCAATCGATTACATAAAGTTACCATTCATGCCGACAGTTTAACAGTAGATGCCTTCTATCCTGTGGCGTTTTATGGTGTCAGCAGTGTTAATCAAACCGATACTATTGACATACTAGTGTTTAGTTACATATTTCTAGACTCGGACGCTTGTTTATCATTGGTTGGTACACCTGTTTGCTTGACCACGCTGTCCGCGAATCGTACGCCTACCTGTCGCACAGGTCTCATACGAGGTGTCCGTTGTCAGCAGTCTGATGGCGCGATGCACTTTTATACGTTAGAAGTCGTGACTCCTGACTGGCAGTTGACGCAGTCGATACATACGCGCACTTTCATCAATCAGTCCACCCTAGATATCATCACCGCTATTCTTGGTGATTATGATATGACGTGGGAGATATCTGAGACGCTGCTATCATCAGGCAGTACCGCCTCAGAGCAATTGTCTCTGCCCTTAGCCATACGCACGCAGTCAGATGTCAGTGACTATGATTTTGTCACGGGTCTGCTTGCAGATATTGGTATTTCTACTTTGTGGGTATCAGGCGATTCGGTTGATGAGCTAGGTACGTGGTGGTTGGTCAATGGTTTAGATGAGAATGAGCAAATACCGCTGACTTATAGCTATGCGCAGTCCTCCATACAGTCAGGGCAAGACAGCGTCAATGCATTACAGATGACTACGCAGCAACTCGGTAGCCATCGTGTCATGGTACGAGCAGATGGCCTCGCCGCTGATACTATCTATGAAGGTCAAGCAGTAGATGAGTCAGCACTTGCCACAGATGACACCACGGTGCTAATTGCAGCGCCCTCTCGTGTGTATGGTGATGATGCAGCAACTGCGATTGCTGAACAGTGGATCGCGGCCAATCGCTGTCAACGTGAGACCTATCAAGCGACTGGCGCCATGCGTGGCCTAAGTGTCGGCAGCCCTGTAGACATCAACAACCTACCCTCTATTGGCCACTTGTCTACCTATTGTACCGCGGTGACCATCATCG
>NZ_RRYV01000213.1 GCF_014861395.1 Psychrobacter sp. FME13 | reverse complement strand
CGTCTATGGGCATCTCACAACTCCATTGTATTCTTGGTCGAAAACAATAGATTAGTGAGGTGCTCTTCTTTTTTCAATCACTTTCGAAGTTGAGAGTGGGGTTAATTAAGTATGTTTATTCATAAATTTTAAACTTCACCATTTATACTCTATATAAGGAGCTCGCTCTGAATACCTCAGTACTGAGCACATCGAACATTAGCGCTAGCGAAAATATCTCGCCTAGTGAAACAGACCTTGTACCTTCAGACCTTGCTGAGCAAATGCAACAAGCCTCTATGCAAGCTAGTCAGTTACTAAAGTCACTCTCACATCCTGATCGCTTGTTACTCCTATGTCAGCTAACTCAAGGAGAATACTGCGTCAGTGAGCTTGAGAAACTGGTTGGCGTTGGGCAGCCAAGCTTGTCACAGCAGCTAGGAATCCTACGCAAGGATAAGCTCGTCTCAACACGCCGTGAAGGTAAACAAATCTACTATAGCATCGCCAGTGATGATGCTTTAGCAGTACTAGACCTACTTTATCAACGCTTTTGTGCCAAAATAGACAGATAGCTTGTACACTAGGGCGTGTCTTCAATTCATTCGATAGTTATCTCAATGGGCTAAAAATGGCTGAATCTTGTTAAACATCGTCAAATAGTTGGTTAATATCCCGATATTAACCAACTATTTTCCTTGTTTAACGGCAATTTATCTCATTTTTATCACCATTTTTGAAATGAAGACACGCCCTAAGTACCTAGATGTAGTTAACTTTTTTCTTATGATGACGACCTATTGTTATGCCTTCTATTGCCGCTCGTCTGATACCTGCTTGGCTACGCCAATACAAGCTATCTGCGCTGCCGACTGACGTCATCGCAGGGTTGGTAGTTGGTGTGCTTGTCATTCCACAAAGTTTGGGCTATGCAGTGTTGGCAGGACTGCCACCCGTTTATGGCCTATATGCGGCTATCGTTCCTGTCATTGTCTATGCGTGGATAGGCTCAAGTAACGTCCAAGCGATAGGGCCTGTGGCTATCACAGCAATCATGACAGCTAGCAGTCTACATCCCTACGCATCAGATGGCGCTCAGCAATATGTATTGATGGCCAGCTTACTGTCATTAATGGTGGGGGCGATGTTATGGTTAGCAGGTCGGCTCAAGCTTGGCTGGATTATGCAATTTATCAGTCGGGGTGTTTCTGCTGGTTTTATCAGTGGTGCTGCGGTGCTTATTTTTGTTAGTCAGCTTAAATACTTGACTGCTATCCCTATCTCAGGGAACGGATTATTCGGTTATTTATCGAGTATGCAACTATATTTCCATCAACTACATCCGCTAACCTTGCTTATCGGCATCATCGCTTTTACTTTACTCATTGCTAATCGTTATGGCAGTAAATGGGTATGGAAATCTTGGTTACCACTAGCTTATGCCAAATGGGCAGAACGTTTGTTTCCGCTTATCCTGCTTGGTATAACGATTATCTTAAGTATCAGCTTACATTGGCATACGAGCGGTGTGGCAACGATTGGTAGTATTCCGCAAGGGCTACCCAATTTCACGCTTCCCTATGTACCAAACTTTGATGTCGCACTGAACCTATTACCTAGCGCAGGACTGATGGCACTGATTGTATTTGTATCAAGTAGTTCAGTGGCGAGCAATTATGCGCGCTTACGCGGTGAGACCTTTGATGCCAACCGCGAGCTAACTGGACTGGGTGCTGCTAATATCGCGGGTGGATTTTTTCAGAGTTTTGCTGTCGCCGGCGGCTTTTCACGCACCGCAATCAATGCTGATTCAGGTGCCAAAACGCCTGTCGCTAGTCTAGTGACTGTGATAGTTATGCTGGCCGCTTTGATCGCTTTTGGCAATACTTTATCACCACTTCCTTATGCCATATTAGGCGCGACCATCATGGCCTCTATCATCGGCCTCATTGATATATCAACCTTAAAGTCAGCATGGCAACGTGACCGTATCGATGCGGCTAGCTTTATGGCAGCCTTTGCTGGTGTTTTAATGTTTGGACTAAATACTGGCTTAGTGATTGGTTTGATGGTGTCTTTTGCTAGCTTGATTTGGCAGTCAAGTAAACCGCACGTGGCCATCGTCGGGCAGTTAGCAGGTACAGGACACTTTCGTAATATCAATCGTCATGATGTGGTGACATTCGACAATTTATTGATGCTGCGTACCGATGAAAGCTTGTTTTTTGGTAACAGCGAAGCCGTTCATCGGCGGGTAATACAAGCGACCCAACAGTACCCACAAGCTCATGAGATTATCCTCATTATGTCAGCAGTCAATCATATTGATTTGACTGGACAAGAGATGCTGATCAGCCTTAATAAAGAGCTTCTCAGCCAAAATAAGCACTTAAATTTTAGCTTTATTAAAGGCCCTGTGATGGATATCATTGAACATACCCCTGTGATCACTCACCTCTCAGGCTATGTTTATTTGAGTACCATGGATGCAGTAGAGGCTCTAAAAGATAGTTAATTCTAGCTATACTAAAAGCTGTGTTATGCTAACGCCTAAAAGTACAGTCTAAATGACAACTTTAAAAAACATTCTATATTCAAATGCCTTTTAATATCTGCGACCGAAGTAATTTATGACCGATAACTTAACCATTTATAAGCAAATTTATCCAAGCCAATGTAACAAAATTGCCGAGCTTGGCTACCGCTCTGTGCTTAATATCCGTCCTGATGCTGAGACGGAGACGCAGCCCAATAGCTGCGACTTTGTCCATGCAACTGCAGATGCCAACTTGACCTATCATCATCTGCCGTTTGATGATGAGCGACTAAGTCTGCTAACTATAGAGCAATTTGCCGAGTTTTATCACTCTATGCCCAAGCCCATACTCATGTTTTGTGGTACTGGCGCACGTGCCAAGCTGCTGTATCAAAGTGCATTAATGCAAGGCCTGTTATAGTTGGTTCAAGATAATACTGTAATACCCTTTACACAGTACCTCTTTAGAAAGTTACACATTCAGCTTAGGCTTAGCACTGTACTCAAATAATAAACCTATCACCTACTTATATAGAAAATAATAAGGAATTCTTATGAGCCATCAAGTTAACTTCACTGGACAAATCACTCCTGACCAAGTAGCCATGATTGCCGAAAACGGTTTCAAAACCATTATTAACAATCGCCCAGATGGTGAAGAGGCAAACCAACCGACCAGTGCTGAGATTGAAGCGGCGGCTAAAGAAGCAGGCCTTGCTTATAAAGAGGTTTCTTTTGCAGGTAGTGAGCTGAACCAAAACCATGTCGAAACCTTTGCTGACTTTTTCAATCAAGCTGAGCAGCCAATATTGATGTTTTGTCGTACAGGCAACCGCTCAAACGGTATCTATGAAGCCGCCAAGCAGATGGATTTGTTAGACGACTGAGTGATCACTCATAGATTGTAAATAGTTATCACACACTATCGATAATTGCGCCCGTCCAAAATTTGGATGGGCGTTTGCCGTTATGACCATTTCGATAATAACCTCTGGCAATTTTGGTAAGACAAAAGGCAATGGATTATTAGCTTTTGTTAAGGCTGTCATCTGACCCAAGCTGCTTTTAGCCACCACAGTTATCCCTTGCCCTGTCAGTATTAAACTACTTATTGCACCAACGCTATTCGCGCTACAGACCACTTGACTAGCAACATTGATTTGGCTCAACCCTTGGATAGCTGCATGATGAAAATGGCAGCTTTCATCAAATAAAATTAAAGGCACACTAGGGTGTGTATAGAATTCAAATCAGGGGCAACCAGATAAAGACACAAGCAAGCATTACCGCCGCTGCATAGCTATCTTTGAGCTTATCATATCGCGTGGCAATGC
>NZ_RRYV01000212.1 GCF_014861395.1 Psychrobacter sp. FME13 | reverse complement strand
TTCTCTTTGTTGTGGTAAACAAGAGTGTAAGGCGTTGCTTATTTTTTTCAACTATTTCCCAATTCTATACAGCCCCTAGTCGAATAATATCCCCTTCATTTTTTCCTAAGTCACCTTTCAGCCCATTTGGATGCATATGTTGTAGTACATTTTGCCATTCTCGCTTGATAACAACTGTTTCAAAGATTTTTATAATTGCAGCTTTGCGATTTGGCAAATAATCAACATCAGCATCGCCCCAATCAACACTAGTATCTGGTTCGTCTATAACTTTGTCTGCTATACCATGACGAGTAAGCTGATAGAGTAATATACCTTTGGCTTCAGGGGTAGCCGTTTTCAACCAAGCATCGTCTGCGTTGTTCAGGATAAAACTGGCTAGTTTATTGCGTTCACGGGCTTTATCTAAGGAGCTATTAAATTCTGCAAAAACTGATGAAATGTTATTTAAGTTTTCAGAGATATCATTTTTACGCCCTAACATCAGCACAAAAAATTGACTCAACTGTAAAAAAGCACCTTCCATTATAAAGGATAGTACACGGAATTCCGCAGTAAGCAGTTGACGATATATCCAAGAAGAGAATTCAAGCATTAGTTTTATATTGACATCGAATAACGCAGCTCCCTTTGCACCAACGCCAAAACACAGTGCTGCTTTTGCTTTAATTCTAAACTTACCGTCAGCGTAAAGTACTAAAAAGCAACCTTCAACCCCTATGCCTGCGCTGACCGCCCCTGTTACAGACAACTTAGCAAGTGCCTTAAAAGTATTAGTATCGCTATTTAGCCATTCTAAACTCGCACTAGGCGTAATTCCTGTTTCTGCGCCAACGAAAGCGGTAACTCCTATATTTAAGTCTTTGTTTACAGGGGCATCAGCGAAGTGCTTATCATCAAGAATGGGATCGAATTTAGGCTTGTTAATAGTTTTTACTGGTCCGTACAGTTGACTTGCTGATAGAGCAGTATCTTTTTCAATAGCTTGAACTTCTTGTTTATTGCCATTAAAACTTATAGACACCGCACCTGAAATGCCTGCCTTTGCTCCTACAAATCCGTGAATGTCGCATTCTATAATAAACCGGATAGCTCCTAAGTCGATCTCTCCAGTTGCTTTATGATTAAAGACTAGCTGCCATCCCTGTAGAGAAGGATATGCTGCTTTACTGTTTATATTAGCTTCGCAAAGTACTAATTTACCACTAACATCAAATCCAAGTTCCCCACCTACTTTGCCTTTAGAAGGATCAGAGTTGAAAGCAGCAGAGCCGGTCCAGCCACCTATAGCCCTTAACCACTGAGCCGAAACTTCAGTTTTAAATTTCTTAGACTCATAGATAGTTTCACTTAGCTCGTTTCCTGAAAGACCCAAAAGTTCATTAAAGATTTTTAGATCTTTAAAATGACGCTCGCCATATTGCTTAAAGCTTGCCTGCCTTTTTATTTTATCTAAACTATCTTTTAGTGCTACTTTATCTATATTTTTTGGTTCATCTTTGAGACTGCTTCCTCTTATCGTGCTTTTGATATCAATTTTAGTGCCATCTGTATTGACACGGTTTTTATAATAAACTTGGTATTTATCTCTATTAAGATGGTTTCTTATAAGCTTTATCTTAGTTTTACCGCCTTCAACATAACGTTGAGTTGTATATACTTCTTTTATTAACGCTTTCTGTGTTAGATCTATATTTAATTTAACCTTTAATAAGTCTTCTGATGCTTTTAGCTCTTTTTCAATGTTTACAATATCTTTTACGGTCACAGTTGCAGATGGTTCAAGGCTTTGAGACAGTCTTCTTCTATTGATGTGGCATTGAGCAACTAAATCTGAAAGTTCTGAACCTACTTTACTAAGTTCTTTGTAATCTTTTGGCTCAAGTAGAATGAGCTCTTGAGTTTCTAAATCGAAAATTATTGGCAAATTAGCTTTGCCTGCTAAAACAGCTTCATGTTTAGGCTTGTTTACAGCTGTAGGTATACTCATTGTTGGTATAGTAAGCGTTCTAATGTAGCCAAAAGGTGATGGAACAACATCTCCTTCTGAATCTTTAAAATCAAGCCTAGATGTCACTGGCTTACCAGCTACCAAGACTTGTACCGTCCTTTTATAGTCAGCATTTATTTTCTCAGTCAAACCCGTTTTAGGGTCTACCTTCAGTGTTTTCTTCACTGTTTTTCTATAGTCGATTAACTGAACCTTCACATCATTAGGAATGCTGCCACCTTTAGTTTTTATTTGAAACTGTAAGAAGGTTTGTAACTGGTAAGATTTACTGTAAAAATCACCAGTTCCCTTTGTTCTCTTTGTTTCCTTTGTTATGTTTGCTTTGTTTGGGTCTAGTGAAAACTCTGTTGCTTTTTGACCTTCTCCTTTTATATAGGGGTTTACTGGCTTACCTTTTTCAATGAAATATAATCGATATTTTGCCGAAGCTACCAATGGTATTTTCTTAGTAAATGTTGCATTATGATAACCTGTTAAAGTAGTACTTTTACCAGAAACCTTCTCTATTTTATCACCTATCTTATAGTCTACTTGGTAGTGTATACCATTGAATATCCTTTCATGTAACGATTCCTTTTTACTATTATCTCTCACGTTAGCATAAAAGTTTATTCGTAAATTATCCGCCTCAAATATATATATATTACCAAGTCGCTCAACATCTTTCCCCAGTATCTTTGGAATTTTAGAGTCGCCTTGCAAATGATAAAACACATTCGGAGTATACAATCCAGAAATGGAAATACCTGTCTCGATCACACCGGCGGAGTCTGCTGTGAATACCTTTTTTATGGGATTACCGTGAGAGTTTTTTACAAATAGTAGAATTTTTACAGGCTGGTCGGGTATTTTATTTATGACATGTAATGTTAATTTATCTGACATTAGTGATTCTCCTCAAAACTTAATGCAAACCCTTCATGCTCTTCACCAACGATATGTATACCAACTTCTTCAGGTGTGTCCGTGACGATCTGTTCGGTACGACCTTGTGCGTCAGTCTTACCACTTTTCACAGTACCATCTTCCATAAATAGCAAGTATTCCGTATTGGCGATAGGCTCACCAAACATATCTTTAGCAACATAAGTTAGATAGGATTTGACATCTGAACCACCTAATGAGGGTAGCGTTGGACCAACTTTAGCCCCCGCCACCATCTCTTTCTTCACCGCTTTAATCTTAACCGTACCTGGGCACACCAGCTTAATACCACTGTCATCGATGGTAATCGAAGCCCCAGCTGACGTTTGTAGCTTAATCCGCTTCGGACTCGACACATTGACCTGACCTGACTCACTACCAACCGTCATCGACTGCTGACTGTGCAGCTGCAACTCACCACCTTGTGCCTGTATCGCTACAGGTTTGCTATTGGCACTGATGTGTAGTCCTGACTGAGCCGTTTGACCACCGACGCCTGAGAGTGAATCAATCGTATTTGCCGCCAGCGTATAATTGCCTGCGACCATATCTGATTGCGTGCTGCCTGATTGCCTAACGATTGTTTTCGCCGTCCACAGTGTATTGCTGCCTGATGCGAGGATGCTATCTTTACTAACCAGTAGCACATCAGCTGCACCAAGTACCTCAGTATCTAGCGTCTCATCGATAATTTGCGCCGTACTCTTAAACCCTTCTATCGACGCTCGGGCATCACTGAGTGCTTCGGTCGATTGTAGATGTGCCTGTTTAGCCTCTGATAACGTCTCGCTCAGCTCAGCGCCCAACTTAAGCTGCTGCTGTCCTGCATCATTGACCCATGCAGACTCATGCTCAGTTTGCGTGTGTTTGTAGTGGCATAATTAAATTGGACAACTGCTAAGAGGCTATACTAACCCAAAGA
>NZ_RRYV01000211.1 GCF_014861395.1 Psychrobacter sp. FME13 | reverse complement strand
GCACAGTCGTGATGGCGGCGGGATGGATGGGCTGAGTTTGGCGGGGTTGCCTAGTATAATTCCTGAGAAAAAGACGCTGATGGATGGGGTTTATAATTTGGCTTACCAGTTTATCAACGATGAAAAAGAGCCTTATGCCAACACGCATTATACCGCTATAAATAAACGTACAGGCGAGGAGTTCAATGGAGTGACTGATAAAGACGGTTGGTCGGAACGCTTCCATTCTGACAATAAAGATGAAATCGAAATTCATTTAGAGCTTCCTTGGCAAGTCGAGAATGAGGAGAGTAAGTAGTGGGATATAAATATAACAGCCTCAGTCGTACTTTACCTATGATTAGTAACAATCAGGTTCAAGTCATTTCAAACCAATATTATTTAGTTATTGGATTTGAAGTTAACTATTTAGCAACTGCTTTTGTAAATAACACTCAAAATCTCAATATTAATTATGGACATGCCTTTTTCTTCACAGTACAGAATGGGAAAATCGTAACTGTACATAGCTTTGGCCCTAAAGGATTAGCAACCCCAACAGAGGCAGAAGAAAAAGCAGGAATTGACATATTTAGCGGTAAGCGCTCTGGCACTGTTAATTACCCCGTAACTACAGTCTCAAGACTGTATAAATTTAAAATACGTAAAAGTCAGCTTTCAGCCATTAAGAAACATGCTGATAAATTCAAGAAAAAGGTGATATCAGGCGAGGAAAAGTATACTGCTTATATGAACGATACATGTGCAGAAGCAGCAAAAGATGTTTTAGATGACGCAGGCATCGATACACCTAGTGGCAAAGGCTATATCACTACACCTAGTGGAGCAGCTAATTTCTTATTTGAACCTACATATATTGATGGATGGAAGGTACCTGCTACAGGAGCAATGTTCGTAAACCCCTATTCTTGGTATGTTCAGTTCAAGAAAAAGTACGGGGCTGCAAAATTATATAATTATTACGGAGTTAGATCAGGATCTATATATCTTGAGAAAGAATGGCAACTAAAGGAAAAGGACAATGTGCCTAATGGTATTCAGAATCTTTCATATCATTCTGACCTATATTAGTCTAAAAAAATCGTACATATCGGGAGCTTGCAAATGATAAAAGTTGCTCTAGCTATTTTAGCTATGTGTTTCTTAACAAGCTGTGGAATGGCAGAAAATACCAAAAATCAGGAGCCTATTATGCAAGATGAAATAGCATTACATGACGCATTGATACAGGCAGGCAGTACACAGCTAGTGACTGGCTATAAGAATGATGATGTATTAGAGACAATAAAAGCTGCAATTAGGTTAGTTTCTCGACAATCAGATATGGTCTCAGAACTGCCTAATCTTGGAGTATATAATCCTTTCACCCCAAAAACTAAAAAAGAATGGAGATTCTACTTTAATACAGAAAAAGTCACTACCACAATAATTGTACATCCAAGCAATGTAAATATTGTTGATAGTATATATATTTTTGTTGGCGAAAATAGTAAAGATATTAAATCAGCTAAGATGCCTCTTAACCTAGGTGGTATAAAGCTTAATTATCTGAATTATCAAGTCACAAAGTCTCTTAATAACCCTAGTCTGCATAATGCTAAATTTATCTACGAATTAAAAGATGATCCTAACGTGCACATTGATCTTAACGTTAAAGATACGTCAATAAATGAAATAAATAGTTTAGTTGAGTCTAAACTACTACCTACAACCTTCTCAGGCATAAACGTCTATCCCGCCCGAACAGATAAAGTTAATTAAACCGTTATAAATAATTGAAGTTAGATGGCAAATAGGAATTGCGCCTAACAACCCAAATTCACGTATCTCATTTGCAAGGTATGAGTGGTATCTCATGCAAAAAGATCCCAGTGTATACAAACTATAAGAGGTTTATATGAAAAGAATAAAGCTCGCACTTACTATAGTGATTACTACCTTACTTACTGCTTGTGATGCTACCTCTTCAGACTCACTCACTCTAGATTCAGGTAAAGCAGTCAAATCCACTGTAACACTGGATAAACAGAATAGCGCTGAGAGCGTATTAGTCTCTAATACTGAACCCCATATACAACAGGATATCAATACAACAGATTGGGCTCCGCTTATTACGAGAACACCTGCAAAACAAGCCCATGAACCGTTTTTTTTGCCTGACGAAAATGTAAAAAAAACTAAAAAATTATTCCACAAAGACTATAATTTAAACCAAATAAATAGTAAACAGTTTGACGAAACGGCATATGGCTTTTTTGTTGTCATTCAATATGATGATGGCACTATCTTAGATTACTCACTGGATAAAGTGAATAATAAATATTTTGTGAAGAGGTTTACCTTAGCTGGAAAATATCAACCTCTTGATCCATTTAATAAACTTAACAAAGCTGTCGTATATCAAATATTAGAAATAAGCGGAGCAGACAACCCTGAAATATTTTTTCAGGAGCTCATAAATAGCCCTAAAATCACTAAATACAAAGGCTGCACTGTGCAACAAAAGCAATCTAAGTATGCAATGGTAGGTTTAACATCATGTGAGTTTGATAATAGAACCGATTTGTCTTTATACAATCCCAAGTCTTAGAACAAGATCCCATCATTCCAAACTATCCAAGCAGTAATTAAAATGATTCAGTTAATCGCCTGATCATAGATAAGACTAATTTGGACTGTTTTTTCGCTCCAAACCACTTTCGGGTAGTTTTTTATATTTATACATAAATAACAACGACACTCCCACCATCACCCCCTATATCACATTCATAGTTAAACCTAAAACACAGCTACTTTATTGAAGGCGAGCTTACTTGAATCAAGGGCCTCTTCAAAACCTTCCGTTAATGTCATAGCTTACTTACGGACTATTTTTAATAATTAAATATTGAGATACATAATCATGGCAGGAAATACATCTAAAAGCACTACTAAGAGGCTCAAAACGGGCACTAATAACCAAGTAGTAAAAATAACAGCACCGACTCTTAGAGACTTTTTAATACATTTTAGAAGACCTACGCTGACAAAATATAACGGTTTGTACGGCTTTGATTGGTTGAGAGATGAATATGTCTATGACTATCTAAAAGTTATAGAAAACCAGAATTCTGAAACTCAATTATATCGCGGTGATGTGCATGAATTAATTAAAGAATATACACGCTTCAAATCATCTGATACAGCAGATGTAAAAGAGCTTGCCAATATCAAACCAACGAATGGTGAGCCGTATGTTCCTGCATGGTTATCAATAACACCGATGAATTCAACCACCCTAAAAGGTGTTCCGGTTGACTTACACTTGCAAGTGGATCAAGAAAATAGCGACGATGATTCAGAACTTACCAATGATGGCACTATCATAGAGTTTATAACCAGTCCAAGTATAACCATAACGCCTAACTCTATAAATTTGGGTGATCTGATAAAAGGAGGTCGGCTACCTCCAAAAACCCTAAACTCTTCTAATAATGTCTTCCAATCTAAAACCATTCATAGATATCGCGATGAAAGCACTACTTTTAAAATTGAGTCAAATGTCAAAGACAATTTGCCTGGATTGACCCCTGCCGTCAAATCCGTACACATAAACTTGGGAGATTTTAGTTACGCAGCCTGACGATAATAATCAAACCACACCTGTCTTGGCGATTTATAGCCTAAACCCTTTTGAATCCTCGTCTGATTGTAGTACAGCTCGATATAACTGATAATATCATTGATGGCTGTGAACCTTGTTTTATAGTCTTGATGATATACCAGCTCATTCTTTAATGTGCCCCAGAAGCTTTCTATCGGAGCGTTATCGAAACAGTTTCCTTTGTGTAGTGGTCAACTAATTTAGGACACCTGATAAGAGGTTTTTGTTAAAGTAGCGT
>NZ_RRYV01000210.1 GCF_014861395.1 Psychrobacter sp. FME13 | reverse complement strand
CTGTTGGCACGACAGGTGATTCATACGATAATGCGTTGGCTGAAACGGTTAACGGACTTTATAAAACGGAGGTGATTGAATATTTAAAACAGCAGTGGCAAGGTGTGAGTGATGTTGAATTAGCAACCCTTGAATGGGTCGATTGGTTTAACAAAACTCGCATTCATAGTACGATTGGCTATGTGTCGCCTTTTGAGTTTGAGAGACGATACTATGATAGTTTTATTGAGTCAGACAAAGCTGCCTGACTCAAGCAATCAAGTCTCCGATATAGTCGGGGCGGTTCACCCTCATTTCTGCAAAATGCTAGAGTCGGTTCAAGATAATTTAGATACAAGGAAGGTGGGTGAAAGTACTGCACATAGTAGACTGAGCGAGCCTGACACAGTATCTGATTTATATGGGATTGACTATACCGAGTCTCTTACAAACTTGCTATCATATCGTCATCTTGAATTGCAAACAAAAGACGCTGACTATGACTGACTCTACCTTACCAAATACTGCTCATAACGATATCGTTGTGCAAATGCGCACGCTGATTGATACTCTAAAGACGCATAATTATGCGTATTACGTACTAGATAACCCCATCTTAGAAGACAGCGAATACGATCAATTGCGTCGTTCTTTGGTCGCGTTAGAAGAGTCACATCCAGAACTTATACAGCCAGACAGTCCGGTTAATCAAGTGGGCGACATGCCATTGTCTGCCTTTACCCAAGTGACCCACGATATTCCCATGTTATCTCTGGGCAATGTCTTTGATTATGACGAGCTACATACCTTTATCCGCCGTGTGAATGACCGTTTGAGTGATGCACAGCAAAACCCAGAGTATGAGATGGAGCTAAAGCTTGATGGCTTAGCCGTATCGTTAAAATATGCGCATGGTAAGTTTGTACAAGCCGTTACGCGTGGTGATGGGCAAACGGGGGAGGACATTACTCAAAATGCCAAAACCATTCGTAATTTGCCATTGTGGATAGCTGATGCCGCTGATATCGAGCTGTTAGAAGTACGTGGTGAAGTGCTGATGCCCAAAGCGGGGTTTGAGCGTCTGAACCGTTTGGCATTAGAGAAGGATGAAAAAACTTTTGCCAACCCACGCAATGCTGCCGCTGGGAGCTTACGTCAGTTAGACCCAGCCATCGCCGCCAGTCGTCCATTGGCATTTTATGCTTACTCTATCAATCAAGGACTGCCTGAGACCATCGAAACGCAGTCAGCAGGCTTGGCGTGGTTAAAAGACTTGGGCTTTACCGTTAGCGCTGTGGAAGTGGTCAAAACCCCACGCGCCGCTCAGACCTACTATGAGTCAGTGATTGAGGGCCGTGCTGATTTGCCGTTTGAGATTGATGGCATGGTGATAAAGGTAAATAGCCTATCATTGCAGCAGCAGCTTGGGTTTTTGTCACGTGAGCCGCGTTGGGCAACTGCTTATAAATTCCCTGCCGAAACAGTCATGACGCGTCTAAACGATATCGAATGGCAAGTAGGACGTACAGGTCAGATCACACCAGTGGGCAAGCTCGAACCTGTCAAAGTGGGCGGCGTCACGGTCAGCAATGTCACCTTGCATAACTTTGGCGAGATTCAGCGTTTGGACGTGCGAGCGGGCGATATGATCAGCGTACACCGTGCTGGTGATGTCATCCCCAAAGTCACCCGCGTCTGGCATGAGCAGCGTCCAGCAGACTCCACACCAGTGACACTGCCATCTACTTGCCCTGTCTGCGACTCGCCTGTGGTGCTGCCAGAAGATGAAGCACTGGCACGCTGTACTGGCGGCCTATTTTGCCCAGCGCAGCAGACCGAGGCACTCATTCACTTTGTCTCGCGTCGTGCCATGGATATTGATGGACTTGGTGCAAGTTGGCTGATTAGCTTCTTTGAGCATGGTCTGGTCAAAACCGTCGCTGATATTTATCAATTGCACAACCATGTAGATGAGCTATTAACATTAGAAAAACTGGGTGAAAAATCGGTACAAAATATCATCAACGCTATTGAAGTCAGTAAGCACACAACGTTGCCTCGTTTTATTTACGCACTCGGTATTCGCGGCGTGGGCGAGGGCACGGCACAAAACTTTGCTCAGCAGTTTGGTGACTTAGATAGTTTGATGGCTGCCAGTGTCGAAACCCTGATTAAAACGCCTGATGTGGGCACCATTACTGCCGAGCTTGCTTATGAGTTTTTCCGTGCGCCGCACAATATCGAGGTAATTAACTCACTATTAGAAGCGGGCGTGTATTGGGACAAAGTTGAAGCCACTTCATCAGAAGGGCTACCGCTCGATGGACAAACGTGGGTGATTACGGGCGCACTGAGCAGCATGGCGCGTGATGAAGCCAAAGCCAAGATACAGGCGCTGGGCGCAAAAGTCTCAGGCAGCATCTCGGCAAAAACCACGGCGTTACTGGCAGGCGAAAAAGCTGGTTCCAAATTGACCAAAGCAGAAAAGCTAGGCGTGAAAGTTGTGGGTGAGGATGAGTTTTTGGCGTTGGTTGGGGATGAGAACCGTTAAAAAATTGCACTGCTAACTGCGAGCATAGCTCTTGTCTTGCGTCAGACAAAACAGTGTTTTGCTCACTCCTCCTCAGGTTCGCAAGTGAAAATCCCTTAGAGGGGACTTTCTGGTTAGGTCATACTTTAATAACATGCTCGTTCCTAGCGCAAGAGAAAAAGATAAAGATAAAGATAAAGATAAAGATAAAGATAAAGATAAAGATAAAGATAAAGATAAAGATTTAAAAGCATGGCCTCAGCATTGAGTTCTTTCAAAATGGGCAAATATGCGGGTCATGAGCTGTTATCCTTTAATAATTCACTCGGTGCTCGTCCATCGCGTACAGTTTTCGTCTTCCGCTTTAGTAGGGAGTCACGGTTGCTTTACTCATTCACGCAAGAATAAGCACTTTGCATATTTTTTAGTAGGGCACGCCCAGCACACCTTGAAAAACAAACTACTCTAATTGACCTGAAAAATACTCATGAAAAACAATACCGAAACCAGTAAGTTCTTAAGCTATATTTTACGACATGAGCCTGACTCCATAGGTCTGGTATTTAGTAGTGACGGCTGGGCTGATATCAATGAACTGATGCAATTAGCCAATACGTCAGGCAATAATATTACGTTAGAGCAAATTCATTCTATCGTAGAAAGTGATAAGAAAGGACGTTTTTCAATTTCTGACGATGGTCAGTATATAAGAGCTGTGCAAGGTCACTCTTTAAAGACGGTAGACTTGAATCTAAAAGAAACAACGCCTCCTGCAAACTTGCTTCATGGTACGGCTCAACGTTTTATAGAAAACATCAACAACGAAGGACTCGTATCTCAAAAAAGACAATATGTTCATTTGACGGAAGATTATGATACCGCAACGAAAACAGGCATGCGCTATGGCAAGCCTGTTGTATTAAGTATTGATAGCCATAAAATGCAAGAAGAAGGTTATAAGTTTTATCAAGCAGAAAACAATGTTTGGCTTACTTTGGCAGTGCCGCCAGCGTACATCACTATTCATAAATAGTATGAGTAGTAACCTCATGATAAACAAAAATGTTGAGCATGAAAGACGCAGTGTAGTCAGTGCTTTTGCGCTTTGATCTACCTGTATTCAGGCCTGAGACTCTGCCTAAAGCATATAAATCATGCTATGAAGTCTGTGACAGTATGTAATAAGTCTCCTACAAGCAGTACACTGGTCAGTTAGCATAATTTTTAGGTAATTAGAGCAATGCAAAAGATAGCTTTTTTGATAAAAAAATTGAGTAGTATGATGAAAAGTCTGCTGCTTTATGCTGGAAGCATTATCACAATAGTGATGACTTGTGCTTTCTTATATTCTGCTTTTGTCTTTACGTATTATCCCAAACAAATGCAAAAGTTTTGTGATTCCATCGAAAAAGGCGATTTAATACAAGATATCAAAAAACAAGCTGATGACAATAACTTTGGAGACCATCCCGAATTCTGTGTAACTGCCGTTTAGATTAAATGCTTGCTGATACG
>NZ_RRYV01000020.1 GCF_014861395.1 Psychrobacter sp. FME13 | reverse complement strand
TATAAATACGAATAAAAACACAAATGATAATCATTAATAATTTTAGATAAAAAACCTTCTGCTTCTCATTTAATTATTTACTGGCTCTACGTTCAAAACCTCTTTCGTCTTAGAATATATCTATGAAATTGACGGATAACCTTTGAGGACATCGTCCATGATGATGTTTAATGAGGTTGGACTAGCTGCTGCTATATACCACGCGTCGGCATCAACAAACACAACGTTACCGTTTTTCCACGCTTTGGTTTGACGCAGTAAAGGATTGCTTACATCATTAGAACTGATAGTCGCGCGATGTTCCATAACTGCAGTACGGTCAACGATATAAATAATGTCAGGATCTGCCTGCTGTATAAACTCACTAGAAATCGGCTGACCATGCAGACTGGTATCTTCAAGTGTGCTTGCAGGCTTGACACCTAAGTCATTAAAGATAAAACCATAGCGAGAATGTACGCCAAAATTACTAAAAGCCCCATTATTATGCAGTACTACCAGCGCTTTTTCTGGGCGATTCTTTGTTACTGCTTGTACGTCTTGTACCCTTGCTTCTAGCTGCGCGACCTGCTCTTTTGCCAATGCTTCTTTATCAAAAATCCTACCCAAAGCTAATAAGTGATTTTCGACATTTTCGACATGTCGCGCCTGACTGTCTTTAAAACTCACATCGAAATGTAGCGTTGGTGCAATCTCGGACAACTCTTCATAGTTTGCCGCATGTAGTGGGGTCATCAAAATAAGATCAGGGTGTAGCGCATATATGCGTTCCATATTGGGCTGAACAATTGCACCTAAATCCTCTATGTCAGCATTTTTTTTGTATTGAGCCAAAAAATGCGGCACATAGTCTTTGACCATACCTGCAATCGGTACACCAAGCTGGTCTAGAAAGTCAGCTTCGTTCATATCAAGTACGGCAACCCGCTGCGGACGATGATCGAGCACGGTCGTACCAAGCTCATGCTCGATGGTTATGGGAGTTTTTAGCGCCTGTGACGCTGCAGGCTCATGAGATTTTTGTTCACAGCCTTGTAGAGGAATAGATGCCATAATGGCAAGCATCCACACACAGCCTTGTTTTCTTACATTCATATACTCACTCCTGATAAATTAAAGTAATTGCACAAACAACCACGTTCACTACGAATAATCTCAAACTCAAGATCATACAATTCGCTTAAGTTGCTTTCTGTCACCACCTGCTCAGATGAGCCACTAAAACTCAGTGTCCCATTTTTCAATGCTACGATATGATCTGAATAATTGGCCGCAAAATTGATATCATGAATCACCAAAATGACCGTCCTACCCTGTTCATCACATAAACGCCGTAGCGCTTGCATAATGTGTACCGCATGCTTCATATCCAAATTATTCAAAGGCTCATCCAGCAATAATACATCCGTCTGTTGCGCGATGGTCATTGCCAAAAAAGCCATCTGCCGTTGACCACCACTCAATTCATCCAAATAAGCGTGGCGCAAAGGCGCTAACGCCAAAAACTCAATAGCCTCATCAATGATATGATGATCTTCTGCCGTCAATACGCCGCGGCTATACGGAAAGCGCCCAAACGAAATCAGCTCCTCCACCGTTAAGCGCAGATTGAACCCGGGCGACTGACGCAGAGTGGCGACGTGATGAGCGTATTCAGAGGTACGAATATCACTAATGTCGCGATCTTCAAACAAAACCTCACCGCCACTTGGTTCTAGCAGTCTGGCCATCACCATTAGTAGCGTAGATTTTCCAGCCCCATTAGGGCCAATCAATGAGGTCACTCTGCCTTTAGGAAAAGCCAAACTGATCTCAGACAAAACGCTTTTGTTGCCATAACTTTTATACACATTGTTAATCGTAATCATGTAAACCCTCTGGTACGAACCGTCAGCGTGAGAAAATAAATACCACCCACAAGGTTGACAAGAATACTGACGCTGGTTTTATAATTAAAGACGTGCTCAACAAAAATCTGAGCCACTAAAAAGATAGTAATCGTAATAACGCAGGCCATAGGTAACGTGACCCTATGGCGGTTACTACCTGCAAGCACATACGCGATATTGGCAACAAACACCCCCATAAACACCGTCGGGCCAATCAAGCTTGTGGACACGGCCACCAAAATAGCAATGAGAGCCAAATACCGTTTAACATACTTGGTGTGATTCACCCCAAGGGATTGTGCCTGCTCGCGGCCCAAGGCCAACACATCTAATATAGGTAAGGTTTTGCGGCCAACCCATAGCGCGGTTGCAACCGCAAGTACCCCATAAAACAACGTCTCAGGCTGAGATCGATTGAATGAGGTATAGCTCAACCCCTGAAAAACAGAAAACTCGCCAGGGCTGATACGCAATTGAATAAATTGAGTGACCGTGCCAATCACCATGGTCAGTACCAAGCCAAATAACAGCAAAGTGTAAACATCGTTTTTACAGCGTGAAAACAGCCAGTGGTGCAGTGCCCATGAATACGCCAGCATTAGCGCGATAGAGACTATAAAGTTGCCGCTCACTCCCAGAAACAGTAACCCTTGTGTGCCCATCAAAAAGAGCAATAGCACTTGCCATAACAAATAGACCGCTTCGTAGCCCATGATCGAAGGCGCTAAAATCCGATTGCCCACAATCGTCTGAAAAATGATGGCTGAAAAGGCCAAGCAAACACTACCCAAAATAATGGTGGCCAAGCGAATCAAGCGCTTAGGAATCAGATAATCAAAATCCAAACCTGAACCGATGAATAAAAAAATAAGCGCCAAGACGATAATCAATACAAACATCGTCCGAAACTTTATAGTTACCGTCATCTGACACCCCTCATAATCAGCATGAGGAAGACCACGCCACCAAGCCCGCCTGCCGTAAGACCAATGGGCACCTCAAAGGGATAAATGACCAATCTGCCAAACACATCACACAGCAGCAGCAGACAGGCGCCGCCGAGCGCCACAATGGGCAGCGTGCGCGATAGGTTCTCTCCATACTTTAATGCCACCAAATTGGGTACGACCAACCCCACAAAAGGTATCGCACCGATGGTGATGACTGACGCGGCGACGGTCACTGACACCAGTATGAGACCCAAAGCGGCAGTGGTGACATAACTCAGCCCCAAACTGGCCGCCATCTCCTCACCCATACCGACCACCGTAAAGCGATGCGCGTAGACATAAGCGAGAACAATAATGGGCAAGATAATATAAATCAGCTCATAGTGACCTTGAACCACCCGCGAAAAATCCCCCAACAACCAGCCTTGCATGCTTTGCAAAATATTGTGTTGGTAGGCATAAAACTCAGCGATGGCGCTAAGCACACTGCCATACATCAAGCCAAGCACAGGAATCAGCACAGAACGCTTAAGCTGAATGCGGCTGATGATATAAATAAAAATCAGACTCGCAGCAAAACAAAAGACCAGCGCAAACATCATCTTACTGCCCGTACTCGCACTAGGAATCATCGTCAGTGACACTAAAATGCCAAGCTTGGCGGCATCCATCCCCCCTGATGTTGCAGGCTCAACAAATTTGTTACGCACGATATGCTGCAAAATAACGCCACTGACCGATAGCCCTATCCCTGTCAGTATCAGCGCGATCAGCCGTGGTATACGACTGGCCGTGAGCGTCAGCCATGCGTCCGTAGAAAAAGAAAATAATTCCGACCACATTATCTGTTTGGTACCAATCATAAGAGAGGCCAGACATAACGTGGCAAATAAAACCGATAACCTAAATATCATGAAAAATCTGCTGCGCTTGAGAATAGAGTTTCACTCATAAGCATCAGTGGTAACAAAGCGGTATTAGTGATGCGCCAAACGACAGCTATTGTCATCAACGACAAAAAATATCGCTGTAAATATAGCCATACTTAGCAGATGTTTGGCACCGTCTAACAAAATTCAGCTGTTTTAACACACCTTATCGGCATCATCAAACCGATATGGACATGCCCCACTATACTTATAATAAAAAACAGAAAAAAAAGGCTGTGCTTACCGTCAGTAAGACAGCCCCCCCCCCCATTGATTCACCACCAAACACGTAAGTGGCTCACTTCTTTACCCTGATCAATATACCCTAAGCCTTATTACCGATCTAAGAGCGCATCTTCAGGAATACCATACGTTTGAAAAGCCGTGCCGCTAGCAATGCGATACACCTCGCGACCCAGTAACTGATTGATAATCACTGCATTGCGATTGGCACCAATACCCAAGTCTGGAGAACCGACTCCTTGTTGGAATATTTCTGAATTTTGTATAAATATTCGTCCCAAACCTGCATCACACCTAAGCGCCGTAAAATCTTCTTGCACTATAAAATCATCATTACTGTCCGTTGCCAGTACCGACCCTTTTAATTGCGTCAACCATTGTGGCCAGTCATGCACATAACCGACAGCCGCAATCACGGCGTCTGTCTCTAGGCTAAAGCGCTGCGCTAGCTGCGTGTGCAAACACTTGATCTCAAGCGCCCCTGATTGGATATTTTTTGCAATAGCTTCCACTTCGCAGTTGGGATGTAGAGATAAGCCCGTAGGCTTGCCACCGATGGAACGCTCATACAGCAGATCATATATATCGGCGATGGTTGAGCAGCTGATCCCTTTATATAACAGCCCTTGTTCCCCTGCGATGTCACGGCGTTTTTCTCGAGACAGGCTTTGAAAGTACTGCATATACGCGGGTGTAAAGCACTCTTGGCCAAGCTTTGAGGACTCCATAGGATGAAATCCTGCTGAGCGGCTGATCCAGCGAATGCCCGCTCCTGCGGCAACTTGAGTTGGCGTCAATGATCTTAGCAGTGCTAGTACACACTCAGCCGCACTTTGTCCTGAGCCAACAACGGTCACTTTTTGACATTGCGCTAAGGCTTGTTGTAAGGAGGCAAACTCCGCCGCATGCTTGACCAAAGGATGGTTATTTTCGGCCAGCCATTTGGGTATATTTGGTCTTGTACCAATACCAATGGCCAGATTGGTGCTGCGATACTGTTTTTTTTCTCCTTGTGTTTTTCCTCCTGATGCTAATGTACTGTCGATGACAAAGTGATCTTGCTTGGCATCGTAAGTGACATCGTCAACATGCTCACCAAAATGGCAGCTGGGTAACTGCGTAGCGGCCCAGCGGCAATAGTGATTGTATTCAACGCGCGGGATTAAAAAGTGCTCATAGTAATAAAACTGGTATAAGCGGTCATGCTGATGCAAATAGTTTAAATAGCTCAGCTGATGGCATGGATCTGCCATCGTGACAAGGTCGGCAAAAAAAGGGACTTGCAGCGTCGCACCAGACAAAAGCAGTCCTTTATGCCACTGAAACTCGTGCTTACGCTCTAAAAATCTCGCCTGAATAGTGCGATGCTCGGAGAGCAACGCCGCCAAGCCCAAATTAAAGGGCCCAATACCAATACCAATAATGTCGGCAATTTTTTTATTCATTGTACATAAGCCCTTAATGTCAAACGATTCCAATATTTAATAGTGCTGATTTTTACTATGTCATTGCAGCAGCATGTCTCTTTTGCAGCGCTTTGTTGCGCGGGCTATCCAGTCTTTAAGAGCCTCAGCACCTCAGTCACATCGCGGCAATGCAGTAGCTGCGCTGGCGAGAGCTGCACTGCATAAGTGTCATAAAGGCGCTTTGAGATGGTTTTGAGGTGCTGAGGGCGCAGACCAATGGTCATAAAATTCATGGTTTTATCGACAGGGGTATCACTCATCTGACCGATGGTGTCCAAATAAATATCAAATAAGGCTTGCTGGCAAAACGTGGAAGTCACATCAGCGCTTTGCTCTGTAGCGATAGGCAGATATGGCGATACATCAAAGTGCAAGGCTTGTGAGGCGACAATTTGATGTATCGCGGTATCGATAGCCTGCAACAAGCAATCAATGGTCTTGGTGGCAATGGCTTTGGGCACATGGTCGATATCAAACACGAGCGCGCCATCACACTGGGTGGTAAAGCGAATATCAATCGCTACCTGCGGCGTTTGGGTTAATCCACGCTCTAAACTCATTGGCGCATCTGCTGTAAGAACCGGCCAAGACAAACCATTGGTAATTACGATAGGCAACACAGGCGCGGCATTGAATTTTTCAAAGAGCAATCGCGCCAAGTCTACTCCTGAGAATGACAAATGCTGTAAGCCTTCGAGCACATCGACTTGTAAATTTGAGGCTTGCTGAACGAAGTTTTCTGTACCACCTGCCCACTCAACCGCCATAAAGGTGGAGTTATTGACCAGCGTACCTGTATATAAGGGTAAAACGGGCACCGCAACCACGATGGATTGCTGTACCTGCAATTGTGTCTGCACTTGTGAGAGCAGCTCTAGAATGAGTGCCATAATCACAGAGTTTTTAAACAGCCCTTGTTTTGCCCCAATTTTCCCCAATTGCCGAAACGTATCTGCGGGTACGACCAAACTGCGGCGCACAAAATGGGCAGCGCCCAGCTCATTTAATGGTTTGATCCATGGCAATGCAGGCACATTGGTAACGGCAGACAGCTTTTGTACCCAGTAGGCCATATCCACTGCACGTGTCGCCGCTTTAGATTCAGCTTTAGCAGGCGTGTCTGTTGTCACAGTAGGAATCGTCATACATGTGGTTGTGGCGTACGGCGATGCAAACAGCTCAAGCATTAAAGACGCGATCGCACGGCCATCAAGAATGAGCGCATCAAAGCGTATAAAAAGGCGCAAAAAGCCATCTGTTAAATGAAAGGCCGTGATGTTCCAAGGTGCGCCCTGCAAATCAAACATTTGGTGTGTATACGTCTCTCGATAAGACTGTAGATAGATAGTGGCCTCTTTGGCTGAGAGGTGGTGCAAATCAATCTCTTGTAGATTGATACAGCTATCATTGCTCACATACTGAGTCAGTGTGGTCACATTGATATGAGTGCGTAGACCCTCATGCCGCTTAACAATATCCGTCAAGCGCTGCTTGAGCACAGTCATATCCATACGACCATAGTATTCACGGAACTCCTGCATGGCAACGCCGCCAAGCGGCAACTGCGTCGTACGACCAAGTAGATAGGCTTCTTGTATCGCGGACAATGGCTGCTCGTCAGTCATTATGGTTTTGTGATCGGCTGGCTGCTCAGGTTGATAAATAATGCCTTTGGGCAGTTGATTAAACATCATATCCAGAACAGCAGGATTTTGACCGACTTCTCTCAGTAAGCCGATAAATGAGTGAAACAGCGCAGTGACCCATGCCAGTGGTAATGTGTCTAGACGTATGTCCCAATTCACCAGTACGCCATTCTCCACACGTACCACCTGAGCATCCAAGGCAACCTGCGGACCTTGAGATGTTGTCCATGTCATTTCACCAAAAGCTTGTTTGACACTTTCAGAAAACAGCACCCCTTGTGGTAAATCCAAAGCGGCAGTAAACACCACAGGCGTCTGCTGGGCAGCACCATGATAGCGAGATAAATCTCTCATGATATTGACACCCGCATAATGGGTATGGTCTAGCAGCTCAATCATTTGATCAGCCACATCTTGACAAAGCGTACCCAAGGTTTTGGCTGCCGCTGTGTCTATATTGACAATGACAAAATTAGAAAAATCGCCAATACACTGGTCAATATTCTCTACCACAGGCGCGCGCCAAAAGGTTGGAACATTGAGCCTAAAGAAAGTATCTTGGGTGGCCTGACACAAGGCAAAAGCAAACAAACCAAGCATCATGCTAGAAAAAGTGATTTTTCGCTGACGTGCCAGCTGCCGTAACGCTTGGTATTCTACGCTTGTCAGCTGCTCACTGAGACAATGACTCTGCGCCGTTTTTGCTGCGTTATTACTCACTGGCAATGAGGGCATTGGGGCGATATCTGGAAGACGCGCCCGCCACCATGCTTTGTCTCTATGATGGCGCTGCTTGATGCTTGCATCTGCTTGCATGGCTTCATGCCAATCAAAAAAGCAGACAACAGGCGTAGCAGTGGTGACTATGCCTTGATAACACGCCGCCAACTCCTCTATCAACTGACAAAAGCTGGAGGGATCGACCGCGATCATATCTGTGTCAATATGCAAACGAAAGTTTGATTGATTGAGCAGACTGATGGAGTACCTTGCCGTTTGACCACTGGTCAGATCCAGCTGCTGGTGCGTCCATTGCTCACGTTTATCTTGCAAATACTGTATTTGTTTTTGGGGAGTTAGCACGCTTAAATCATCAATTTCAAGCAGGGTTTTTGGTGCAGATGCAGCAATAGTAGCAATGCCATCTGAGCTGAGGCGCATTCTCAAGATAGAGTGCTTCAAATGCATATGCTGTAAGGCCGACTCTAGCTTTTGTAAATCAATTGATTGCCCATCAAATTCAACATAAAGATGGGCAGCCACCCCACCTAAAAACTCAGATTCGCTGATACGACCAAACCAGCAGGCTGCTTGCATGGGAGTTAATTCACTCATGATGTGCTTACTCAGTTGACAAAATAATATATATGAGGCACTGTATCACAAATGATAATCATTAGCATTAACATTTACAAACAATAATTGATGATTGTTGTTTTATTGCCCTGATATTTTTTTTCACTATGACGTAGCACCGTTTCGCTAAGGTTTTGACAATATGATTAAACCGCTTATTAAATTTTATCCTTGGCCAAAAAACAGAGCGCAGCACTATATAACCCAAGGCTATTGGATCAATGAACCACTGACACATATCCTGTCTCAGCGCTGTGCCAGCGACCCTAAAGCGACGGCGCTGATCTGCGGTGATCGTCAGCTCAGCTATCAAGCGTTAGATGACTTATCTACCCATCTAGCCCATCGCATCAGCGCTCAAGGTATTGGCAAAGGAGACACCGCCTTGGTGCAGCTGCCCAACACGGCTGAATTTTATATTGTTTTTTTTGCGCTATTAAAAATAGGTGTCGTTCCCTTAAATGCGCTTTATTCCCATCGGCAGCATGAGCTACGTAGCTTTTGTCAGCAAATTAAACCACAGTTACTTATCGTGTCAGCGACTCACGAGGTGTTTAAAGACGATGACTTTATTAATGAGCTTCATGCTACTGATCTGAGCCCGCAGCTTGTCTTAACCCTGAATGACGCTGCAAATACGGCAAGTAAATACAGACTGGAGACATGGATAGCAGCCAGCGATATGGTGGATGCTGACGATGCGCATCCTGTGCTCTACTCGCCTACCCCCGCCGATGAGGTGGCTTTTTTTCAGTTGTCCGGCGGTAGTACGGGCACGCCCAAGCTAATCCCGCGTACACACAACGACTATTACTATAGTGTCAGAGCGAGTGCTGATATTTGCAGACTGGATACTGATACGCGGCTGCTTTGCGCGCTACCGGCACCGCACAATTTTATGATGAGCTCTCCTGGCGCGCTTGGCGTGCTGTATGCAGGAGGCACAGTCGTTATGGCACCTGATCCTGAGCCCTTAAAATGCTTTTCAATCATTGCGCGTTATGGTGTCACTATGGCGTCACTAGTACCAAGTGCGGTCGTGGCGTGGATAGAGCAAGCGCCCAAACATGCAGCACAGCTGAAAACCTTGCAGCTGATACAGGTCGGCGGGGCAAATTTCTCTGAGACGCTCGCACGAAAAGTGCCTATAGTATTTGGCTGTGCTTTACAGCAGGTTTTTGGTATGGCTGAGGGACTGGTGAATTACACTCGCTTGGATGATGCTGATGAGCAAATATTCACTAGCCAAGGGCGACCGATAAGTCCAGATGATGAGGTGATGATTGTTGATGAGCAAGGCAATCCTGTCCCAGAGGGTGAGGTGGGCATGCTGACCACCCGCGGGCCTTACACTTTTTGCGGATATTACCAAAGCCCTGAGCACAATGCCAACGCATTTGATAAGAATGGCTACTATGCCTCTGGCGATTTGGTACAGCGCACCCCTGAGGGCAATTTGCGCGTTGTGGGGCGCGTCAAAGACCAGATCAATCGTGGCGGGGAAAAGATCGCTTCTGAGGAAATTGAAAACCTCATTCTTGCGCATCCTGATGTGTTAAACGCCGCGCTCATCGCCATCACCGACCCGCGACTTGGTGAAAAAAGCTGCCTCTACATCATCTCTCGTGACCCTAATATCAAAGCATCAACGCTACGGCGTTATTTACTAAACACAGGTATCGCTCAGTACAAAATCCCTGATCGTTTCAAGTTTATTGAGTCTATGCCCTTAACCGCCGTGGGCAAAACCGACAAAAAAGCCCTGCGTACTCTTCAATTACTTTAATGATTTTATGACCATCCCAATACTTTCAAATTCAATAGCGAGCCTTGTATGACCATCAAAACCCTCTCCGACTACCCCATGCCGCAGCCTGAAAGCTACCCCGCCAATAAAGTAAATTGGCAACTCGATGCCAAACGAGCCGTACTTCTAATCCATGACATGCAGCGTTATTTTATTAATTTTTATGAGACGGACAGTACACTTATCAATACCTTGATCCAGCATTTAACACGCCTGCGCCAATGGGCTTATGACAATGGCGTCCCTGTGGTATATACCGCCCAGCCTTATGAGCAGCCAGAGGAAGACCGCGCCCTACTCAATGCCATGTGGGG
The DNA here is from genome assembly GCF_014861395.1 of Psychrobacter sp. FME13. GTDB lineage: Bacteria > Pseudomonadota > Gammaproteobacteria > Pseudomonadales > Moraxellaceae > Psychrobacter. Next base: position 28,274 of record NZ_RRYV01000020.1, on the reverse strand, counting down.
CGCAGGCTTGCCAGCATCGACAGCCGATCAGCAACCCATTGTCGATCCGCTCACCCCAGCTGACACAGATACCGTCTTGACCAAGTGGCGCTACAGCGCGTTTGCCCGCTCAGACTTGCAGGCGCGTATGCAAGGCTGGAACCGTGACCAGCTGATTGTGGGCGGGGTTTATGCCCATATTGGCTGTATGGTGACCGCTATAGATGCGTTTATGAGTGACATTCAATGCTTCTTAGTCGGTGATGCGGTTGCTGACTTCTCAGAAGCGGAGCATCGCATGGCATTACAGTATGTGTCTTCGCGTTGTGGTCAAGTGCTAAATACCGAGGCGATCGTTGGGGCAAAAACGGACAAGATCACCAAACAGTGGCTTCATACCCGAGTTGAGCAGCTCATTGAGGAAGAGGAAGAGATCGACCCTGAGGAGAATTTAATTGTCTACGGGTTAGACTCGCTTAGGATCATGCAGCTTGCCGCCGAGTTTAAAGGATATGGCGTTGATATTGGTTTTGAAGAGATTGCACGCAATCCAACCTTGTCTAACTGGTGGGATTTGATACAACAGCAGCAAAAGTCAGCCTAAATAGTTCCCCTAGATAAAAGGATATAAAGAACGTGAGTGATGACCATCTAGAGGGTGTTTATATTCCCAACCAAGACGCTGCATTTGCAAACGTCGTATTGCATGACTATCTTGCTGCGATTAAGACCAATATATTGGTCACACCGCCAGATAAGACCGCGCTTATTTTTGCTGATCAATCGATCAGCTATCATGAGGTGGGGCATCATGTTGCAGCAATAATGGCAACCTTTAGGCAGCAAGGTATTCGTGCTGGGTCTGTTGTGGCCATTTGCTTGCACAAGAGCCCTGAACATGTCTATACCACGATTGCATGTGCCTTAATGGGTATCGTTTGGCTGCCTGTTGATATACAAGCACCGCGCTCAAGGATTGACTACTTACTGACCAATAGTCGGGCCGACTTTGCCGTCAGTCAGGGGCCACTATCGCCGCTGTCTGGTATTCAAATAACGATCATTAATATTGATACCGCGCGCGGTCATAACGAACCGATAGATCTGCGTGACTGGTCTTGTGCCTATGATTTAAGCCGCCGCCCTGCCTACTATCTCTATACTTCGGGTAGCACAGGAAAACCAAAATGTGTGGTCTTAAACAATCAGGCAACCGCCAATGTCTTGCAACAAACCATAGCACACTGGGACATCACTCATAATGATGTCTGTATGGCTATCACGCCTTTTCATCATGACATGTCTGTATTCGATATTTTTGCGCCCCTATCAGTGGCAGCGACGCTGGTCATCCCAACTACCGAGCAGCAAAAAGATGCGGGTGCATGGGCAACATTGATCGCCAAACATCACATCACACTGTGGTGTAGCGTGCCTGCCATTGTCGATATGTTATTGACGGTGAGTGGTCATGATCAAATCAAGACCCTGCGCTTAATTGCCCAAGGCGGTGACTATATCAAGCCATCTATGATTGCCCTGCTCAAACAGACCTTGCCCCAAGCACGGCTGTTTTCTTTAGGCGGGCCGACAGAAACCACCATTTGGAGTATTTGGCATGAGATCCTTGACGACGATCAACACACCATTCCATACGGGAAGGCCTTAGCACACAACCAGTATCATATTCTAAATGAGCAGCACGCGCCTTGTGAGACTGGCACTATCGGCACCATGTATATGTCTGGCATCAATTTATCAAATGGCTACTTATTGGATGGAGAGATACATCACAATGACTTTATGCCCATTGAAACGATAAATGGCGGCGTGGTCATGGCCTTTAAGATGAGTGATTTGGGTTATTATCGAGATGATGGCGCGATCATATTTTCAGGACGCAAGGAAGGCTATCTCAAGGTCAAAGGCGTACGCATCGCGGCATCTGAAGTTGAAAATGCATTATCTAGCCATCCTGGCATTCATCATGTCGTAGTAATCAGCTGCACAAATCCTAACACCGAGATCAATGAGCTGGTGGCGCTTTATACCATCAACAATAGGCATGACACAAGCAATACCAACCGTGTGTCCAAGCAGCATCTGAGCGCTATTGATCTAAGGGTTTATCTAAAAGATCAGCTACCAAGCTCGCACATTCCCTCTAAGTTTTTATTAATAGATGACATACCGCTGACAGCGAACAGCAAAGTCGATCGTAACAAGCTACTGAGCCTCGCGCAGGAACGATTATCTATAGCGCCAACGCCTGTCATAGCGGGCATACCCACTGATCCCAGCCTGTCAGCAGAAGTGATTGATACCATCTTGCCCTTATTTAAAAGCCATCTATCCGAGCACCAAACGCAAATACAAACGCTAGGGGGCAATACGCAACTGCTTGCTTTAAACCTAAAACCCAAACAGCTGATGACCATCGCCACAAAGCTGTCACAGCAGCTGAATGTCTCGCTTGATTTTTATTCACTGGTGGCCTGTAAAACACTGGGTGAGGTAATGGCAAAAGCACAGCTTGCTTTAGACCATCCATAAAGCTGCGCTACATAAAAAGGACATAAAAAGGATCTACCGCGGTAAACCCTTTTTAGATCCTTATCTTTTTTATGCCCTTATCAAATGCTTATACCACCGCGCTAGCACCCTAACGTCGCACCACCATCCACCACCAGATCCTGCATGGTAATATGTGACGACTGATCGCTTATAAAAAACATGATCGCGTTGGTGATGTCTTTAACCTGCGCTATTTTTTGTAGCGGTATGCCAAGTTTATACTGTTTAAGATTGCCCGCAATGGTGGTTTGCTCGCCATTGTCATCTGTCCATAGCTGCGTTTGCATCGCCGTCCCCGTGGATCCTGGTGACACCACATTGGCTTTGACACCATATTCAGCCAGCTCTAATGCCACTGTCTTTGTGAAGTAAGTCAGCGCCGCTTTTGATGCTCCGTAGGCGGACATATTGATACGCGGCATTGCGGCGGCATTGGATGACACCACAACGATACTGCCACTGCGTTTTTCTTTAAAATAAGGCGTCAACTTTTGGCAGAAGTGAAAGCAAGAAAACACATTTACCGCAAAGGTATCCAGCCAATCTGTCGAGGACATATCATTGTGCTGTCCCAAATGCAGGACACCTGCAATATGAATAAAATAGTCAGGGGGACTGACCCTTAATAGTGTCTCGCATAAATGTACAATCTGCTGTTCATCTCGAATGTCACAAATGTGTACCTGCTGTTGTAGCGCTGCGGGCAGTTTGTCTTTGGTCTTATCGATACCGATAACCTCAACATCCTCATCTAACAGGCGCTGCATCACATCTGCGCCAATGCCTTGATTGACGCCTACCAGCCACGCGGTTTTTTTTATCACAGTGTGGTTTGTCATTATACTGATCCTTAAGTGGGTTTGAGTGGGTTACGCGCTGGTGTCACAGAGGCGTAGTATGGTTTTCATTTTGTCTTCTGTCTCACGCCACTCCGACTCTGGGTCAGACCCTTCGACGATACCAGCACCCGCATACAACCGTAATTTTTTATCATTGAGTAGCCCGCAACGAATTGTGACGACCCACTCGCCATTGCCTTCTGCATCCATCCAGCCCACCAAGCCTGTGTAATAACCGCGCTCATACCCTTCATGCTGCAATATAAAATCTTTGGCCAATTGCGTTGGTGTACCACACACTGCAGGGGTTGGGTGTAGCTTTAATGCCAAGCTCAAAGCATTGGGCGCGGCTTTTTTTAGTGTGCCTTGTAATGTTGAGGACAAATGAAACATGGTCGAGGTTTCGAGCACTTCTGGAAACTCAGACATACTCAGCGTCACACAGTCTGCCACCAGATTACGCGATATGTTTTCGACAACGATTTTATGCTCGTGCTGATCTTTGATTGACTCATGCAAGGCTCGTTGGTTTCTTTGATTGTGCTCTAAGCTATCACGCTTGGGTCTAGAACCCGCTAGAGGATTGCTCTTAACGAGCCGATCTTTTTTAGACAATAGTAGCTCTGGGCTCGCCCCTAGTAGGTATTGCTGATTGTCTACGGGTATCACAAAGTTATAAGCGGTTGGGTTCTTATCCAGCAAGGCGTCTAAGTAAAAGGCGAGGTTCTGCGACTCATCAAAACGGACATCAACCGCTTGTGACAGCACTATTTTTGTTAGCTCTGTGTTTTTGAAAGTCTCTAACGCATAATTGACGGTTTTTTCAAACTTATCTTGATTCACCAGCAATGTCTTGTTCTTGATGTGCGTCTCATTTTTTATCAGATCAGCTTTTTTGGTTTTTTTGTCCGACTTATCGTAGTCACTATAAAAATTTAATACCGCGTCATTTTTGATATCAAAAGGAATAGCAGCAATTAAGATTGGATTTTTATCGCCATTATTTTTCATCTCTTTAAAACGATCAGCGATACGCTGATTAAAATGTACCGTATCTGCTGCAGGTGTCGTTAGCGTCTGCGAAAAACGCTTGCCGATCAGGTGATACTCTTTTGTAGAAAAGCAGGCAAAATGTGCTTCATGATTCGACGGTGTTTCTACATAATGTTGTAAAGACATAACTGATATCTCACTGTGGTTATTGATGCATCGATCGTTATTGTGACTTATATTATTAAATTTAAATGATAATTATAGTAATACTGATAATCATTATCACTTGAAAATTACAGATGGTACTTGTAATAAGTTTTTGATTCTTACGGACGGTGCTCTACAGGGTTGCCAAGACGCTATGCCACCTACTATGGATATATAGCTACTGTAATAAGTGAAAGGTAAGTGACTCATAAATAGCCGCCTGTCATGGCATAAGCGCTTTGTAGTACAATTCTTGTCACTGCTTCATATAATCAGCGCCATCGTAAGACAGCTCGCTCAGCACATCTTATTCATTTTTTGATATCTCTATGATATAGAACAGATGGTGATAATATGCTGCCCTGTCATCCCCCACTGCACCTGCATCACTGTTTGGGTCAGTCCGTTTTCTTGTGCCTTTTGCGTGCCATCAATGATGGTAAACGTCATAACGTCACCAGACACACCTATATACTCAAACGCTAAAAAACTCAGTAATACATTATATTTGGCATATATCGCCTTAATGAGGCTCTCTTTAGCAGAAAATATCATTAAATAGATATAATGATTTGGATGTGTGCCACACAAATATTCTACCAGTGTCATAGTTTCTTGATGATTTAAAAAAGCATGATGATTTAAAGGAGCATAGTGCTGAGACTCATCACGATCAAAGCAAACATTATGCTCAAAACAGACATTGTTTATTTTGGCCTCAATATCCACCCCTATAGCACGGCAATCCTGCATAGATGGTTGCCGATAAGCGCAGCAGATCGCCGTACACGATGTTTTGCCACCTGTGTGGCTAATGCTCCCCGTCATGCCATCTGGCCATAGCGGCTCGCCATGCATCCCTTTTAAGACGGTAAAATGAGCCAAGCCGAACGCCCGTAAGGCAAGCTTTGCCGCTAAGCGTCCCGTCAAAAAATCCAGCTTTCGCTTTGTGGATACGCGGGTTAATGCCTTTGGTAAGTCAATATCAAAACAATCATATGCCGCCTCTATCGCAAAATTGGCGGTCAATATACTCACAGACAGCTGATGTATCTGGTGATGCGCGAGCACTATGGTGTGATACGTCAGCCGAATATGCTGTTGTATATCACTCAGCGCCCGCGCATCTTGTGCCAATAAAGCACTGGTGTCCGATACCTCACGCTTTATAGTGTGGTAACGCATGCAGCAAACACGCCTCTATTTTTTTTAGCATTTGCGCAAGCGATGACGGATTTAAAAAATAAAAGTGATCGCCTGCCAGTGCATGACACCCCAAAAAAACCTCAGAACGTGCCTGCCACGCTTGCATCATCGCCTCGTCTTCGATATCTGGATCATCAATACCATAAAATACAATTAAAGGTGCGGTTAAGGACATAGGTGTCTTAGTTACCTGCTGACAGATAAGCTGGTCACTGACAGAAAAATCATTACGAATAATGGTCAAGAAATAGTTGAGCGCTGCTGGGTTTTGTAAAATCTCAGGTGGAAAATTATTGTAATGCGCCAGTTTTTCGATAATCTCATCATCCGTTAAGTGCTGCCTGCCACAGATATGTTGCAAATATTGCGGCGCTGGGCGACTGCTGACCACCACTAGTGCCAATGATTCAAGCGCATCCTGTGCGCGCAAATGATCAATCACCGTCCACAGCAAAGCGCCACCGACACTATGTCCAAATAAAATATAAGGTATGTTTTTGTAGGACATAATCGTCTGGGCAATGTCTGCCGCCAATACATTTGGATCATTAACCAAGGGTTGCCCCGACCTGCTGCCATGCCCCGAATACTCTATCGGTATGACTTTTATATGGCGATGTTCACAGGTCTCGGCCACGACTGGTTTCCATGCGCTATAAATTGCAGAGCTGCTGCCAGCGGGTGGCAGACAAAACAGGTGATAACAGTTATTCATTGACATCATATTTACCCAGCTTTATATCTCTATGTTTCACCATATATAGTGTATGTCTTCACATACAGGAGCGAACCGCATCAGCCCTATAAAGCGATAGATTGGGTCGGCTGCCAGATCGTCGCATCGCGATGCGTTACAAAAACCACCGTAGCAGATAAGGCGCGAATGCTATCGGCAATGACCTTTTCGACCTCATCATCCAAAGCCGATGTCGCTTCATCTAATACCAAAATGGGCGCTTTTTTGATCAATGCACGTGCCAGTGCGACGCGTTGACGCTCTCCTCCTGATAACGCCGCGCCTTGCTGACCCACGGACTGATGTATTCCTTCAGGGGTACGATCAATCACAGACTCTAGCCTCATTTTTCGGGCAATGCTGTCAATCTCAACGTCTGATGCTTGCGGATTGCCAATACGGATATTTTCAGCCAGAGTGCCTGTAAATACGATGGGGTCTTGAGGGACATAGGCGATATGCGCCGCCAAATCTTCATATGCCATGTCATTAATCTTTACCCCCCCGAGCAAAATGTGACCGTGTTCAGGATCATCAAAACGCATCAATAACTCAAGCAAGGTGCTCTTACCGCTGCCGCTCACACCCGTAACCCACACTCGATTGCCTTCTGGAATATCAATATTAATGTCTTTTAAGACGGGTGCATGGCTCACCTGACGCATACTGAGCTGATAGTCAGCAGGAGCAGATTTAAAAAGGGTGGGCTCAGGCAATGTTGGTGTATTGATCGCCTGCTGATAATTCTGTAAAGAGGCCTTTAAATCATTGATACCCAAACCTGCCACAGCCAGTTCATCAAGTGGGACGGCTGCACGACCGACCAAAACCAGTACTGCCAAGATCATTACCGCACTACTGCCACCTGTGACGATGAGGTAAGCGGCCATACCGGCTATGGGTAACACCGTAGCTAGATTTGAGACAAACACAGCCATGGCGGCAGCGTTGTTGGTGCTTTTTAAGGCCTCTTCTTGAGTACGCCAGCGCTGCTCAATACGGTCGATGGCGCGTTTGGGGCCTGCCGCTGTTCTTAATAACTCAATATGATCTACCAATTCAAGCGTGGCTTCTGCGGTGCTGGCTTCTGCCTTATGCCGATTGTTATCTGCACGACTTAGCGCTCGCTGTGATAAAAATTGAATGATCAAAGACAATATCAATAGCGCCGCTGCCACCAATGCCAGCGTCAACCCTGCAACCACGCCGATCCCAACGACCAAAAATAAGGGAATACAGGGCGCATGTAAGAACTTTTGCAGCTGATGCGCGGGGATACTCATAAACCCTGGTATACCTTGACCAGCAATGGTCGCAACCTGAGCACGATGCTCATTGGTAAACCAAGACAGTTTGGTGCGCGAGAGTGCTTGACCCAGCGCCGCGTACAAGTCACCCGCCAGTCGCACACCAGTTAAGTAGCCTGAACGATTGACCAATACGGTAGCAAAAATGGCGGCACAAGCGGTGATTAAGACCCATTTGGGCGACCATTGATTGACAATACCTAGTGCCAGCGCGGTATAAGCAATGGCTTCTAGGACAGCGACCACTATCCAGCCTACCCCTACTATCATCAATCGCCTGCGCGCAATCGCTGGCAATGACGATGCTCGCTTTTTGTGTGATGTATCTACGGTAATACTCATGACAAACGCTCCAGATCAGTATTGGGTATCAGCTCTAGTCGAGCATCTGTTTGATCCGCCAATGCCTTATCATGAGTCACCATAATGATGGTCTTTTCCTGATTGTGTGCTTCATGTAGCAAGGCTTTTAGCACTTTTGTAACCCTCGCCTGTTCCAAGGCGCTGGTCGGTTCATCAAGTAGAATGATAGGTGCTGATGATAAAAATACGCTGGCAAGACCGATACGCTGACGTTCGCCACCTGAGAGTGATTGAGCATCGGCGCTCAGATCCACGCTCAGCTGAGCGCACTCTAGTGCCGCGTTAAGCGCTTGATCTGTGGCATGCGGGGCAAATAATAGTAGGTTGTCTTTAACGGTTGCAGGCAGTACATCACCCCCTTGCGGTACGAACAATACGGCATTATGTCTGGTGTGTTCATCCAGCTTGGCTATATCCGTATTTGCCAGCTGCACCTGTCCGGCGTGCAATGGCTCAAAGCCTGCCAGCATACGCAGCAGCGTCGTTTTACCCACGCCGCTAGGCCCTGTGATGGCAGTGACGGCATTTGTCTTAAATGTATGCGTCAGTCCGTCAATAATCTGGACATTATCGATCACCATCTTAGCGTCTGTAATGTTCAGCGTGAACGGTGCTGATAGTTGCGTTATGTGACCTTTGGGTAATATCGGTTGTTGTAATAAAGCAATCAGCCGACTTGCCGCCGCTTTACCAGCCCCAACATAATCCAGTCCATGCCCTAAACGTAACGCGGGACTGACAACGGCGAGACTGAAAAACAAGATCGTGGCCATCACAGGAGTGTCGTAGTCATAAGCAATCAGATAAGCAATCGCAAATGTCGCTACTGCTTGTAACAGTGCCACGGCCATACCTGCGAGCGTCGCCACTTTACTCACCCACATGACCAAGCTGTCTGTAAAGCGCTTGGTGGCATCATGATAAGCAGCCAACGCTCCCGATTGTTGGCCATAGATACGATTGACGCGGATACCACGTGCATAGTCATCTACGGCGGAGATGACCTCGCCCACCACCTGCATGCGCGCAGCACCATCACGGGCCGTCACACGCGGCACAATGACTAAATAATATAAAGAAGCGATTACACCTGGCAGTAAGACCCACAGCGCCACAGGGCCTGCCACACTCACCAATATCACAATAGATACCAGCGGTAAAATCGCAAAGCTTGTCACCTCTGAGGGCAGGTGCGCTACCATGTGATGCAGCGTCGTAATGTCTTCTGACACCAAGCGCCGTAAAGACTGATCGCCTTGCTTGGACAGTGTGGTTGCGGGCAGTCGGGTCACATGATTGGCCACTTGCCGCCGCAATCTTGCAGAAAACGCCGCTTCTGCATCATGAGCAAGCGCCGATGCGGCAGCGGCAAACAAAGCGCCTAGCAACCACAGCCCCACAGCCGCAATCACCCACGGTAATGCGATATCCTCGATTAATTTTACCAAGCACCACAGCGCCCCAAGCATGGCCAGACCAGATAAGGACGAGGACAGCACGCCAATAGAGAGCTTGGGGAGTGCAGGACGTAAAGCAGGCATGATTACAGGGTCAGTCATCAAGCTGCGCAATGTTGACTTGCTCATTGATTTCTCCGATGACCGTGGTTGGTTTGTTCCATAAATTGAATCCAGCGCGCTTATTTACCAGTATGATTGGTTGTCAGCATGAGTAAAAATTAGAAAAAGATAGCGGCCAATAGGTTTGATCGCTTTGCATTTAAGATTAGGTAGAGCAGTGATACTAAGATTAAGTGATACTCAGACCGCATTAACTGAGCTGTAGACGCTCTTGTAAGCTTGCAATCACATCTTTAATCAAAGCATCAATCTTGTGACTGTCTTTGTGATGCGCGGTCGCAATCAGATGGGCTTGATCCTCAGAGACAGCAAGACCATGCTTTTTCCACACCGCCTCAGCGGGGCACGGAAACACCACAGTGATAGAGTTGGGGTTGCGCCATGCATCAATTCCCGCTGCTTGGAACTGATCAACTGCGTATTGAGCCATGTTCAGACAGCGTTGAATACGTTGCTGCCACTGGCGTGCTGAACGATTATGAATGGCCGCCCACATAAATAGTACGGAGTGACCATTTCGAGAACCGCTAATGGTTTGATCGCGGGCGCAGATATAGTCGATATCTACGGCGATACGATCGACGTTTTTGCGTTTTGCTACCACAATACCGCATGGCACAGGCGAGCCAATCATTTTATGTCCAGACACACTGATAGAGTCGATACCATCGCCAAATGAAAATGGCTGCGGACAGTCCACAAAAGGCAAAATCATACCGCTGAGCGCAGCATCTGCATGCAAATAGTAATCCTGACGATGGATACCAACGTGCTCTAATTGCTGTTGAATGATTTTTATATTGTCTACCGCCCCTGACATGGTCGTACCAATATTGGCGAAGATAATGGGGTTTTTGTCCCCATTGCGCTGCACCTGATCAATCAAATCATCGTAATCTATTTCACCATTGTCTAAAGACCCAATGACACACGACTTCATACGCAGTAGTTTGGCAATCTTTAAGACCGAATAATGCGTCTCTTTAGAGTAGTAAAGCGTGGCATGAGGAAACAGCTCTCTTGCTAAATAACAGCAGAACATATTGCCCTCTGTCCCACCATTAGTAACATAGCCCCAGCTGTCCTCAAAAGGTATTTGAAACAAATCGGCATAGTAATTCATCACCTCTTTTTCAAACGAAAATGAGTTCAGCGCATAGTTACTGGGTGCATCCCAGTCGCCGCAGTTGTTGAGGGAAAAATTAAAAAACCGATACAAAGCAGAATAGTCGAAGTCTGCAGACTCAGGATAGCCAACATTAAAATACTGATTTTTTAGGCAATAATGCCAAAAGTCATTGAGACGTTCTTGATAAGCAACAGATAGCATCACATTCATTCCCACCACAGATTAGGTTATATAGGGTTATTTTTTTCGATTAAATAGTCAACCCAAATAAGTTTTATACTACTAGATACGTGCTTACAGGCCATCAGTTCCCGCTATTATTCTTTGTCAATCACTTATGATTAAAGGCTTGAGAGCCTTGTTATGAATAAATGATTTGGGCATGGTTGAATACACGCTCTTGACAATAGTTTTGATTATAATGATAATGATAATGATAATCAACCTCATTTAAAATTAAGACTCTGATTTGCTCATCAATGCTTAGCTCGCTGATATGTTTTGGTACGTTTTACTTGTGCATACAATTTATGAGTACAAAACGTCAGCGCCCCATATCTTATTTAGATAGGATATGGGGCGCTGGACGGCTTACTTTTTGATGTACAACCCGATCGGGTACTTATTATTAGACGTGAGGCATGAGTATAGGAGCATTGATACAAATACGCTGCTACACCAACCCTTTTTACACACATGCCTCTTTACAAGAATGAGGTTTTTATTGACTTTTATTAAATAGGACAAACTATGTTGGCGCAGAATTCTACATCACAAGTACAGCCACCCAAGCCAGTCAGCGACTATGAAGAGCATATTTGGATGTTACAATTACAACAACCTGAACAGGTTATTCGACATAGTGGGGCTTGGCGTCTGAGTGGCGATATCGATGAGGGGGTATTACGCCAAGCGATTAAAGACACTATCGAAGAGATACCTGACTTAAATGTCAGATATCGTTTTAGTGATGATGGGGACTTGTATAAATACCAATATGAACAATCTGAGTGCTGCTTACAGACAGCTAGCGTGGCTGCTATCGACATCCCTACCTATATGTCCAAGCTAAAGGATATGCCATGGAGTGCGGCGCTTAACCCGCCTTTTAATTCATTTATTGTACATACTGAATGCGATACGGTTCTTATATTGGAGTTGCATCCCATACTTGATCAAGCTCATCAACTAGCAGACCTTACTGGTGTCATACGAAACCGCTATCATCAGCAAATGCCGAAAGATGCTACTCTGAGCTGGACAGCCATTAAAACGCCAGTATCCACACACAACACACAAAAAATCGCCTCAGAGCAGGCGCAAGATCAAGAAGCGCGTACTGCCATTATCCTTGGCGAATTTCGCGCCGCCCTTGCCGAGCCTGAGATGACCGCGGCAGATGATTTCTTTGATTATGGCGGTCACTCCTTACTGGCCACCCGTATTATTGGCAAACTTGCCCAGTCTCATGGTATCGACATTGGCTTTAACGATTTTTTTAAATCACCCTCAGCTGCCGCCCTTGCCGAGCATGTGAGCGTCAATAAAACTGACCACACGACCGAAGCATCAACGGCAGCGACTGGTGCTGCCGTTTTTCAAGAACAAGCGCCGCTGACATTGGCGCAGCAGTTTTTGTGGCATGCTTATACGGCCTACGACTTTAGTTCGATATACAACCTGCCTTTTGCTATCGCTTTTTCTGAGGCGGTCGATGAACAGATTCTCTATCAAGCTTTTAGCGACATCATCAAACGTCATGCCAGTTTGCGTACGACCTTTCACACACAGAACGATGTAACGCTACAGCGAATTGTGCCCGTCTCAGAGCTGGATCAATATCAATGGTTTTGGTTTAGTGAAGACAGTCAAGGCGTCACTCTAACTGATGAAGCCGATTACCAATTTGACCTCGCCTCTGAGCTGCCATTAAGAATTCGCTTTTTGCCAAGTCCAGCATCTGAACCGCAAGTATTGTCCCTACTGATACATCATATGGTCATTGATGAATGGTCATTAAATACCATCATGGCAGACCTCTCTCAGGCTTATTGGTCTCGAGCGCTACATCAAGAGCCGCAGTGGGATACAAGCGCAGGCAATATCAATGATTTTGCACTACTTCAGCAGCTGCAAGGTATCAACCAGCAACATGTCAATTATTGGACAGATAGGTTACGTGAGGCTCCTAAGGGCTTTGCGCCGCCTGACCCAAGTGCTACTATCACGCCAAATGAGGTATCAACCAACGCGCAATGCATCGAGCTGGATCTTGGTGCAGAGGCCTATCAGACAATATCTGCCTTTGCTCGGCAACATGGTTCGTCCTTATTTGCGGTTATATATACAGCGATCGCCCTGTCTTTGCACAAGCAAAGTGGGTTAGACGATATCGTTATTGGTACGTCCGCCTCTGGCAGAACCGATGCCGAATTCTTCGATACGGTTGGCTATTTTACAACAATGGTCGCACATCGTATCCAATTCGATACTGAGCAATCTGTTGAATCGCTACTCAACGATATTACCTTTACCATCAATGACTCTATGCGCTATGCAGACATCCCGATTGATATTATCCAAAAATCACTGGGGATGTCCCCTACCGATGGCCTACTCTTTGATGTCTATATACACATTCATTCAAATAATGCCTTAAATGGCGCGTTAACTGCTCCTAATAATAAAGCGCTAAACTATCAGCAGATACCACCGAAAAAAGACATTTCGATGTTTGGGCTGCATTTTGAGATTATGGATGATGTATTTGAAGAAGATCAGCATGCTTTGCGCATAGTGACCACCTATCAACAAGACCGCTATTCTACGGCGCTGGTAGAGAGTATTTGTGACAAAATCAGTCAGATATTAGCGATACTAAACACGACCAATGGCAGTGATTATAAGCTCGGTCAAGTGCTACTCTGATGTGATTTAAGAGCGCAAATTTACACGCGATTTTTGATATATTGGTATATGCAAACTTCGTCATAATGGTGCTGTGTTTTTCAATGCGATTGGCGATAAATCATACCAATCGCCCAGTTAATGTCATTTGATTCTTTCTCATTCATTAAAGACGCAATACTCACTGTCCTTACAAGATCACCCCAAAATTTCTGAATTTAGAAGAACAGTGGCTAATATCGTAGAAGGCAAAGATTCTTGCTTGCTTGTGATATATGGCCTGTGCTCTATTCATGACTGTAATACTGGCACTAAGTATGCACAGCGCCTGAGATAGCTATCTGATAAAGTAAAAAAATACTCATAGTCATGAGAAGCTACTTTGAAAAGCCGCGTACGATTTTTGGCTGGTTCATGAACCAATCTGCAATATACCTGTGCTATTCTTTTATTTTAATATGCTTCCTCGTGAACCTCATTTCAGGTAGCCATAAGTTAAATAGACAATACCTGATGATAAGCTCATGCAATCATCATTATATGATAAACCCTTATTAAGGTTGGTTGATGATTGATTAATTCTCATACCTACTAACTATTCATAAAGTCATCTTCATCAACATCCTCGTTTGATTGTAGTACAACTCGATATATCTAATGATATTGGTAATAGCGGCAAACCTTGTTTTATAGTCTTGGTAATATACTAGTTCGTTCTTCAATATGCCCCAGAAGCTTTCTATGGGTGCGTTGTCAAAGCAGTTACCTTTAGCGCTCATTGAGCTTGTAAAGTGAGGCTGCTTGATGATCTTATGGTACGCGTGGCTACATACTGGCTGCCTATTTTAGAGTGAACGACTAGCCCTTTACTGGGTCGTTTGTTCTTGATGGCCATGTTCAATACTTTGCATACTAGATCTGCTGTCATGCGTTTGATGATGGCGTAACCGACAAGCTCTTTAATGTATAAGTCTTTAACGCCTGCTAAATACAGCCAACCCTCATTTGTCCAGATATAGGTGATGTCATGGCCTTGCTCGGTGAGTGTTGCATGCAAACGTTCATAACCATAACGTTCTTTACTTTCACTGTGAGCGGCTTTAACTAGTAGCTCACAATGGTTGCGATGTATCTGCTGCTCGCTGATATCGCGACTACTCCAGTCGTAATAGCTTGATGGTTTGACGCTTAACACACGGCACATAGAGACGATACTAAAGACCTGTCTATTAGTTTTTATAAAGGCGTACTTTACTAGCTGTGCTTGGCAAAGTACGCCGTCGCCTCACTCGAGCATAGCTCTCCCCTTGCGTCGGGGCGAAGCAATGCTCCGCTTTATCCCTCCTCATTTAATATCTCTCGCTCTTCTTCAGCAACTTTAAGTTGTCGCTTGAGCTACTTTATTTCTTGAATAGCTGCCATAAGATCAGGTTCATATTGCTGAGTGCTGATAAGCTTGCCTTGATTGGCTTTATTGTGCCAATTAGATAAGGTCTGCATGGCGATGCCAAGCTGCTTTGCGGTCGCTGAGATATTGCCATTATTGTCTGCTATCTTCTTGACTGCCTCGGCTTTAAATTCGTCACAGTAGGTTCTTACTTTCTTGGTCATGATAAACTCCGATTAATACGCTTAGTTTACCAAATTTACCTCTACGGTTTCTTCAGCATAGCTCAAACCATTTTTTAGTAGTCATGGTGTTTAGTCGCACGCCTTCGCCTTTGACGTATATCATCCTAAGCACATATTAGGCATCAGCATCACCTTGATTAGCTTCGCGTTGAACTTGGCTAAAATCAGTAACCATAGCTGACACAGACAGCATCGCTGCTGCTAAAAAAGGATATATTTACGTGTTAAAGAGGTTTTAGGGAGGGTCATAGCAGATTTCTATAGATAGTTTTTTGGAACTTAAACTTATGTATTATTCTCATGATAGCAGAGCTATTTTCGAGCACTCGAACCGATGACTTTTTTTTGCATGAAAACCATTTAACGTAACATCTCTAGGAAGAAGCTCAGTCTGCTAGTGAGGACTTGAGTCTTAGGCTATGCATTTATGGATTTATATCAAAAACAGTTTAGGGCGTGTCTTCAATTCAATCGATGGACATCTAAATGGGCTAAAAATGGCTAAATTTTGCCAAACTTCATCAAATAGCTAGGTAATATCCCGATATTAACGGCGCTATTTTCCTTGTTTGACTACAATTTATCTAATTTTTATCACCATTTTTAAAATGAAGACACGCCCTAGTATCTAAAACACTTACCAAACAGTTTTTCCTATCTTACCTCACCTTTACTGATCTTGTGTATAAGTGATAAAATAAAGTCCAAAACGTTATTCGACGTTTGATTTATTTGTTAATTACATAGGTATGTAATGATGGACGCCTAGTTTTAACTGGTCGTCCATCATTGCATGCCAATCTGCTTTTATATAAACAGGTGGTTCCGCTCATGGAAAAATTCATAGCTATTATTATGGCGGTTTTTGCCGCACCTTTGCTTATTGGAGGTACCTACTTACTCTCGTTAGGCGGTAGCGCTTACTATGTTATTGCTGGCATTACGATGCTTGTCACAGCATTTTTGCTATTTAAAAGACATTGGAGCGCCTATGGGCTCTATACTATTTTTATTATAGCGACCCTGGCTTGGGCGCTTTGGGAATCTGGGTTTTATTGGTGGGCACTGGCAACTCGCTTGGGCTTTCCGCTGATATTTGGTTTATTAATGTTATTGCCATGGGTATCTAACAAGATGCAGGGTAATAAAACTCGAGTATCAAAGAGCTCTGATAAAAATTTAGTTGCTAATGGTACATCGAGCTTACATTCCGAAAATCTTATTACAACTCCCTTCAAAGACGCCAAAAATAACTCAAAAAACCCTATTTATTATTGGGGATTGCTGGCTAGTGTGGTTGTGGGCGCACTGATCTCTTTTGGTAGTATGGCTAATAATGCCACCGATAAGTTAGGTGAACTCAATTTAACTGCCAAAGATGGTGCTGATCAAAATTCAACACCTACAAATCTTGGTGTTCCGTTATCAAATGGCGAGCAAACGCCAGAGGGTGAGTGGAGCGCGTATGGTGGTACTGACTATGGGCAGCGCTACTCGCCTCTGACTCAAATCACCACTGATAATGTCAAAGACTTAGAGCTTGCTTGGCAAATTCAAACAGGTGATGTCAAAGGTCCTAATGATATCGGTGAGACCACCTATCAGGCAACTCCTTTAAAGATTGGCAATGCCCTATATATGTGCACTCCACACAACTGGGTATTAGCTTTGGACGCAGACTCTGGTCAAACATTATGGAAGTTTGACCCCAAAGTAGGAAAAAATCTACAACGCCAACATCAAACGTGTCGAGGCGTGTCCTATTATGCAGGTCAAGCTGGTACTGATAGTATTTCTCCAGTTATTAATGATGAGACAAATAGTAATAATGCCATCAATGGCGCAAATACCAATAATGCAGCTGTGACTAACACAACTGTCAAGACCGGCCATACACCAGTTCAGAAAGTAGCTGGTAATACCTTTGAAAACGCGTCTAAGCAATGCGATGCAAAAATATTTATTCCAACTTCCGATGCTAAGTTATATGCACTTGACCCAAATACTGGGCAACGTTGTCAAGATTTTGGTAAAGATGGTGCTTTAGATTTAATGCACAATATGCCATTTAAACAAGCGGGTTATTATTATTCAACGTCGCCTCCGATAGTGGTAGGCAATACGATTGTGGTGGCAGGTGCCGTTAATGATAACTACGACGTCAATTCACCTTCTGGTGTTATTCGTGCGTATGATGTCAATACTGGCGAGCTACTATGGAACTGGGATTCAGGAGATCCTGATAACACAGCGCCTTTCGATGTCAATGATCCAACTCAGATGTACAAAACCAGTTCACCAAACTCATGGGCGATCGCCAGCGCTGATGAAGAACTTGGTTTGGTCTATTTCCCTATGGGCAATCGTGTACCGGATCAATTAGGCAGCTATCGAACCGCAGATGAAGAAAAATATGCGACGTCTGTTGTCGCTTTAGACATTAAAACAGGTAAAGCGCGCTGGGTTCAACAATTTGTTCACCATGATCTTTGGGATATGGACACGCCAGCTCAGCCAAGCTTACTTGACTTAAAAACCAAAGAAGGTGTTCAGCCTGCACTGGTTGTTCCCACCAAACAAGGCGATGTGTATGTATTGAATCGTGCAACAGGCGAGCCAATCGTACCGATCAAAGAACGCGCCGCGCCGCAAGGTTACTTGGTTGCAGGTGAACATGTCGCTCCAACGCAACCTTACTCTGGTTTGAGTTTTGAGCCGCCGATGTTGAAAGAAAAAGACATGTGGGGCGCTAGCCTCATTGATCAGATGATGTGCCGTATTGAGTTTAACCAACTCAATTATGATGGTCGTTATACACCACCATCGACGAATGGCAGTTTGGTCTATCCTGGTAACTTCGGTACCTTTAACTGGGGCGGCCTCGCCGTTGATCCTGAAAATGGCGTAATGTTTGGTATGCCAACTTATTTGGCATTTACATCAAAACTCATTCCTAGAGACAATCTTGGTGAGGGAGAAACCAATACAGGAGAGCAAGGAGTTAATGAAAATAAAGGTGCAGATTACGCGGTAGAGCTGGGACCATTTTTATCACCGTTAGGCATTCCTTGTCAGCAACCACCATGGGGCACAGTAGCGGGTGCTGACCTAGCAACCGGTGAGATTGCCTATCAACGTAGAAACGGTACCGTGCAAGATTTGTCCCCTATTCCATTGAAGTTTGAGCTGGGTGTTCCTGGTATTGGCGGACCCATCATCACAAAAGGAGGCGTAGCATTTTTGTCAGCGGCTACTGAAAACAACTTCCGCGCCTATGATTTAAAAAATGGCGATGTATTGTGGAATGCTCGTATTCCAGCAGGTGGCCAAGCGACGCCTATGACTTATCTAAATTCTAAAGGTGAGCAGATGGTCGTATTGGTAGCTGGTGGACATGGTTCAGTTGGTACTACTATTGGGGATTATGTTATGGCTTATAAACTTGCTGACAAAGCCAAGTAACATCATACCTGTTTAATGAAGCGGTAATGATTTGATTCATTGCCGTTTTATTACTAAGGCATATATCCAATTTACCTTACAATGAACAGTGGTATATGCCAAGATAAGTATAGTTTGATTACTACTGTTAGACTGCGTAACTAAAATGTTTTCCGTCTTTTTACAGATTTGACAGCAGGGGCTAGATTAGAATACCATTAAAGATTCTTTTTACTAATCTTACTTATTAGCTAGTGAGATCTTTCCGGAGTAATCCTATGCAATGGACTAAACCAGCTTTTCAAGATATCCGTATCGGTTTCGAAGTCACTATGTATTTTGAAGCGCGTTAAAATTTACTAGACTTAAATACATTAAAAGCCCTAGATGATTAGGGCTTTTATTTTTTTGGAAATATTGATTTATGTATATTCACGTTTTAGGCTCAGCGGCTGGTGGTGGTTTTCCACAGTGGAATTGCAATTGCTATAATTGTCATGGTGTTCGTCAAGGCACAATTGAAGCAAAGACCCGCACCCAGTCTTCGATAGCCATATCAGAGAATGGCATAGATTGGATTTTATTCAACGCGTCACCTGATATTCGTCAGCAATTATTTGAATTTAAGGCGGCACAGCCAGCACGTAACCTGAGAGATACAGGCATCACGAATGTGGTTTTGATGGACAGTCAGCTTGACCATACGACTGGGCTATTGACCCTGCGAGAAGGGTGTCCGATTCCTGTTTGGTGTACTGAGATGGTCTACCAAGATCTCACGACAGGGTTTCCTATTTTCAATATGTTGAAACACTGGAATGGTGGCCTGCAATATCACCAAATTGATCCGAAACAGACCTTTAATATTGAAGGTTTTAGCAATTTAGAATTGACGCCTTTGGTGATTAGAAGCTCGGCACCACCCTACTCGCCACATCGTAATAACCCCCATGATGGCGATAATATTGCGCTGATTGTAAAAGACTTAAAAACGCAAAAACAACTCTTTTATGCGCCAGGCCTAGGCAAGATTGACGATGAGGTTATGCAGATTATGCAAGCTTCTGATTGCGTCATGATTGACGGCACGCTATGGACCGACAATGAGATGCAAGAATGTGGCGTCGGTACTAAAACGGGTCAAGATATGGGTCATTTACACATTAGTGGTGAAGATGGCTCGCTACATTATTTAGATCAACTCGAAAATTCCCGCAAAATATTAATTCATATCAATAACACCAATCCGATATTGAATGAAGACTCTGAACAAGCTGCTGAATTAAAAAGACACGGTGTTGAAGTGGCTTTTGATGGTATGCAGCTTGAACTGTAAGGCGAAGATAATATGAACAGCATGCAAGAAGAGAAGACCGCCCTTAGCGTAGAGGCGTTTGAACAAGCGATTTTGGCTAAAGGTCAGTATTACCATATTTACCACCCTTTTCATATCATGATGCATGAAGGACAAGCGACCCAACAGCAGATTCAAGCGTGGGTCGCCAACAGATTCTATTATCAAATCAATATTCCCTTGAAAGATGCGGCAATCATGGCGAATTGCCCCGATCAGCGGGTGCGTCAAGAGTGGATTCAGCGCATGATTGATCAAGATGGCGTGTATCCTGATGGTGGCGGTCGTGAAGCATGGTTGAGTCTGGCAGAAGCGGTTGGTCTTAGCCGCGAACAAGTGATTTCTGAAGAATTGGTGTTGCCGGGTGTACGTTTTGCAGTCGATGCTTATGTAAATTTTGCGCGTCGTACCTCATGGCGAGAAGCAGCTAGCAGCTCACTGACAGAGCTTTTTGCCCCGCAGATTCATCAATCGCGCTTAGAGTCTTGGCCAAAACATTATCCTTGGATTAAAGAGCAAGGTTATACCTATTTTCGCTCGCGCTTAAGTCAGGCCCGCCGCGATGTTGAGCATGGCCTAACCATTACGCTCGACTCATTCAAAACAGTTGAACAACAAGAGCGTATGTTAGAGATTCTACAATTTAAACTGGATATTTTGTGGACCATTTTGGATTCTTTGAGCTTGGCCTATGTCCATAATCAAGCCCCTTACCAAAGCGTCACTGATGATAATGTCTGGCATAAAGGATTGTTCAAATGAGTTTACCTGAACTAGATCACTCTATCGTCCCAGTATGGCGTCATGGTTATCGCTTTCAGTTTGAGCCTGCACAGAACGCTTATGTGTTGCTGTATCCTGAAGGGATGATCAAATTAAATGAGAGTGCCAGCATCATCGGTCAACACATTGATGGTCAAGCGTCCATTGCTGATATTATTAAAAAGGTGAAGGCTATGTTTGGTGATATACCTGAAATCGAGCAAGACATTATCGAATATATGTTGGTGGCTCAACGTGAACATTGGATTGATTTAGTATGACTGCACCCGTCGGACTGCCGCTATGGTTACTCGCTGAGTTGACCTATCGTTGCCCCTTACAATGCCCGTATTGCTCCAATCCCATTGACTATGCTCAGTACAAAGAAGAGCTGATGACAAAGGAATGGTTTGATGTGTTTGATCAGGCGCGGCAAATGGGCGCGGTGCAGCTTGGGTTTTCTGGCGGTGAGCCACTGGTGCGTCAAGACTTAGAAGAAATGGTCGCTTATGCGCACAAGCAAGGTTTTTATACCAACCTCATCACCTCAGGTATGGGACTTACTGAAGCTAGAATCGCGAGTCTAAAAGAAGCAGGCCTTCAGCATATCCAAATCAGTTTTCAAGCCAGTGATCCATCGGTAAACAATCTCTTGGCAGGTTCGAAACATGCTTTTGAGCAAAAGTATGAGATGTCACGTCTGGTCAAACAATACGACTATCCGATGGTGCTTAACTTTGTGATTCATCGGCAAAACATTGATCAGATTGACCAGATTATTGATCTGTGTTTAGAGCTGGAAGCGGATACGGTCGAGCTGGCTATTTGTCAGTTTTATGGTTGGGCTTTTGAAAACATAGAGGGTTTGCTACCAACCAAAGCGCAAGTAGTCAGTGCAGAACGCATTACCAATGAATATCGTGAAAAAATTGAAGAACGTGGTATCAAATGCAAACTTATTTTCGTAGTGCCTGACTATTATGAAGAACGTCCGAAACCTTGTATGGATGGTTGGGGCAAGATTTTCTTAACAGTAGCACCTGATGGCACAGCGCTACCTTGCCATGCTGCCAGACAAATGCCAATACAGTTCCCTAACGTACGCGATACCCAGCTGTCAGATATCTGGTATGAGTCTGCGAGTTTTAACCAGTTTCGCGGTGACGATTGGATGCCCGACATCTGCCAAAGCTGCCCAGATAAAGAGCGGGATTACGGTGGCTGTCGTTGCCAAGCGTTTATGCTGACTGGAGATGCAAAAAACGCCGATCCTGTGTGTGGAAAATCACCTTATCATTATCTAATCGAGGAAGCGCGTATCAATAGCGAGACGCCTGTACCTTTTGAGGAATTACGTTTTCGTAACCCTAAAAACTCTAAGCGGCTAAGTAACAAACAGCTGAATGAAGAACAACTGATACCTACTCGTACGGTAACGGATTGAATATGAACGCTCAACCTGTAATATTTGATGGACATAATGATCTGTTAACTCGCCTGTGGCTGAGTTCAGCTGTCGATCCTGTGCACGATTTCATTTATGGCACGTTACCGGGACATTTGGATTTACAACGTTGTCAGAAAGCGGGATGGATGGGCGGATTATTTTCTATTTTCCTGCCGCCCTACGCTTATGTGAAAAACAACCATCCTGACAAGTTAGCCAATCCATCACATTCAGACTTCACTCCGCAAGAAATCGTCGATATCTGCTGTGCGCAATTAGCACTTGCACAGCAATTACAGGCAAGATCTGATGCTCAAATCCAGATTTGTACTTCATTAGAACAAATCCAAGCTTGTCAGCAGAATAAGCAACTGGCCATCGTTTTGCATTTGGAAGGTGCTGAGTTTTTGGCTATACAGCCTGAACTGCTGGATGTGTTTTATGATGCAGGTCTTAGAAGTATAGGGCCACTCTGGAATAGAAAAAGCCTCTTTGGTGATGGCTTAAATGCCTCCTTTCCTCATTCTCCCGATACAGGATCTGGTCTCACGGATCAAGGTAAAGACCTCATTCTAAAGTGTCGTGAAAAACATATGCTAATCGATGTGTCGCATATGAATGAGCGTGCTTTTTGGGATACGTTAGAGATTATTGATCAGCCCATTGTCGCGACACACTCTAATGCACACGCGTTATGTCAGCAAGCAAGGAATTTGACTGACCAGCAACTGGCTGCCATTAAACAAAGCGGTGGTATGGTTGGGGTGAACTTTGATGTTGCATTTCTTCGTGCTGACGGTCAACGCAACACGCAAACTTCAGTTGATGTGATTGTCGATCATCTTGATTATCTAGTTGACCATTTAGGCGAAGATCACGTCGGTTTTGGCTCTGATTTTGATGGTTGTCTATTGCCAGATGAGTTATCTGATATCAGTCAAATCTCTATGCTGATTGAGCACATGCAACAACGACATTTCTCCGATCCACTCATTGAAAAGATTACGTCAAAGAATTGGTTCACTGTGCTGGATAGGATATGGCAGTGATAATCGAGCTTTTTGAGAGGCAATATTTTTTTCTAACATCTTGTCTCAATTGCTGCCTAATTAATAGACTGTAGTGGCATAATCAAGCATCTGTTTCACCAAGTTACATACGGGTCGTCTCGATAGCTGGTAGCTGACTGACCCCTACCGTCAAATCCGTATAAAAAAATTCGGGAGATTTTAGTTAGGGAGCCTGACGATAGAAACCCACCCACATCTAAATTAGTTGACCCTTACACCTTTTCAACCTTCTTAATTTAATTAAAGGAAGTCAATGTATTTAGGTCATAAGTTAGATATCTGAACGTAATTCTCTATTAATTAACCCGTATTGCGTAGACCCGCTGCCAAAGCATTGATACTACGGATTAATGGATCTTCAACACTAAGGTCACCGTCATCATATATAGTGTCTTTTTGTCTGGCACGTTTCAACAACTCGATTTGTATGTAGTTAATCGGATCTAAATAAGCATTTCGCCACTGCAGTGACGCGGCAAGGTTTTGCTGATGTGCCAATAATGATGTCTGGTTAAGCAAAGCGTTTAAACCTGAGAAGGTTAGGTGATGCTCATCGATTACCGCTTGCATAATCTTTTCACGTAATCCCTCATCTTCACATAACTGAC
The DNA here is from genome assembly GCF_014861395.1 of Psychrobacter sp. FME13. Taxonomy (GTDB): domain Bacteria; phylum Pseudomonadota; class Gammaproteobacteria; order Pseudomonadales; family Moraxellaceae; genus Psychrobacter. The sequence continues at coordinate 4,140 of NZ_RRYV01000020.1, read as the reverse complement.
TATAAGCCTGAGCAATGCTCATCTCAGACTTGGTAAACGCCATTTCAATATTACTAATAAATACGTTAAAAAATGGCCAGCAATCAATCATCTCTCTCATTAAAGCTTCGTCTTCTTTAACGCTATGAAGAGCACTACCTACGCCATACCAAGCTGGTAGGGTGAAGCGCGCTAAAGACCAACCAAATACCCAAGGAATTGCCCGCAAGGTTGTTTTACTTGGCAGGCCTTTGTTACGGTGCGCTGGGCGCGAGCCAATATTTAATAAAGAGATTTCCTGCACTGGCGTCACTTGTGAATAGAACTGATAAAACCCTTCGGTATGGTCAGTAAGCGTACGATAACTTTGTTCACCCGCATCGGCTAGACGCGCAAAGAGTGCTTCATAATTTGGTAGTTCAGGCGGTTGCACCACAAATCTTGTTGAGCAAGCTTTAAGCGTACCAGTGATGCCCATGGTAAGCTCAAACACAGCGGTATCGGTGTTGGCATATTTGGCATAAAGGACTTCACCTTGCTCAGTGACTTTAATTTCTCCATGCAGTGTCCCGGCAGGTTGTGCTGCGATGGCTTTGTGGGTTGAGCCACCGCCACGACTGACAGAGCCACCGCGCCCATGAAACAGGCGTGTTTTGATACCATATTCAGCAGCGATACGGTTAATGGTTTGCTGCGCGCTATAAAGCTGCCATGCAGACGTAATGATGCCGCCATCTTTTGATGAATCTGAATAACCTAACATGATTTCTTGGGTATTATCTGAGTGCGCAAGCAACCCTCGATATAGCGGATTGTCCAACACGGCAGGTAAGATCTTATCGATATTTTTAAGATCTTCGATGGTTTCAAACAAGGGTGCGACGGGTAAGTCAGCAGACAGCTGACCTGCATCATCAACCCTGCATAAGCCTGCAAAACGCATCAGTAGTAAGACTTCTAATAATTGACTGGCATTATTGGTCATCGAAATGACATAACAGCCAAACGTATCTTGCCCGACCAGCTTACGTAATGTTGCCACTGAGTTCATCAAGGCTAATTGTTCACGGGTTTTATCAGTTAAATTATCGGTATAGATGAGCGGTGTACCAGGCTTTGCAAGTAAACGCGTCAACCACTCCTGGCGTTCTATTTCAGTGAGGGCATGATAGTCTGGTAAGTTCGAGGCATTGGCAAAAATATCGGCAATCACTTCGCTATGATAAGAAGACTCTTGGCGGATATCGAGCGCTGCTAGATGAAAGCCGCAGGTTTTTACCAGACGAATCGTATCGAGTAATAGCCCTTCGCCATGAGCCTTGTCATGAGTATTGACACTTTTTCGAATGATGCGTAAATCTTCTAACAACTCTTGTGGGTTGGCGTAAGCATCGTGTGCGGCGTCGAGGTCTGTACCTTTGCTTTGAATGTGGCGATTGGTCGCTTTTATTTTGGCAAGGATAATCGATAACAATCTGCGGTACGGCTCATTGTTGTAATCGTCAGTATTGTAATCAAAGACTCGTCTGTCGAGCTCAACGTAACTTTCAATCTTTGCATACACTTCAGGTTCGATAGTAACAATCGTATCGCTATGAATAAGTTCACGGCGCAATTTCTTGATCAATACTTGGTAGTGACGCAGCACGGTATCAGCATGCATCAATACGGCCATTTCTGTGGTGTCATGAGTGACAAAGGGATTGCCATCTCTGTCGCCACCTATCCAAGAGCCAAAACTTATGAAGGCAGGTAATGGGTAGTCTGTTAGCTCTGGATAAATATCAACAATGGCGTCTTTAATATTGCGATAAACCTTTGGAATGGCATTGAATAAACTGGCATTAAAATAATGCAGGCCATTATTTATCTCGTCATAGACTAATGGCTTACGCGTCCGCACTTCATCCGATGACCATAATAAATCAATCGTTTGCGCCGTTTTTTCTTTTGCTTGTTCGTAGGCAAAGCTGTCTTCTGCAAGATTGTTTAAGGCGTCGCTATGAGTAAATAGACTCTGCAATAGATTCATGGTCGTACGGCGGCGCGCTTCAGTAGGATGCGCGGTAAATACGGGTATAAATTTCAGCTGCTCAATCAGCTCTTGCATCTGAGTAGGTTCAATATTGCGCTCACGACACTCAAGCAAGGTGCGGCGAAACGAGCCTTCCCAGCTTTGATCGGATTGCATACGCAAGGCATGACGCTGCTCGCGTAAGTAATTTTCCTCACTTAGATTTGCTAAAAAGAAATAGATAGAAAAGCTGCGGATGACGTTTTTTAAGGTTTGATTATCTAACGAGGCGATGAAGTCGATAAGTTGTTGCTGGTTCGCGTCGTTAGGCGCGCGTCGTTGTTGAATAAAACCTTTGCGCAGGGTTTCAATCGTTTCGAGCGTCTGGTCGCCAGTCTGGCGAGAAATCGCATCTCCTAGGAATGAGCCTAATAAGCTGATGCGTTCACGTAATACGTCATTATTTATAGTCATCCTTGATCTCCCGATCAAATTCATTCAAATATAGTCGTGCGGTCTTAAATGTAGGTTTTCTATGGTGTAAGCCATTTAACCTGTTTATGTGGATCTCGAAGCTCTCGCTTCTCATCAGCCAAGACGTTGTCAGCTTTATGTATTAATCATTTATTTTTTGGTGATACTGGGTCAGCCATTCCTGTAATGGTATATCTGTCTATCCCTAGTCAGCCAACAATATTATGAGTTTCATTATTACGATTGATGACTAAACTAACGGCTTCAAGTTTAATTCTCCAGCTTTACTAAACAGTCAGAATTAATATCAGCAATCGTTTTGGCACCAGTCAAGGTCATTGCGACGCGTATTTCTTTATCTAGCAGTTCTAACAAATTGCTTACCCCTGCACCGCCATCCGCTGCTAAAGCATAAATAAAAGCGCGCCCTAGCATGCAAATATCAGCGCCCAAAGCCAACATACGCACAATATCTAAGCCATTACGTATACCAGAGTCGGCTAAAATTTTAATCTCTCCTTTAACTGCATCGGCAATAGGAGGCAGAGCACGTGCACTGGATAAAACACCGTCCAGCTGTCGCCCACCATGATTCGATACGACTATGCCGTCGGCTCCAAAACGCACCGCATCTTTGGCATCTTCTGGGTCCAAAATACCTTTGATGACCATAGGCCCATCCCAGTACTCGCGAATCCAATCTAAATCTTTCCAAGAAATAGAGGGGTCAAAGTTATTACCTAGCCAGCCTATATAGTCTTCCAATCCTGTTGGCTTACCTAAATAAGTAGAGATATTGCCCAGATCGTGCGGACGGCCATTTAGCCCTACATCCCATGCCCATTGCGGATGCGTCATAGACTGTAAGTAACGGCGCATAGCAGCATTTTTACCGCTCATACCAGAGTGCATATCTCGGTAGCGTGCCCCTGGTACTGGCATATCTACCGTAAAAACCAAGGTCGAACACCCCGCCGCTTTGGCACGCTCCAAGGCATTTTTCATAAAACCTCGGTCCTTTAATACATAAAGCTGAAACCACATCGGACGGTTAATTTTAGGCGCTACTTCTTCAATCGGACAAACCGAAACTGTCGACATGGTAAACGGAATGCCTTTTTGATCGGCTGCCATAGCGGCCTGCACTTCTCCGCGGCGGGCATACATACCTGTCAGACCCACGGGTGACAACGCGACAGGCATAGACAGAGTTTCATTAAATAACTGCGTCTCGAGACTAAGCAGTGACATATCATTTAGTACACGTTGTCTAAGGGCAATTTTCGATAAATCTTCAACATTATGTTTTAAGGTATATTCCTCATAAGCACCGCCATCTATATAATGAAATAGAAATGGTGGCAGTCGGCGCTTGGCAGCAGCCCTGTAGTCGTTTGGAGATGAAATAATCATACGCTTGCCCTTATTCTGTTAAATATCTATGTAATATTTTTGAATCTCTAATTATTTATTGATTAGTGCTAAACGATGGATGCAATTGGCTTATTTTTGAAGCGGCAAGCTCAACCCACACTCACTATTACACACAGCACGAGCAGTTACGTTTGGTTTTCGACATTTTACCGATGCCGGGATTAAAGCTATTGGTTGGGTCTAGGCTTTTATAGAAATTCTGCAAATCAGGCTCTGCTTCGTATAGATGCCCTACATTA
>NZ_RRYV01000209.1 GCF_014861395.1 Psychrobacter sp. FME13 | reverse complement strand
ACGATCTAAGTATAGCTTATTCTGAAATATCTATGCTAATTGATGACACGCCCTAGTAAACATAATAAAAATCAGATATCGACAATAACAATAAAACAGATATCCACTAGTTGCCTTTGTTTAACATCCGATGATAACTACAATAAATAAAAATAAGGACTAAAAATAGAAAATGATTAGTAGCACTATTTAAACAACGACGATAATCAACCCACTAATAAAATGAACTAACTCACAAAAAAGGAATATAACAATGAACGAACAAACTCTGAAAGGTGAATGGAACCAACTGAAAGGCTCAGCAAAACAAAAATGGGCCAAACTAACTGATGATGATTTGACCCATATTGAAGGCAGCCGAGACAAGCTAGTTGGCCGAGTACAAGAACGTTATGGCCATGCTAAAGAAGACGCCGAGCGTGAAGTAGACGACTGGCGTCACCACAACAACTATTAGTAGAAATCAGTATGAATAGATGCTGATAGATACCAATAGATAGATACCAATAGATAGACGCTAATAAATGGTATCGCAAAATAACGAAAAGCCGCATAGAATCCTACGCGGCTTTTTTGTGCCGAGCTCATATAGTCGATTGTCTTTGAAAGCAATACAAGGCAACCAAGTGTAGATGTATCTAATACTTCAAACGAGGTTAACGCTGTGATGGCTTTCGCTGTAATAACTGAGCCCATCCCAGATTCTGTGTAACTGCCATTTAGATTAAATGCTTACTGATACGATCATCAAACATAATCATAAAGCGATTCAGAGCAGACGTCCAGTTACGGATTGGCATCGACCACCTTGACGATGCCTGCTGAGTCGCCAGATAAATCACCTTGAATGCTGCCTGATCAGATGGGAACACCTTACGCTTATTCACCGCTGTCCGAATGACACTGTTTAGCGACTCGATAGCATTGGTAGTATATATAGCTTTTCTGATATCTTTAGGATACTCGAAGAACACCGTTAAGCCCTCCCAGTTATTGCGCCAAGACTTAACCACGTGCGGATAGTCCTTACCCCAAGTATCATCAAAGTGCTCAAGATTGGCCTCTGCCATCTCGAGGGTATCAGCGCCATAGATGGCCTTTAAATCAGCCGCTACGGTCTTTTTGTCCGTCCAAGGTACAAACTTCATTGAGTAACGTACCATATGCACGATACACAGCTGAACCTTGGCTTTGGGATAAACGGTATTGATGGCATCAGGGAAGCCCTTTAGACCATCGACACAGGCAATGAGGATATCTTGTACCCCGCGGTTTTGTAATTCAGTGAGAACACCCAGCCAGAACTTAGCGCCCTCATTCTCTGATAACCACATGCCAAGCAGCTCTTTTTTGCCATCAAGTCCCACGCCTAGCGCCAGATAAATAGCCTTGTTGATGATCTGCTTATCTTGGCGTACTTTAACGACAATACAGTCCAAATAGACGATAGGATAAACACTGCTCAGCGGCCGGTTCTGCCAAGCGGTGATGTCCTCTAAGATGTTGTCCGTGACTCTTGAAACTAAGCTGCTGGATATATCGACGTCGTAAAGCTCTTTGATGGTTTCGACGATCTCAGTGGTGGTTTGGCCTTTGGCATAGAAAAAGATGATTTTATCATCGAGACCTGAGATACGGGTTTGATGCTTACGTACTAATGCAGGCTCAAAGCTGCTATCACGGTCTCTTGGGGTGGAAATCTCAAGCTCCCCTGTGTCACTGCGGACGGTCTTTTTAATGTGACCATTACGTTTGTTAGGCTTATCTGCCTTTTCATGCTTAGGATAGCCAAGATGGTCTTCCATCTCGGCTTCAAGTGCGGTGTCGATAAAAGATTGCATGAGCTGCTTTTGAAAGTCTTTGATGTCATCGAAGCTTTTCATACTGCCAGCCATTTGCTCGGCCAGTTTCTTGATATCAGATTGGTTAGTCATTGCTTATTCTCCTGTTAGTGGATTATAAGCAGTTACACAAAGTTTGGGAAACTCCCTAATAACTTTATAGTGCGATCGCTATAATACAGAGCTGCATACTGGTGAGCATCGTCCAGACACGATAAAACCGCATAGCAATAAATTGTTATGCGGTTTTATTGTTAACTATCCATGTTACTTATCACAGCTGTTTCCTATGCATCCTTGCATAATATTCAGCATGTTGTGATATTAGGCATCCTGCCCTTTTACTATCTATAGTAGGATTAACTACTATCAGCAACGGTTATGTGTCCTTACTCCACTTACTATTCTCATCCTGATAGTAGTAAGTGAATCATTATCCTTAATGCGGTCAACTCAATCCTTGAGTCACATTTCCTAATGCCGTGTAACTATAATGCCTAAATCTTAATCCCCTGTTAAGTCGCATAAGCGTCATTGCGTGTAAGCATATGCTTACAAATGCTTTATAACGAGCCAGTTTACATTGTTTTTAGATAAGCATTTCACCGACAACACCAATCAAAAACCCAAAGGTTGCGCCTAACGAAGTCATATAATTACTATTTAGCTTACTCTCAGGAATAATATCCTGAATCAACAGATAAAGTATCCCACCACTGGCAAAAGTCATGAGGTATGCTGTCATACTAGGATGCTGACTCAATAAAAAATGCCCAATCAGCGCGGAAATAATACCAAAGAAACTTAATATAAAGAAAATAGCCAAGGTTTTTTTGACACTGAAACCACTCTGTACCAAATCGCGAAAAGAGTTAAAAGCTTCAGGTAAATTCTGCAAACCAATAAATACTGTTAATAATATCGCCATTTGTGGTTCGATGGCAAAAACAGCTCCAAGAGCAATAGATTCAGGTACAAAGTCCATCATCATCGCTAGCAACGTCGCTTGCTGACTTCCTGACTTTGCCAGTCTACGATCAATGAACATAAACAGCACAGCACCTAGTGAGAACGATGCCATCACGCCCCAAACGCTCAGCACTTCCATACCCTTGGGTATTAGCACTAAGGCTAATGCTGACAGTATTATGCCAGCGCCGAATGACATGAGTGTATGAACCAATTGCGACTTAAAAGGGCTGTCTTTGATGTGATGATCAAATATGTTCGCCAGTACGCCCCCTATAAACACAGTTGCACCTGCAAATCCTGAAAACAAAATCAGTTCGAATGGCATGTCTTTCTCATTATTTATTATTGTTTGTTAGTTATCTTGATAATGCTGCCCGATTATACACATGTCACTTACAACGTCTTAACGCAAGTGACACCTAACCTCAAGTTTTATACTCTATGATTAATGATATATTTCATTAACTTATATCGTACTAAAATTTTGCGCTGCACTAAAATCAAACCACTACATAATGGGTGTAACCAATTTTAGGCTGATCGTTGTTCCGCTATAAAATAAATATAGCGATACTAGGTGCATTTTACGTAGCCTCTGTCCTACGTCATACAACAAGCAAGGAAAGTGTAGACCAAAATCGCACAGTTATATCTCTTTCATTTAGGACTGACTATAGTACGGCTGTAATCCTATTTTTTAAGTTAAAAACGTACGTTCATTTTGCTAGGCAGACAACAAGGATTTGTATTATGAAAACCCCACAAGGCTCAATTATAAAAACACTTTCAACCTCTGGGCTGTCTATCGCTCTACTAGGAACGCTAGTAGGATGTGCCACTGTAGCGCCACCTCACGATAATCGCCCTATTTATCGTAACAGTCATGCGATTAACCATAGTCATCAGCTGCCTCAAGATTTACATCGTAAAGTTTACAACGACCATCGCAATAAAGATGTAGGCAAAAAAGAACATAGGAATAAGAGTAAATATAAGGACAGAAAGCACGACAAAAACAAAAATAGCAATGATAAAAGAGACGATAGAAGGGATAGAGATGATGACAAAAGATATAACGAAAAAAATCGCAGGTAAAAAAATTGGTGGTGTTCTAAAAAGTATGCTGGCATCAGACGTAGCCATAATTGATGTAAAAGAACACCATATCAAACACTTTGAAGTGATTATCGAGCTTCTTAGAGAAACAACAGGTTT
>NZ_RRYV01000208.1 GCF_014861395.1 Psychrobacter sp. FME13 | reverse complement strand
ATTTGCTTTTAGAATCCCCCACTTGAGCTTTGCGAAAGTGGTGGGAGTATGTCAACAGCGCCGTGGCAAGCTGTTACCTGCTATCGAGAATTTTAAGACAGAAAATCGTGCTATTGTCATGGGTCGACGCGGAGAAGACCACAAAAACAGTCGCATCAATATTGGTAGTCAAATAGAAACGGTCGCCCGTGCCTCTGATATTCCGATATTGATTTGCTCCGAAAGTTTTAAAGCGCCCAGTTCATATATGATCGCGTTTGATGGTAGCAAAACCGCTATTAAAGCGGCATCGATGGTTGCTAGAAGCCCTGTCTTAAAAGGTTTAGAAGGTCATATCGTTATGATAGGCAGTCACAATGATACCGCTAAACAAAGCTTAAGTGCCGCTGCAGCACAACTAGAAGCAGCGGGGTTTGTGGTGGAAGCGCATCATTTATCAGCGGCTGATGCGGTCAATGGCTTGTTAGCCTTTCAAGCGGAAAACGACATCGATATTATGGTAGTGGGTGCTTATGGTCATTCAAAATTACAGCAGCTGTTTCTAGGCAGTACCACAACAGAGCTTATCGCTAGCACCTTGTCGCCAGTTATTTTAGTGCGATAATGGTCAGTTGATACAACCATAACGAACTTGTTTGGACACTATTTTATGCTTATTAATGCAGATTTTTCTTGTCGCGCAGCGCTTGCAGTTGAAGAGCAACAATGGATAAACTCACCGCAGAGCGGTGTAGAACGGGTGATGCTGGATCGCGTGGGTGAAGAAAAAGCGCGCGCCACCAGTCTGGTGCGTTATGCTCCGAGTTCTCACTTTCCGCATCACATGCATCCAAATGGTGAAGAGATTTTGGTATTGTCAGGCATGTTTTCTGCAGATGACACACATTATCCAGCAGGCTGGTATTTGCGCAATCCACCATCGTCAGGTCATACGCCATATAGTGATGAAGGCGCAGTGATATTCGTTAAGCTCAGACAAATGCCATCTGATGAAGATCGCTATGTCGCTATTGATACTCATGATGATGACAATTGGCAATGCCAAGGCAGTCGTGATATCTGTCCTCTGTTTTCTGATGATGGCGAGCAAGTAAGTTTGCAGCGTCTCAATGCAGGCGAAGTAGTATTCGACGAAGATAGCATTAGTGGTGTTGGTGGTACAGAGTTATTGGTTGTAGCGGGCAGTCTAATAGATGATGGGCAGGTTTATCAACGAGGTAGTTGGATACGTTTGCCAGTAGGAGAGCAGTCGCAGATAAAGGCAGGGTTAGAAGGTGTTACGCTATATATTAAAACGGGACATTTAGAGCAAGTAATAGGTTTGTGATTGGTAATTGACCGAGCCACTTGGGTTTTCTATATTGGCGTTATAAATTTTCGATCGATATTCTTATCTATGATATTGATAAAAGCTGGCTATTATTACAATAGCCAGCTTTTTTGTGCTTAGAAGTTAGCTTTTACACTGACGACCATTTGGCGCTCTGGTCCCATCCAGCAGTTATTTGTATCATAACAAGAGCTGACATAGGTTTTATCAAACAGATTATTGACACTCGCACCCACAGTAAAGGTAGGGTTGACTTCGTAACTGCCGCCAACATCTACCAATGTCACACTTGGTAGCTCATCTGTGTTCTGTCTGTCGATTTGCATGCCACTTTCATAGCGAACCCCGGCATTAAGCGTTAGCTTGTCTGTGGCGTAGTAGTCTGCCCACAGCGTGGCTTTGTGTTTCGCTGTTTGCGCTGGCGTGTTACCGACCACTTCGGGGTTAATCTCTTCTTCGGTAATTTCAGCATCGGTATAGCTGTAACTCGCAGCGACATCTACCCAGTCATTGAGCATATGACTGCCTGAGACTTCAAATCCTTTAGATGCAATCTCACCGGTTTGGGTTTGATTTCTATAGTTAATGTAATCTGATACCACGACATTTTGCTGGTTGATATCAAATACCGCCAATGTTCCTTTGGTGCCGCCATCTGATGATTGATACTTAATACCAGCTTCTAGCTGATCGGCCGTCGTGGGTTCAAACGGCTCATTGGTCACGAAATTACTCCCAACGACTGGCTGGAACGATTGTGAGTAGCTCACAAACGGCGAGATGCCATTATCGAAATTATAAATAGCAGCAAGACGACCACTGGTCTCTGATGCGTCATTGTCAATTTCTTGGACACTATATATTACACCTTGAGAAGCTTTGGTCTGGTCGGTGAGGCTTTTGAATTTATCATGACGCAAACCTGCCACTACCGTCCAATCTTTCCATGTCATCTCATCTTGAACATAAAAACCAAGCTGGCTTTGTTCGATGTCCTCATACTGACTGTAGACATCTAATGGTAGGGTGTTGGCATTGATTTGCGAAAAATCTGGATTGGACAAATCAAGGTTTGGTGTACCATCTGCACCAGCATCATAGTAATCAGCAGTGCTATCTGTCTCTTGATACTCAACACCAAACAATAAGTTATGAGAAGTATTTGCCGTATCGAATTGATAAGCCAACTGGTTGTCTGTGGTCCAGTTTTTCATGCTTTCATCGGTGGTGTAAGCCACACGGTTCAGTATCGTGTCACTACCGCTGACATACCCACCTGAGTTGTACATATTACGCTGCTCTGCTTCAGAGTCGGTGTAGCGCAGTATGTGTTTGAAGGTTAACTGATCATTGATATCCCAGTTTACAGTGACACTCGGCATGAATACTTCTTTGCTAAACTTATTCCATTCGTCGCCTGCATAGGCATCGCTATCTAACTTGCCATAGCTGGCGTTATAGACGGTACCGACTGAAGGCAGTGGGGTAGAGGGTACCATGTTTGGGTCATCTTGATAAAAGAGGTTAGCAAGTACCGACACGTCATCTGTCGCTTGCCATTCAAGCGATGGATTAATCAGCGTGCGCTCTTCTTCTGTGGTTTGCATTTGTCCGTCTTTTTTGCGCTTTAATGCCACAAAACGATAGTTCAAGCTGTCTGTGAGCGCTCCGGTTGTATCGATGCCTACTTCTTTTAGGTCTTGGTTACCCAGTCGTAGTTGCACTTCCGTTTCTTGGGTGCTTTGAGGTGTTTTGGCAATTTGGTTGACCATGCCACCAGGTGCTGTATAACCATACAGTGAAGAGGCCGAGCCTTTGACCACTTCTACCGCTTCTGTTGCATAGACATCGACTTGTGGCATGAGGTTCCAAGCCCCATCGTAAGGCAGTCTTAGACCGTCATAAAAATTCGATAAAGTCTTAAAACCACGAACTCTGTTTTCATCAAAGATAGTCACTGTACCGCGACTCTCAGAGCTGACACCTGGCTCATAACGTAGCGCAGCACTGACACTGTCCGCTTGGCGTTTTTGTAGCAGGTCTTGATCGATTCTGGTATAGCTCATTGGTGCATCTTCAGGGTCTAATGCAGTTTTTGTACCTGTGCTCCGGTAGCTATCGGCATAGACGGTGATGGCATCTAAAGTAGTCGATGGGATCGCTGTCTCAGCGTTCTCTGTTTCGGACGTACTTAGCGAGTCTTCGGTATAGGTAGTTTCAGCATAAGCCAGCTGACTGATACTCATGATCAAGCCAATCTGTACTGCTACGGTAAGGTGTTTTTTTCGGATAGATTCAGAGGCTAACTGGAGTCGCATCATATGTCCTGTTAAATATTATTCATGAAATGGAATGTCTTTAATCTAGATGATTGAATATTAGAAAGAATAATAGCACTAATGATTACTATTATCAACCCCACTCTCAACTTGAAATAAGCAAATCAAACTGAAGAGGCGGGTTACCAAGTTTTTTATTGAGTACAAAGCACAGATTATGCGACAGAATCTTACGAATCAATCGATGAGACAAATGCCATAAATCTCTTGCTCGTACCTTTTGTATATTAAATCGTTCTGATAACTGACCAATGACTGTTTCAACGATACGGCGGGCTTTCATTAGCCGTCTTACCACAGGTTTGGGTCTATCTTCTTTCATATTAGCTCTGAGTGGCGTTTGTAAATCTACTCCTTGAGCGTCGTAGTACGATGTCAGACTCGGGCTGATATACCCTTTATCAG
>NZ_RRYV01000207.1 GCF_014861395.1 Psychrobacter sp. FME13 | reverse complement strand
CCTGCTTGTATTTTAGCGAGATACTCTAGGGCTTTACGGCTACCATGCTCACTGGTGCAAACGGGCGTTTTTAGCTCATAGACGATATGAGCGTGTCCGTTTTCAGGATTTTGGCTTGTCCACCGTGGCGGTGGTAGGTATTCTTCCGCCCAACGCATTGCGCCATGCTCATGATCAATGTCTAGGCAGATAAAGTGGGTCATGCAAGGAGGGTTGTGCTGAATATACCGCATCTTTACGGCAGTTTGCCTAGGACGAATGACAAGACCACCTAGATCATCGGTGCAATAAGGCTTTAAGGGGAGATTTTCGTATATTTCCGGTAGTATTAACATCACGCACACTTGTGTTGGTGCGCCTGCTGATATAAAATGTCCGTATCGAAAAAATGGGTTTTATATCTGCTGACACAGATTAAAATTCATCTAACCCCTAGTGTTGGTAGCACTGGGGGTTAGTCGTTTCTAGCACTTGAGTTTACGCGCTCATTTCTATTACGTCAATTAAGAATTTTCTTGTAAGCCACGCCATTTAAGGCGTACATCGCTATAAAAAGTTGTACCTACTTCACGTTATCTGCCCATACTGGGACCCGAATAAGTCCTCTTAGGGCGTTGTTTTTCAAGCTCTTGCGTCATTTGTTTATTAATTTCGCGACAGTCTCTAACTCGCTGGTCAATTTGCTCTGTGACTGCTTGATTGCGTTCTGTGAACTCTTTAGCTGCTCCGTGATACCTTTCAGCATCGTCTCTAATGCGCTCATATCGCTCGTTAACTCGTCTGCTGGTACTAGTGTACTCTGATACTCGCTCAAGGCTGCTGTGAGCTGCATCTGTATGGTCGCGAGTTTGCTCAGTTGTTCTGCGATAATTATTTGCCCTTCTGTGTATTGCTTGCGATGACTCCACCAAGCTTGCTGCTCTTTCGTGTGCTTGCTCAGTGAAGTCTCTAATGCATCGAACATACTTGGTAACGCTTTGAGTTCCTTGTCTTGCGTTTCTGCCAATGCCGTCAATAATCGCTTCAATCTCTCGATGCTCTGCTCTTGGTGGTCGATAATCTCTTTCTGCCGCGCTATCGTGTCTGCGTTCGCTTGCATGGCTTTGCTGACTTGCTGTATCAGTTGTTTTTGCATGGTCTGTTATCCTAATTTCATTCCGAGCATGACGCCAAATCCCATCATCACTAAAGCGACAATCGCGCAGCCAATCACCACTACCCATGCTCGGCGGTAAACAAAGTCGAGCGCATTTTCTTGATGAGCTTGCATTGTTTGGCTTAACTCTTGTGAATACTCGTTCATCATTTCCACTATCTCTAGCTTTTGCTTTTCTAGGCTTTCTGTCGTAAGGGCTTGGACGTTGAAAAGGTGTCTGACCAATACGCCCTCGATCGCTTGGTGATGCTGTTCTAGCATGGTCTTTAACTGGCTTTGCTTCTCGTCTAGGCTCTCCGTGCCTTGCTTGATGATACTCTCGCTTTCGATCAAGCTCTTCATAAAGGACGCGTGTAGCTTCCCTAAGTCGTCCTGTAGCGTTGTCTCTATAAGCGCTGCTGTCTCGTTCGACTGTTTCTTGAAGTTCTGGGCTAAACTTAAAATCTCGCTCATATAATCCGCCTGTTAATCTAATGTTTCTGCCACCACTGGGGTTTTTGATAGATATTGCTTTGTCCGTCTCGCGTGCGATTTCAAACCCTGCGTCTTGCAGCGTTTTTATGACCTCATGGCGGTTGGTTATCAGCCCATTAGCCACCATGCTTTCTAAGCCCTCTGTAATGGCTTCACGCGCTTCTTTGGTCGCTCGGGGTAAGTTATCACGCTGCGCCATTAATCGCTTGCGTATGGGGTCATTTGGGTCTGATAAATCATAGTAAATGTTCTGTAGATCTTTCCACGCATTGACCCTCGTTTTGTCTTGGCTGTGAATATAGGGCTGGAACAGTCGCCCATGCTCAAGATCAACATTAGCGATGACAAAGTTCAGCTCAAGCCGCCCTTTGTCCCTGTGCTCAACCCATGCAAAGCTCACCCTATCAGCGTCTAACCCTGCGGTAATCGTTTCTTCAAAGCCATCCATAATGTCATTTTTTTGCTTAAGCGTTAGATGGTCAGGAGCTTCCTCGAAACTCAAGCAACCACTGGTGTACTGGCGTTTAAAATCTAATGAGTCAATGAGTAGCTTTTGCTGTTCTACGTCACCGCGCAATATTTCGGCATCAGGGCGATCACCGTCTTTGCCAAGCAAGTAATCAAAGACGGCACTGCCACCACCTGTGCCATGACGAAAGAATTTAACGATCATCGCTCATAATCCTTTGTAGCTCTGTATCAAGATCGGCTTGTATCTTCACCAAAGTCATAAGTACCTCATTGTCTACTTGGTTGCCTTGGTTTAGGTGCTTGGCAATTTGGTTCATGTTATTGCCAATCCATGCCACGTGACGCACCAATTCGGGATCAGCTGCGTGAATGATTTTCTTAGCCTTTGCTTTTGGCTGTTCGATCTTTTGATTGAGTGCCAACTGGCGCAAGAAGGTTGATGTGCCAAGCTCACCTGCTCGGATTTTTATCTCCGAAAATTCGGCATCAGTGAGGCGTATTTGAATATGCCTGTCTCTGATTTTCTTAGTGGGTTTTTCATCGCTCATGGGTGACGTCCGTAAGGTTTTTGGGGTTAAGGGGTTTCCCCTTACCGGCATGCCAGAATGAAAAGAAACGAAGTAGATTGTAATGACGGCATATGCTGGCTTAATGTCATAATAACATTGAAAGGTAACTATTTAGAGTTATCTTGTTTATTTATCAGCAATGTCATTCAATACAAATACTAAATAATTTCACTAAAGTTCTTAGTCTTAGTATTTGTTACATGTTTATTGCTGATAGAATGTTGTTTTTGTCTGATCTATGTTGGAGAAGTTTATGGGCAGTTATATCGATTCAAACCTTACTAGCAGTGAACGTGTTATCCAAGAAGCGACGGTATCTTGGTGGTCACAATGGCCATTTCTTTTGATTGGCGGCCTCCTGCTACTTAGTGGCTTAGGCGTTGCTCTAGGAGGGGGTAACGGTTTTGTTATATTGCTCCTTGCTGCATTTTTTATAGGCGTTGCTGTTCTTAGAGTTCTTACAACTGAGCTGGCTTTGACTAATAAACGTGTTATTGCTAAAACTGGTTTCATTCGTCGCAATACTATTGAGTTGCGCTTGGAGAAAGTTGAAGGACTGATGGTTAACCAAGGTATCTTCGGAAGGATCTTGAACTATGGCTCTGTCTTAATTTCTGGTACTGGAGGAATTAAAACGCCTATTCCTTTTATCGCACACCCAACGCAGTTCCGTATGGTCGTTAACGAGTTTCTAGAGAACCCTTCTCAATTTGATTAGTCATAAATAAAGTAGAGCAAAACGAACAATAGTGAGCCATAATCAGATAGCCTAAGCAATAAAAAAAGAGCCAGTCAAAAGGCTGTTATCTGATTTAGGCTTATCCACTGTCAAATTTTGCCGAGTCTTTTTCTTCTTTGGTATGTGCTCTCAGAAATACCTAACTCTAACCATGGTTTTAATGATTGCTCTGACGTAGCTACAGGCTTACGTTTAGATACCTTGCCGCCTTTACTACCCTTAATAGCCTGACGATAAATAAACTCGTTATAGTGATATGAGTCACGCTTCCAACAGTATTTTGCGATACTTTTGGCAGTGGCTTTGATTTCTGAGTACGGTAACGGCTCTGAAAACATCATATTGACGCTTTGAGCGTGTTTAAGCACTGAGTTATACCATTGTTCCCAAGTCTTACCTCGGTGCTCTCTAATCGCAGAATACGCCCAATGGCGAACGGTATCGAACAGGGAACAGTTCCTACCAAGCCCATATTCTTTCTCGGTATTCGTTAAAGGTCTTAAATCAACAAACTCCGCTAGATAATTTAGCTCGTAGGCTTCTTTTGTCCATACTTCGGTACGCCAATGCTCGTGCATGGGGTTTTTGGTGATGAAGTTGGTATAGCCGACGTCTGCTCTTGTCTCTCTGACAAGCCCTGCTTGTATTTTAGCGAGATACTCTAGGGCTTTACGGCTACCATGCTCACTGG
>NZ_RRYV01000206.1 GCF_014861395.1 Psychrobacter sp. FME13 | reverse complement strand
GTGCGAGCCATAAGTGACGCCTTGTTTCTTTGTTGTGGTAAACATTAGAGTAAGGTGTTGCTTATTTTTTTCAATGTTTTCTCAATTCTATACAGCCCCTAGGCTAAAAAATAAATATCATGATTTAATATTTCTGCTATAGATGTTTGTAATTATTGATAATAAAACAACGTTTCAAGTACTTTGATGCTATGACTTATTTAAGTTGGCATAGCCTTTGCACTAACAATGTCATAACTATTTTTAGCAAAAAATGCTTTAAAAATATTTGTTAACAAATGCCCGAAGCGCTTACTATTATCGTTCGTATGTTGTTAGAATAAAGTGAGAGTGGCAAGCACAAACTTGATATTAGAAGGATGTCTTGACTAAAGACATTGACAGTGCTGATAATAAGCATAATATTGAAAGCGCGCTTTAGTTTGAATTACGCAGCTAATATTAATATTCTTGAACCAAAAAATTAAACAAATAACTTTACATCGCAATAACGTGATCAACACAACGGAGATTATTTATGTCGAACAAATTACTAGATCTTATCAAATCAACAAATGCCAAATGGGTTGACTTTCGTTTTACCGATACCCGTGGTAAAGAGCAACATATCAGTTTCCCTGCGCATACCATCGACGAAGATGTTATGGAAGATGGCAAAATGTTTGATGGCTCATCAATTGCTGGTTGGAAAGGTATTGAAGCGTCAGATATGATCTTACGTCCAGATGCAGAGACAGCCTTTGTCGACCCGTTCTTTGATTCAGTAACTGTTGTGGTTACTTGTGACATTATCGAGCCATCAACGCTACAAGGCTACGATCGTGACCCACGTTCTATCGCACGCCGCGCTGAAGAGTACTTAAAGTCTACTGGTATTGGTGATACTGCTTATTTTGGTCCTGAGCCGGAATTCTTTGTATTTGATGATGTGAAGTGGTCAGTTGATATGTCTGGTGTTAGCCATAAAATCACTGCTGAAGAAGCAGCATGGTCGACAGGCGAGACTTATGAGTGGGGCAACATGGCGCATCGTCCACGCGTGAAAGGTGGTTATTTCCCAGTACCGCCTGTTGATAGCTCACAAGATATGCGTTCAGTGATGTGTGAACGCATTGAAGAGATTGTTGGCGAAGGTAGTGTTGAAGTACATCATCACGAAGTTGCTTCTTGCCAGTCTGAAATCGGTGTTGCATTTAACACCATGGTACGTAAGGCAGATGAAGTTCAACAGTTAAAATATGTGGTTCATAACGTTGCGCATCAGTTTGGTAAAACGGCTACATTTATGCCTAAGCCAATCGTTGGTGACAATGGTTCAGGTATGCACGTACATATGTCTATCGCGAAAGATGGCGTAAACACGTTCTCAGGTGATGAGTATGCTGGTTTGTCTGAAACAGCGTTGTTCTTCGTTGGTGGTATCATCAAGCATGCTCGTGCTTTGAACGCGATTACCAATCCATCAACCAACAGTTATAAGCGTTTAGTGCCACATTACGAAGCGCCTATTAAGCTTGCTTATTCAGCGTCTAACCGCTCAGCATCTATCCGTGTTCCACATGTAAGCAGCCCTAAAGCAGTGCGTGTTGAAGCACGTTTCCCTGATCCAACAGCGAACCCTTACTTAGCATTTGCTGCATTGTTGATGGCTGGCCTTGACGGTATCCAAAACAAAATGCATCCAGGTGAAGCTGCTGACAAAAACTTGTATGACTTGCCACCAGAAGAAGAAGCACAAATCCCAACGGTTGCAGAGAGCTTAGATGTTGCTCTACAAGCATTGAAAGATGACAACGAGTTCTTATTAAAAGGCGACGTGTTTACCAAAGATATGCTAGAGGCGTTTATTGCTTTGAAAGAAGAAGAAGTACAACGTCTGAACGTGACTGTACATCCAGTTGAGTTCGATATGTACTATAGCTGCTAATTAGTCGCTACAGCACTCAGTTATTTTGAGTCATAAAAACCAGCTAAGGTTAACTTAGCTGGTTTTTTTTATGGAATTTAAACTAGGGCGTGTCTTTAATTCACTCGATAGTCATCTAAATGGGCTAAAAATGGCTAAATCTTGCCAAACATTATCAAATAGCTGGTTAATATCCCGATATTATCTGCGCTATTTTCCTTGTTTGACGGCAATTTATCTCATTTTTATCACCATTTTTGAAATGAAGACACGCCCTAATAATTATCTTAAAATGAAGACACGCCCTAGTGTTTTTCACTTAAAAATCCCCCATAATGGTACTATTATATTTGTTAAATACGCGCACTTATTAGGTTGACTGACTATGCACTCACTCTCAAAAAATCTCCGTTTGATTCAGACTGCCATGACCATACGCAGTCATACAAAAAATAAGATGTTATTCACAGGCTTGCTCGTCTTCACAGCCAGTCTCTACGCCCCTTTGGCAAATGCTGCTTCTATTTATAAAGTCGTTGATGAAAAGACGGGTCAAGTTACCTTTACCGACCGTCCACAGAATTATGAGCAGCAAGCAGATAAGCAAGTTACTCAGACCAGTGTGATGACTAGAAGTGATACGCTTAATTCAAATAACAATGGCAATGCAAGTGAACAGTCTGGCAGTAGTGCACAAGCTGCCAGCGCAGAGACGACTGGTACATCTGATAGGGACAATAATAGTTCGACCGTCAGTTATCAGCTGACAATCACCAATCCAAGCGAAGAGCGTGCTTATCGTCGTCCTGCACAAAATATCGATGTAAGTGTACAAGTAGAGCCATCCTTACAAGCGGGCGATAGCGTAAGTATTTACTTGGATGGTAATGAGGTGGCACAGGGTTTAAGTGCTTCCATTTCAACGGTAGATCTTTTACCAGGTGCGCATAGTATTACGGCAGTTGTGACCAATAAGGCAGGTGGCAAGCTCCAGCAGGTTGCGCGTACCATTTATGTGATTCAGAACAACACAACATTGCAAGATAATAAAAGAAAAGCAGAGCAGCTGTTGGCTTATCAAAACCTATCGTTATACCAAAAACTATTATTAAAGTTAGGTAAAAGTGATTAGAGCTTGTCTTATTGATCAATAACGACGGCATAAACAACAGCGCAAAGAAAAAGGCAGGCACCATAATGGTGCTTACCTTTTTAGTATGAAGAGCTCAATTTATGAACGAACCTAACCACTGGTATAAGTTGATTTATTTAGTCAGCTCAATCGTACCATTTGCCGTTACTGAGACAGTACTGTTACCAGACTCAAAGCTTTGGCTAGGAACTGATCCACTCTCAGAGCTTGCTTTCATACTCATGCTGCTGTACATAGGGCGAGGGGAGTTACCGCCTGTGTTGAGATTGACATTAATCACACGATAACCACGAGCACCCCATGCGCTAGTTAGATTTTTAGCTTGCTGCTGAAAAGCGCGAGAAGCGTTGGTCATGAGTTTTTGTTCTAGTGCATCTTTCTTACTCTCTGAAACCCCAAAGTTTAGATTCTCCATCACTAGCGTCTCTTGCAAATCAGCGATGAGCTGACTGGTTGCGGCAAAGTCAGTACTCTTCAAATCTATATTGGCTTGTCCTGTCCAACCAATAATTTTATTGTCTTTGTCATAGCGAGGATAGGTACGCTGCTGCCCTGTGCTTACAGTCACACTAGGGTAGCGCTTAGCGATTTTCATCGCGTTATTGATGGATGTGTTGAGCATCGTTGCCAATGCTTTTGAATCTGTTGCTTGTGCTTTTTTATATAAGCTGGCTCGCACTTCATCATTTTGAATCTCTTCTTTTACTTCTGTTTGAAACGTTAGCTGATCGTAACCTGTTGGCTCTGCATGCGCACTGCCCATCATGGCTGTTAGTAACAAGGCTGTGCCAGTCGTTAAGGCTGTTTTGTTTAGTAACGTGGTTTTCATTATTGTCTCCTAAATTAGTTCTAATGATGCATACACAAATATGTTAAGAATCTGGTTACGCACAAGAAGCCATTCCTTGTATATATCAAAGAAAGGTTGGTATGGGTATAACTTTATACATTAAAATAGCAAATACTGAGTGAGTTGATGTGAGAATTTTGTGACCTTTGTGACCTTTGTGACCTTTGTGACCTTTGTGACCTTTGTGACCT
>NZ_RRYV01000205.1 GCF_014861395.1 Psychrobacter sp. FME13 | reverse complement strand
CGGCCTTATCAGAGAGTACTTGCCTAAGGGTTGTGACTTTAGACAAGTCTCTGATGATGAGATGCAGGACATTGAGAACAAATTAAACAACAGACCAAGAAAACGATTAGGGTTTAAGACGCCTATGCAGGCGTTCTATAATATTAATTAGCGTTGCACTTGGTGTGTTAATCTAAGTAAGATAAAAGAACCATATTTAATTTTTTTAGATAAGTAAGTGGTTGATTGTAATGTGAACTTTTGAATCTGAGTTAAATTTTATTTTATAAAAAATCTATTACAAGTAGTATTTATGAAACACTGGCAGTCAGTACCGATGAAAAAAAATCGCTTTAATGCTTCCAAAAAGGTCTTTGCTCAGTTCAATATCAGCTATATGGTTGTATTTGGTTCAGCTCTTTTTTTAATAACGGCCTGTAATATAGATAAAGCTTCTGAGGATTTACCTCCGATAGAGGCACAATCTACTATCACCCTCGATAGTAATATACAGGAAGCGGAAAATGTTAAAGAAAGTATCAAGAATTCTTATGCCAGACTGGCTTCGGAACGTCCTGATGTTTGTCCAAAGTTAATACAGAAAGGGGTTGATAGTCAGGTTATTAAGCGTACTGCAGAAGTAATGACAAGTGACTATTGTGATTATTTCTTGTATCCACAAGATGGACAAAAAATTTCAGTTAAAGTAAATGACCGTCAAATCGAAACGTTATTAATCGTACCAACATTGCACAATTTTGCTAACGGTGATTATCAAGTAGAGTCTTATGACAAACATGTGATTCGATTGGCTTACGATGGTGCAACCTATAAGCCCGAAAATCTTGTTTATGACGTTGCGGTAACTGTTTCCGATTGATGTGTGTCAATTTTTACTTTCTAGCCGAGAGTGTTTTTAGCACAAAAAGCTAAGAACAGCTAGAATTCAGAGCAGTAGCGATTAAGCGTAATAAAGGTAAAGAGCGATGCCAATTGGTATCGCTCTTTACCTTTACAGGGTTATTTTTTAGTCTTGTCATCTTTCCAAGGGTCATCTTGTCCAACGGTGACAATTAAAAAATCATCAGGCTTTAGTGTATCGCGCATTGTTTGATTGACCTCTGATAGTTTTACTTGATCAATACGGTTGACGTAATTAGTCAGATAGTTATCTTGTAACTGATAAAAATTCATCATACCAAGTAGTCCATTAATTCCCGCATTACTTGCAAACCCCATTGGGAAACTATTCTTAAGACTATCTGTTGTCAGCTGCATTTCGCTACTAGTAATACCTTCATCTAAAGTATCATTAATAACTTCTAAACTGGCATCAATGGCAGCACGAGCTTTATCATTACGGGTCGAAAATCCGATTTGATAGGGACCTTTTGCGAGCATTGGATTCATAGATCCTGATATACCGTATGTGTAGCCAAGATTTTGTCTAATTTCAGTCATCAGCCGTGCATTAAAATCCCCGCCAGCCATTACCTCGTTACCGACAGCAAAATTGGTTTGCTGCTGTTGATCTTTTGGATTGGTCGCGCGTTTACTTCCCAATTGTCCCATGAGTACAGTGGTTTGGGTGCTTGGGAATGGAATGTGAATATGCTTGGCTTGATTTATAGGCTTTGGTTCAGGTAGCTCTGTGGCCATCTGACCTGTTGGTAGATTAGCGGTAATGTTTTCAGCAAGTTGCTTTGCTTGTACTAATGTCAAATTGCCCGTCATAGCAAGCGAGGCGTTAGCCGCGACTAGATAGCGGTTTTTAAAGTCTATCAGCTGTTGTTTACTGATGTTGGGTACGCTTTCAAGCGTGCCAGCTGATTGATGGGCATAAGGATGCTTGCCATATAATGCCTTGTTAAAAGCAATGCTAGCAAGGCTGTTGGGATCTTGTTTTTGTTGTTGTAATCCAACCAATAATCGGGCTTTGTTACGTGCCAAAATAGCATCATCAAAGGCAGGTTCGCTGAGCATTTGAGTCATTAAATCAATAGCAGGTAGCAAGTGTTTATCGTCAGATAAACTGCGTAGCGAGACGATAAACATATCCTTGTAAGCACTGCTGTTTAAATTAATACCGAGTGTTTCAACGGCTTGGGTAAATTGATTTTCATCTAAGCTTTTAGAGCCTTGCGTCAGCATGGTCGCTGTCATGTTAGCAATACCAAAACCATCTCGCTGGATGCTGTTGTCACGGGCACTACCAGCGTTAAAGCGCAAATCAATATCAACAATTGGTAAGGTGGTTGTTTGTACAAAGCGTACTGGTACACCTGATTTGGTTTTGAATTGTTGAATCGTAGGTACAGTAACGGTTAAATCGTTGGTATTATCTAAGCTGGTTAGTTTTGATAACGCAGCAATAGGTGCGCTGGTATCGACTGAGGCGGAGCCATGGTATTCTTCAACAGCTGCTGAATCTGCTTGCGCTGTCATTGTTAATGTTGTCAAACTTAACAATATAGTAGCGCTAAGACATCCTCGTTTTATAAGCGTTGATGCGTTGCTTGTTGATTGACTATTTAAAGGCTTTTTGCTTATGTGCGACAAGTCATTATTCTTATTCATGGTTTTCTTCTTATTTATAATAAAATCTGTATGATTGGGCTAAACATTCACATCTCAGCATTATTTCTTTGTATCATCTTGGTCTTGAGGTGGAATGATATGCATCACCGTCAAATTGTCTTTTACTAAATATTTTTTACTGGCCGCTTGTATATCAGCGATTGATACGCTATCGAGCTTGGTTGGTAGTTCGGCAAGTAACCTGTCATCTAGACCGATAGACTGTAAGGAGCCAATCATACGAGCCTGACCTTCCATACTATCTTGTGCATAGACCAATCCGGTCACCGTATTGGTTTTGGCACGGCTAATTTCGTCGGCGGCTATGGGATCAGTTTTTAGTTTTTCTATCTCAGCGATGATGGCCTGCTGCGCTTGTTCTAGGCTAACGCCTTCACGCGGTGTTGCTTGAATTAAGAAAAGTCCATCGCCTCGATCTAGCAAGTCATAAGAAGTGCCAACCGTGGTTAGTAGACCTTGTTCACGTATGAGTCGACTCTCAAGACGCGCTGATAGTCCACCATCTAATACGTCCTGAGCCAGTGAAAGCGCATACGCTTGTTTTTCGTTACTTGCTCCAGCGGTAACAAGGCTTGGTACGTTATAGCCCATCAATAACACAGGTACTTGTACGGCTTGTTCAGAGTCAACTTGCTGATAGCCACGGAATCCTTTTTGACTAATGCTAGGGCGTTCCGGTAAATTACTTGGGGTTAGCTCACTGAAATAGCGTTTGACTTGCGTCAAGACTTCTTCTGGCTCAACATCACCTACGATGACTAAGGTTGCATTGTTTGGCACGTACCACTTTTGATACCATGCCTTTAATTCTGGTAGGGTGATTGATTCAATCTCCTTCATGGGGCCGATAACAGACTCACCTTTCGGGCTATCGGGCAATGCGAGCAATCGGAATGACTCATACGCTTTTGCGAGTGGATTGTCATCGGTACGCTGACGGCGTTCTTCCATGACGACTTGGTGTTCTTTGGCAAACTCTTTATCATTGAACAATAGGTTTTTCATACGATCGGCTTCTAACTCAAGCGCTAAAGGGAATCGAT
Organism: Psychrobacter sp. FME13; assembly: GCF_014861395.1. GTDB lineage: Bacteria > Pseudomonadota > Gammaproteobacteria > Pseudomonadales > Moraxellaceae > Psychrobacter. Next base: position 638 of record NZ_RRYV01000205.1, on the reverse strand, counting down.
TTGCAGGGAACAGCTCGTAATAACCAGTATAATCGTAGCTGGTAAACGCATTATTGACACCGCCAAATTTAGCAATCAAGCGTTCATAGTCATCACTTGATACATCAGTTGTACCTTTAAACATCATATGTTCAAGTAGGTGCGAGATACCGCCTTTGTTGGCAGGTTCATCTGTTGAGCCTACTTTGTACCATATCTGCGTCATCACCACTGGTGCGCGATGATCTTCTTTTACCACTACCTTTAGGCCGTTTTCTAATTGGTATTCATGTCGACCTGACATGTCTATGGCCAATGCTGACTGCTGAGCATCATTGGACGTTTTTTCTTGCGCCACGGTGCTTTGGGTTGATGGATTCTGAACAGTCGATAAGGGATGCGAATCAATGGTGTTAGTTTGGCAAGCTGCAAGAGTAGCTAGCATTGCTAGAGCGCAGGCAATACGTAATGAAGTTTTAGGTAGGAATGCAGACGATGGTAAAGGTTGTGTCATGTTGAGTTCTACTTATATAAATGGCAACTGGTAAATGAAAGGTATATCAACCAATGAGTGAGTATATCAACTTTAATTATAACAAGAGAATGACCCCTGCCGTCAATCCCGTAGACTTAAACTTGGGAGATTTTAGTTACGCAGC
>NZ_RRYV01000204.1 GCF_014861395.1 Psychrobacter sp. FME13 | reverse complement strand
ACGCTACTTTAACAAAAACCTCTTATCAGGTGTCCTAAATTAGTTGACCACTACATTCACCCCGCTGGCATAATCTCCAATAAGAGCAATCTTTTCAGGGTTATCCCAAATCACTGATAGACAGGCTTGCGTATTACCAGAGAGTAACACCTTAAAGACAATTGGAATATCATAGTTATATTCTGATATGCCAGTTAACACACGACTGCTATCATTTTGATTTGCTTCGGGAATAATATTGGTTGAATATAGATAACTACGGTTCGCCATAATAATCACTTCAGTTTATAATAAAATTAATCGCTATACGCTGTTTTGACTTTTTGTTTACAGCAGTAGCATCCATTCAATATGGTTTAGATACAACTATAGCAAACAAACCTCTTAGAGAGTGCTCTATCGAGGCCATACCGACACTTTACATAGGAAGTTAGCGTCATGATGCGCATTGGATTATTTTTATTGACCAACTTAGCAGTGATTGTGGTATTTAGCATTGTGTTTGGTATTTTATCGAGATTTTTTGGCCTTGGTGACGTACATACGGCAGGCGGACTTAATTATGTTAGCCTTGCCATTATGTGCGGCATCTATGGTATGGTTGGCTCGATGATATCGCTATTTTTGTCAAAGTGGATGGCTAAGAGATCAACAGGTACGGTCGTCATAGAATCCCCACGTAACGCTACTGAGAAATGGCTGGTCGATACGGTAGCCAAACAAGCACGGGCGGTAAATATCGGTATGCCTGAAGTCGGTATTTTTAACAATTCGCAGCCAAACGCCTTTGCGACTGGCTGGAATAAGAATAAAGCGCTGGTGGCAGTATCGTCTGGCCTACTACAGAATATGAATCAAGATGAAGTCGAGGCAGTATTGGCGCATGAGATTGGTCATGTGGCCAATGGCGATATGATCACGCTTGCTCTCATTCAAGGCGTGGTGAACGCTTTTGTGATGTTCTTTGCGCGAATTATCGGCAGTTTCGTTGACCGTACTGTGTTCAAAAACACCAGTGGTCGCCCAGGTATTGGTTACTTCATCACCAGTATTGTAATGGATATCCTGCTGGGGTTTTTGGCATCTGCCATCGTCATGTGGTTCTCACGCTTACGTGAGTTTCGTGCGGATCAAATGGGCGCAAAACTTGCCAGCCGCGAAAAGATGATCAGTGCGCTTAATGCGCTTCGTCCTTCTGCACAGCGCCCCGACCAAATGCCTGAGAGTATGAAAGCGTTCGCAATCTCGTCAGGACAAACGCAAGGCTTTAGTATTGCAAACCTATTCCGCTCACACCCAACGCTTGATGACCGTATTGCGGCGTTGAGAGCGTATAATCCTAGTGAGAGCTGATATTTGTGGGTTGATTACCTTTGTTTTAGAGGTTACAGGCATAATTTTAGATTAGTTTATTAGTCTATAAATTATGCCTACTACAACGTTTATCTAGCACACATGTGTATCCTACTCTTGGAATTTACTTCTTTCTCCACTCACGCGCTCCACTAATATCTGACATTACATCATTAAAATCAAAACTGGGATCTATATTGGGTGAGCATTTACCTAATTTTTGACCATAAATGTAATTAACACAGTCGCAGTCATCATCTACTTCACCACAGTTTTTACATTCAGAGTTGCAAAAATCAATCATTCTATCAATAGCATCGTATGGTTCATATTCATAAGGAAAATTACCATAACCAAAACTACCATGTATCCTACCATTAATAAAATCATCTACGTCGTTGTACGTGTTTATATCACAGTCGAAAATTTTCGCAATGGGCCTCATAACTACTCTGCAATAATCAAAGCTATATAGTTGAGACTTAAAAAACACTTTCCCATCCTCAGCAAATAGGTTATGAAAGTTCAAATCACCATATACTTTTATTAAATCAGCATATCTTTTCTGTTCTAATTCAACATGCTTAAACGAGTTGTTAACAGCATCTAGCAATTTAAACTTGTTATTTATATGAGAACATCCGTCTACATGGTATTTTTTATCAAATTTAGATATGAAATCATTTCTTCGTATGACACTTGAGTTACTGGATGACTTAGTAACTTTTTTTGCGATAAAAATCATGTAGTCTATCGCATGAGACAATATAGTATTAAAAGAAAAGGCGTGGTGAAGCAGGACTTTATTTTGATTCACTAATACAAAGAATTCTTCAGACGCTGGAATCAACACATCGTTTATGTAGGAGAGAAGATATTTTGCATCGTCTTCTTCTGATTTTCCTGTATAAAATTCCATTTACTTCCTTAGATATTAGCCGTAGGGTGCGCTCAGCGCAACGATAAAACTTGCTCAAACAACGATAGATAGTAGCAAGAACGTGATGACACCGCTAGCCCCAACAGTAGCGGCTATCCTGCCATAGCCGCTACTGTTTATATAAAATACAGATATTACTTCTCTTCCTCAGACCCAAAAAGTGATATCAAGCCATCCCCGATAATTCCTCGCCAAGAAAAGTAATCATGCCCTGCACCATACTCTTCATAACGAGTGTCATACCCTTTTGCCAATAACACATCACGCAGATGACGATTGGTTCCCAATATACCATTGCTACTACTTTCCCCACGAGCTGTTTCAAACACGCCAGCACTCAAAAACAACCGAACAGGTACTTTATCCATTCTGATAACTTCAGACGCCACAAAATGCTTATCACCTGCGGTTTGCTCCTTTGGCTTCCACCAAAAGGATCCAGACATAGAGATAACGTTGCCAAATATATCAGGATGACGTAACGCAATAGTCGTGGCAGCCAATCCGCCATAGCTCGACCCTGCAATGACCGTTCTATCCTTTGGTATCGCTACTGGCAACCGTTTATTTACTTGCGGCACCAGCTCATTGGCCAATACATCTGCAAATACAGGATTGGCAGGCAATTCACGCGCACGGGCATCACCATCAGGATTACTGATAAATACCGCCGTCACCGGTGGAATCTCACCTGCTGCGATTAAATTATCTAATATCGTTGGCAATCCAACCGCATCGATATAGGCTTCCGCATCAAAGATATACAACAACACCGCATCGTCTCTATTATTTTGGCTGTCATCAATAGCAGGAGAATAGATGGTAATGTCACGGGTATTGTCTAACGTACTGCTGGTGAATTTAAAAGTAGAAAGCTCGCCTTTAGGGGTTTCTTTTTGCACATCTACCCAAGGCCTTTTTGGCGCATCTTTTAACGTAATAGTAGATTTGGTTGTGTACTTGTCGATTGCTGAATGAGGCCATGGATGATGATTATAAGGATCGGCCTGAGCCACAGCTCTTATCGCCACTCTACGTGCAAATCCAGATTCTGGTGGTTGAGGCACATTAAACGCTATCTGATAAGAAAAATGGGTATTTTTTGGCACCACAAAACTCTTATACCAAACATCAGAATTAGCTAGCTGTTGTAGCGACTCGTGATTGTTAGAAGGTGCGCCTAAAAGTTTTACGTTGTTATAATTGCCCCGCGCCAAAAATGTCATCACAGTACCAGTAGCAGTATCTTCAACGAGCGGTGTACCTAATACCTCTACATCCGCCCAAAAACTATCGCTACTCTGTCCTTTTGTCAGTGACTCACGTAATGCTGATACTTTTGGACTAAGTAATGTGTCAGAGCTTTCTAAAGCACTTTCTAAATTCTGATCTGCTAAACTGATACGTTGCTCAAGCACTACTTGGTATGCACCTGATCCAGACAAGCGCCATGTCGCATCACAGTTTTCTGCCACTAAATAAAAATTTTGCTTGCCGCTTTTATGATCAACTAAACGGCGCGATAGATTGCCTGTCGAATCTAAAATATCAAGCGTTACCGTATTATCACCACTATCGATATATCCCGTCAGATAATCGCCTTTGTCGCAGGGAACGCTAATATTTGATGAATGAGCCAAAGAATTTTTATTGTTTTTTGTACTATTTATTAGCTGGCCTTTTAAAGGACTGTCCATCGTTAACATCGCCGTCTCCGAACCAAATGCAGAAAATGACGTTGAATATAACAAACAAGCAAATCCTGCTATTGCCCATTTCTTAGAGAAAAATCCTGCGTATGTCATCCATTGCTCCTATTTTTATTTACTGACAAAAATCTAACCTCTACCGTTACAAGATGTCTAGCAAATGATACAAAGGTGCAATACTAGCGTACTTTTCCTATAAATGATATTAAAAATCATTCTCATTTAAACTCTATAACGCTTAATGAACTAACAATAACCCCAGTTCGGGATAAGCCACATTGTAACTCATTGATACTATTTACAATGTT
>NZ_RRYV01000203.1 GCF_014861395.1 Psychrobacter sp. FME13 | reverse complement strand
CTGATAAAGGGTATATCAGCCCTAGTCTGACATCGTACTACGACGCTCAAGGAGTGGATTTACAAACGCCACTCAGAGCCAACATGAAAGAGGATAGACCCAAACCTGTGGTAAGACGGCTAATGAAAGCTCGCCGTATCGTTGAAACAGTCATTGGTCAGCTATCAGAACGATTTAATATACAAAGAGTGCGAGCAAGAGATTTATGGCATTTGTCTCATCGATTGATTCGTAAGATTCTGTCGCATAATCTGTGCTTTGTACTCAATAAAAAACTTGGTAATCCGCCTCTTCAGTTTGATTTGCTTATTTCAAGTTGAGAGTGGGGTAAAAACAGTATTTTTAATATATTGGGTGTATTAAAATTTAAAACCATGTCTGCTTTACATATGTATAGAATAATGTTGGCTAATCTAATATATACAGAATATATGTCTACTGTCAAAAAATGTTTCAATTAGTGAATGACAGGTTTTAATAATAGAGAAAAAATACTAACTGTACTAAAATAAGCTCAGACAATAGATACTGTTAGGTTTACTATCTATTGTGAACTGACATACAAAAGATAAAAAGCGTAAGGTGTGTTAGTTCTAGGTAACTTAAGCTGGTTATTGTGTTTTAGTTACGACATTATCGTGTAATAATGTGTAGCTCGTTAACGAAAAAAGTTGTAAACTGAATTGATAATCGCTAAGCTACTCCTTAATTGGTTTTGCTTTGTCACTTAAAATTCGTAAAAGATGTCTATTTTAGAGCATCTTGAGAAGCGGTTTTGCTTAACGCATCACTAAAATTATCCTTTGGAGGAAGTCCATGAAATTGAATAAAATTGCTCTAGCTCTGGTTGCTGTAGCGGCTGCACCTTTAGCAGCTAATGCTGGCGTAACTATTAGCCCATTGTTACTAGGTTACCATTACACTGGCGAAGCTCATGACGAGCAACGCGAAATTCTTAAAACTGGTAAAAACTTGTACGTAAATGCTGATGGTAATAACATCGACGATGGTACTCCTTTTAATGGTGCTAATGGTCATCCTAATAATGGCGGCGTAGCTAAAGAAAGTAGCCTATACACTGGTGCTGCACTAGGTATTGAGTTAACTCCTTCTACTCAGTTCCAAGTAGAGTATGGTGTGTCAAGTGCAAACGGCGAAGCCTCTGAAGATTCTGCAAAAGCTGGTGTTAACCGCTTTGACGTAGAACAAACCATGCTTTCTGGTAACTTCTTAATTGGTACTGAAGAGTTTACTGGTTACACTGATAGTGCGTTCAAGCCATATGTGTTGGTTGGTGCTGGTCAGTCTAAGATCAAAGTAGAGAACCAAGAAACTTATACTGCTGCTAAAGGTTCTTCTGTAGGTACAGTTAACGCTGGTACTGAAGTTGCAGAATCTAAAGATACTATTGGTAATCTAGGTCTAGGTGCTATGTATCGTATCAACGACGCTTTAAGCCTACGTGGTGAAGCTCGTGCGATTCATAACTTTGATAACAACTGGTGGGAAGGCATGGCTTTGGCCGGTCTAGAAGTTGTACTTGGTGGCCATTTAGCACCTACAGTAGCAGTACCACCAATGCAAGAGCCAGTTATCGACACTACTCCAGTAGTAGTAGTTGAATCTGATCTTGATTCTGATGGTGATGGTGTACCTGATAGCATCGATGCATGCCCAGGCACTCCAATGAACGTAGTTGTAGATGAACGCGGTTGCCCAGTACCAGTAGACATTACTGACGAACTAAAAATGGAGCTACGTGTATTCTTTGATAACGACAAATCAGCTATCAAAGCACAGTATCAACCAGAGATTGCTAAAGTAGCAGAGAAGATGCGTGAGTATCCTAACTCTACAGCACGTGTAGAAGGTCATGCTTCTAAAACTGGTCCTTCAGCACGTTATAACCAACGTCTATCTGAAGCTCGTGCCGTTGCGGTTAAATCTATGCTAACTAATGAATTCGGTATTGCTCCAAACCGTCTATCAACCGTTGGTTATGGTTATGACAACCCAATCGCGCCAAACGATACTGAAGAAGGTCGTGCTATGAACCGTCGTGTTTATGCCATCATTACTGGTGACAAAACAATGACTGTTGAACAAACTAAAGATATGGTTGTTCAGTAAATAATAGCCAACTGGTTATGTAATATAAATATATAGTTACAAAAAAAGCCACCCATTGGGTGGCTTTTTTTTATTTATGTATTGAGAAAAGTAAGTTATTACATAAATTTATGAATCAATAATGTTATACTAGCGACCCAAACATTCTGTAAATTGACAGAATGTACATTAGCATAGCTATCTGTATGATGAATTTATCAGTGTAGATACTTGATTATATTGAAATTATTTGATTAATAGCACACACTGTGCGATCGTCTAAAAGTAAATACTCAATATCTATCTGGTTGATGATAAAGGTTTATCCAGCGGCGCTTAATGCTACTGCATTTTTTTAAGACGAAACGAGCATTTTATATGGCGAACGATATCAAACACCTGCGTAACATTGCAATTATTGCCCACGTTGACCACGGTAAAACAACTTTGGTTGATAAGTTATTACATCAGTCTGGTACTTTTGGCGACCGTGCAAACATTGCTGAACGTGCAATGGATTCAGGCGATATTGAGCAAGAACGTGGTATTACCATTTTGGCTAAAAACACAGCTATCCGTTGGACAGATACATCTTCAGAGACAGAGTATCGTATCAACATCGTTGACACCCCAGGTCACGCCGATTTTGGTGGTGAAGTTGAACGTGTCATGTCGATGGTTGACTGCGTACTTTTAGTTGTTGATGCTGTTGATGGCCCAATGCCACAAACTCGTTTCGTAACGCAAAAAGCGTTTGAGCAAGGCCTAAAGCCTATTGTTGTAATCAATAAGATTGACCGTCCTGGTTCGCGTCCTGACTGGGTTATGGATCAAATTTTTGATTTGTTCGATAACTTAGGTGCAACTGATGAACAGCTTGATTTTCCAGTTGTTTATGCATCAGCATTGAATGGTATTGCAGGTCTAGAAGCTGATGACTTAGCTGATGATATGACGCCACTGTTCAAAACCATCGTTGATGTTGTACAAGCGCCACAGGTTGATGCAGATGCGCCGTTCCGTATGCAAATCTCAAGCCTTGACTATAACAGCTTTGTTGGTGTTATCGGTATTGGCCGTATTCAGCGTGGTAAAGTTAAACTTAACACACAAGTAACTGTCATTGATAAGCATGGTAGTACGCGTAATGGCCGTATTTTAAAAATTATGGGCTACCACGGCCTTGATCGTATTGATGTTGAAGATGCACAGGCTGGTGATATTGTTTGTATCACTGGTATTGATGCACTTAATATCTCAGATACAATTTGTGATCCAGCTAACGTTGAAGCATTACCAGCGCTAACGGTTGATGAGCCTACAGTTTCAATGAACTTCCAAGTAAACAACTCACCATTCGCTGGTCGTGATGGTAAGTTTGTGACGTCACGTAACATTCGTGAGCGTCTTGAGCGTGAATTGATTCATAACGTGGCACTACGTGTAGAAGACACAGAGTCTCCTGATAAATTTAAAGTATCAGGTCGTGGTGAGCTTCACTTATCTGTACTTATCGAAAACATGCGTCGTGAAGGTTTTGAAATGGGTGTTTCAGGCCCAGAAGTTATTGTTAAAGAAGTGGATGGTAAACTACAAGAGCCGTATGAAAACGTTGTCTTTGATATTGAAGAAGATCATCAAGGCTCTATCATGGAGCAAGTTGGTCTACGTAAAGGCGAAATGACTAACATGGAACTTGATGGTAAAGGTCGTATGCGTATTGAAGCGACTATCCCTGCACGTGGTTTGATCGGCTTCCGTTCTGAATTCTTAACCTTGACTTCAGGTTCAGGAATTATGACATCAAGCTTCTCACATTACGGTCCACAGAAGATTGGTGATGTTGGTGGTCGTACTAATGGTGTACTTGTTTCTATGGCGAAAGGTGTTTGTTTAGGCTTTGCACTATTCAACCTACAAAAACGTGGTAAGTTATTTGCTGAGCCACAGCTTGAAGTATACGAGGGTATGATTGTTGGTCTAAACTCTCGTAGTGATGATATGACGGTTAACCCGACTACTGCTAAGCAGTTGACTAACGTCCGTGCTAGTGGTACTGATGAAGCATTAACATTGACTCCAGCAGTGAAGTTTACGCTTGAGCAAGCACTTGAATTTATTCAGGATGATGAGTTGGTTGAGGTAACACCTAAAGCTATCCGTATCCGTAAACGTTACTTGACTGAAAGTGAGCGTAAGCGTCATGGTCGTGGTAAAAAAGGTGCTTAATAGGCCTGCTTAGCTCGAACGTTTTCATAAAAAAGGCTAACGCAATGTGAACTGACCCCCAAATGTTGGACGGTTTAAGTTTATATCAAGGACTGAGTTCTG
>NZ_RRYV01000202.1 GCF_014861395.1 Psychrobacter sp. FME13 | reverse complement strand
GAGCACTGATGTCTTGCTGCGCACTTGGATAGAGGGCTTGAGTGCTGCCTTCACTGGCATATAGCCTGTCAGGGTGCATGGGCAGCACGGTGTTGGTCAAGCGTAACATGGTAGTGTTCCTATTCTTAGGGCAATATCATTCAAAGGTAATGTTATTCGGCGAGCGTAAACTCAATACGGCGGTTACGGGTTCGCCCTTCTTCATTATCGTTACTAGCGATAGGGTCTGTGTCACCTTTACCTGTGTAGATATAATCTTGGTGACAGGTTTGTCACCAAGATTATATCTACGGATTTGACAGTAGGAGTTAAGCTTAATCATGTTCAATTGTTAACTGATTGTCAGCGTCATTAACATTTTTAGGTTACATTCTGCTATATCATATTTAGTTCTATTTGCACCCCAAAGTTCAAATAAGACACCGTCATGGCGAATATAAGTATGTATAGTTTCATTATCACTCAACATTTCATTACTCCTAACTTTAGCCATATATTGCTGATAAAGCTGATCTAGTATTGCAGCAGCTTTATCATGATCATCAATCACTAAATCAATAATCTCCGTCATAGCAAAATTTTCTTGATCCAATAGTTGATGTCCATATTTATTTCTTTCATCAATATCTAAGGGAAAGTAAGCAATGTTAGTTATGCTTTCTGATTTCGAAAAACCACCATCACCTTGGATTTGAAGAAAACCGTTAACTTTCTCCAGTAAAAAATCACGTTCAAAGTGATTAGAATAACTTACTTTTTCCCATAAAGGAGATGCTTCCAATCTTTCGATAAATAGCTCTTTCGGTATGACATCAATAGGAGTCTCTCTGCGCACTCCTGTATCAGGCAGTTCCGGTGGATTATCATATTCGGGTGGTTCATAGCATATTACTGGTTTGTTATTATTGACAGGTTCATTTATTATTGCCTGTTCACCATCTTGCAGTAGTGCTGGCTCACTAGCCATGACTTTTGAAATACTTGCGGTTGTACAACTTGCTAATGACAGTGACATTGCTATAAAAATAAGTTTAACCACGAAACACACCTAATTAATTGTCAAGCCTGTTAACATAGCCAAGTTGCACTCTTTGATAGAATGACTGGTTCGGTTCATGCCCCAAAGCTCAAACAATATATTGTTATAACGAATATAAGTATGTAAGGTTTCATTGTCACTTAGGATTTCGTTGTTTTCTACTTTGACTGAATATTGCTGATAAAGCTGATTCAGTATTGCAGCAGCTTTATCGTGATCATTAATGACTATATTGATAATTTCTGTCATAGCACTTTTTTCTTGATCCAATAGCTGATGTCCATACTTGTTTCTTTGTTTTACGTTTAAAGGTGAATAAGCAATTTTAGTTATCTTTTCTGACTTCGAAAAACTACCATCACCTTGGATTTGAAGAAAGCCATTAATCTCACTTAATCTAAAACTGGATCTGTCTTCATCTTTACGTTCTGTTTGCTCCCATAAGGGAGAGGCTTTTAATCTTTCAATAAATAGCTCTTTCGGTATGACATCAATAGGAGTCTCTCTCAATACTCCAGTATCCAGTGGTATAGGTTGGTTGTCATAGCCTGTCGGTTCATGACACATTACTGGTTTGTCATTATTTACAGGTTCATTTATCATTGCCTGTTCATCATCTTGCAGTAATGCTGGCTCACTAGCCATGACTTTTGGAGTACTTAAGCTTGTACAGCTTGCTAATGAGAGTGACATTGCTACAAAAATAAGTTTAACCACGAAATACACCTAATTAATTGTTAAGCCTGTTAAAAGAGTTAAGTTTATCTGTACGGATTTAAAGGCAGGGGTCAAAACTTTTATTATTCAAGCTGATATAAATAATCAGTAGTAACTGGAGTATCCAGACGTTTTCCACTCATAGTTATTAAAAACGTTTCATCATCTTTGATAACCTGAGCTTCTCCATCTCTGAATCTATCAGCGTCATCATATATAAATGGAATAATGACTTCTCCTTTTTTATTAATAAATCCCCATTTGTTATTTAGCTTAACATTCGCTAGGCCTTCGTTAAAATCATAGCCTTCATCGTATTGACACTCAATTACTTCTACAAACTGCTCGTTGATAAAGCCGCGTTTACCGTTTCTTTGAACTGATGCGAACCCTTCATTGAACATATCTATATTGTCATACTCAAAAGGCAGTAGAACTTCACCTTTTGTATTTATTAGCCCCCATTTATTATTTTTTTAACTCTAGAATAACCACTTAAAAATTCTCCTGCAAATGAGTACTCAGGTGCAATGACAACTTTTCCATGGTACTTATAGCCCCATTTACCTTCAGACTCAAAAGGTTTGAAATCATAATCATCTATTATGGATGGATCCGATGGGGAGTTGTATAGATATATTGATTTATCGTTTGATGTGGTCTCAGGGCTATTTTTTTCTACACTCAAAGCCTGACTTGCATCCAATGAATGATTAATATTTAGTTTTGTATCATCCATTGTGCAGCCACAGAAGATAAGCGTGGAGGCTAATAAAATCAAATTTTTCATAATAAATTATCCACAGTTACAACGTCCTTTGTTAGGTAAAAAATATAACTAATGAATTGTTAGGCCACTCAACATATCAAACCTACAGTGTTCAAGTTCATGAGTAGTATTTCGCCCCCACAGCTCAAAGAGCAAACCATTAAAGCGAACATAAGAAAAGTAGATATCAGTATCTTTTAACTTAATATCGTTTTTCACTTGATAAAATAGCTGTGTTTTAGGTTTAGTTATGAATGTGATATAGGGGATGATGGTGGTGATGTCATTGTTACTTATGTATAAGTATAAAAAGCTACCCGAAAATGGTTTGAAGTAAAAGCAGTCCAAATTAGTCTTATCTATGATCAAGTGGTCAAATGAACCATTTTAATTACTGCTTGGATAGTTTGGAATGATGGGATCTTGTTCTAAGACTTAGGATTATATAAAGATATATCAGTTCTGTCATCATCTTCGCAAAAGGTCATCTCTACCATAACGTATTTAGATTGTTTCTGCTGCACAACACATTCTGTATACTTTGTAATCTTTGGACTATCTAACAATTCTTGGAAGAACTGAGGAGGATTATCTGCACCACTTACATCTATCATCTTATAGATAATGTTTTTCTGAAAATTACTAAAAGCTTCAGTAGGTTTTTGAGGTACTGCTACGTAAAATAGTTTGCCAAAATATTGATCCTTTTCTTTCTCAAAAGAATAATGAATAAAAGTATCATCGGAATATTGAACTAAACCATAAAAACTATTAAGGTCTTCATTTATATTTTCTCCCTCAATTTTTTCAACTTGCATATCATCATAGAATGAGGTCTTTAACTTCTCTGTATTTAATTGTGGCAAAGAAAAGCGTGTCTGGGATTGCTTTGCCGGCGTACTTGTTACTCTTGGTTCCAAATCAACTGAAAAATCATTTTCTATTTCATCTATATCTCCATCTATTGCTGGATACTGTTGACTGGTTAATCCGTTATCTGTATTTGAGACGGGGTTGTCAGTACTTTGATTTTGCTCTATGTCTTTGAGTTCAGTTAACTTATTATCACAAGCTATTAATGAAAAACTTGATAATAAGGTAATAATAGAAAATCTTAATAATTTCATAATTCTTCCTTTATATTCTATAAATACTTGTATCTTTTTGCATTTTATACCATTGATATCTAGTAAATGACATACGCTTATTGCTATTTGCTCTTTTACTAATGGCTTGCCAAGTATAGTCCATTACTTTATCACTGAAACCTTGATGAAAGGTATATGGAGCCTTGGAATCAAATACATGGCGTAGCGTTAAACTATGACCTATTTCATGAACAAGTGTATCGTTATTGGTAGCTGCTTGTGCGAAGATTATAACAATGTTCCCCCACCTAAACTTACCGCTTGATAATTTGTCTCCAGGGGCAAACCCATTAATTCGACTGATATTAAAATCTAAATAAAAAATAAAAGTTCTAAGATTATAAGGGTCGTTTAACTTGATTTTGCGACCAGTCAAACCAATAGGAGCTTGGTCGCCATGATTTATGAAAATTGCTGAAAGCTCTTCTTTAATCATATTCATAAATTTTGAGCGAGCTGCAGACTCTGCCTTTTCGCGTTGCTCAGATGTTAACTTGCTAGCATTTGGTACCTTAGGAACACCGGCTTTAATATTTAATAAAAATTTAAGAACTCTTTTATTATTTTTATTTTTTGATAGTTTATTTAAGTCGAGCTTTGTTTCTGCTACTGGTTCCGCTCTTATTAAAGCTTGATTAAAAGACTTTAATTTTAAATAATTTTGAAAATCATTCGATTTTTTAATATTTTGTCCTGATGAAGAAGTTACATCTACAAAGACTAAATCTGCTTTGTAAGTAATATTGTTTTTATGCACCATTAACTCACCAACGAGAGCTTCGCAACTATAGTCAGATGACCACAAAAATGTTATAAAATAAATCAACTAAACGATTACCAC
>NZ_RRYV01000201.1 GCF_014861395.1 Psychrobacter sp. FME13 | reverse complement strand
TTCTTTGGGTTAGTATAGCCTCTTAGCAGTTGTCCAATTTAATTATGCCACTACACTACGGACTCTCTTTTTAGTGTGCCCATTGCGCTTATTAGGCCTGTCTGCCTTTTCATGCTTGGGGTAGCCGAGATGCTCTTCCATTTCTGCTTCTAAGGCAGTGTCGATGAAGGACTGCATGAGCTGCTTTTGAAAGTCTTTGATGTCATCGAAGCTTTTCATGCTGCTGGCCATTTGCTCAGCCAGTTTCTTGATGTCAGATTGAGTAGTCATTGCTTATTCTCCTGTTAGTGGATTATAAGCAGTTACACAGAGTTTGGGAAACTCCCTATGCATCCTTAAGCTTATTATCTAACTATTTATTTTTAAGAATATATTATCTTCTTAAAGCATTACTCAACCCAAATATCTTAACGTCTTCTTAACAGGCCTCTTGTTATCGTAAGGAATCAAACTCCTTACCATCCTGTTGAGAAGCCTAGTTATGTCAACCTCTCAAGCACTTAGCACTGAAATCACCAAAGCTCCTACCAAAAAAAGCTATCTAAACAGCATTTTTAATCATGAAATTAATCTTAACTATCTGATTATTATCGTTGCGCTCTATTTAGTCACTACTGCAAATTTTGGTTTTTTCGCGCAAGTGCTTAGCATTTACCCTTTTGGTAATAACGTTGGCTTCATAGTTTCTATCGCAGGCTTATTGTTCGGCTTAATGTGGCTACTCATCCAATTATTTTGCTATCGTCCTATTGCTAAACCAGTGCTCATCGCTATGGTAATGATAGCGGCCGTATGTGGCTATTTTACTGACGCTTATGGCACTATTTTCGATACTAATATGCTGATCAATAGTATACAAACCGATCAAGGTGAAGCGATGGGGTTGATGTCGCTAAGTTTTTTTACAAGAGTCTTTATACTAGGCATTATACCCGCAGTTATTATTGCTAAAATCCGCATAAAAAGAGTACCTATACGTCGAGCGCTATGGCAAAAAGCGTTAACCTTAACCTCATCTATCGCCTTAATAGCTGTCTGCCTACTGTCTTTTGGCGATCAATACGCCACCTTTTTCCGTCAGCATAAGATAGTCCGCAGTTACGCAAACCCTATTACTCCTATCTACTCGGTTATCAAATTAGGTACCGATTATGTTGAGAAACTTCGTCGTCCTGATACATTGACCCTGCATGCGACAGATGCCAAACGTATAACTCCTACTGCTGGAACTAACGCAGCAAAGCCTAAACTCATGGTATTTGTCGTTGGTGAAACAGTACGTGCTGATCATATCGGTCTTAATGGCTATGAGCGCGACACTATGCCTCTGCTGACTAGCCAACCAGATGTCTATAGCTTTAAAAATGCCACCTCATGTGGCACCTCTACTGCTTACTCCGTTCCCTGTATGTTTAGCTACTCTAATCGAGAGAGTTATGACAATAATATGGCAGACTATAATGAGAACGTATTAGACACACTAAATAAGCAAGGCGTCAATGTTATTTGGCGCGACAATAATTCGAGCTCTAAAGGGGTCGCGGATCGAGTAACTTTTGAAGATTATAAGACGGCTGATGTCAATCCAAATTGTGATGAGGAGTGTCATGATATCGGTATGCTTGACGGTTTTGATACTTTAATTAAGTCAGATGCACCTGCCAAAGATACGCTTATTTTATTGCATCAAATGGGCAATCATGGTCCCGCTTATTACAAACGTTATCCTAAGGAATTTGAAGAGTACAAACCTGTATGCATGACTAATGAGCTCTCTAAATGCGATGATCAATCCGTCATCAACGCTTATGACAATGCCATTCGTTATACTGATTACTTCTTAAATAACGTGATTAATACGCTCAAAAAGTATGAGCAGGACTATGATGTC
Organism: Psychrobacter sp. FME13; assembly: GCF_014861395.1. Taxonomy (GTDB): domain Bacteria; phylum Pseudomonadota; class Gammaproteobacteria; order Pseudomonadales; family Moraxellaceae; genus Psychrobacter. Next base: position 2,867 of record NZ_RRYV01000201.1, on the reverse strand, counting down.
ATAATGGTATATATTAGCGATCATGGCGAAAGTTTAGGCGAGAATAATATTTACTTGCATGGCATGCCCTACGCTATCGCACCTGATGCGCAAAAGCAGGTGCCTGTCATCATTTGGTCACCTAATAGTAATAATATTGATAAAAGTAGTCTCGTTAGTATGATTGATCAGCCCGTATCACATGACTTTATCACCCCAACTTTACTTAACTTTTTTGGTATTACTACCGATGAGGTAGCAGCAGCGCCAACCTTCTTTAAATCTACCCATTAAGACCTTTATCATAAGCCCTGCTAGCATTTATGCACGAGACCACTATGTACAAGATACTCATCATCGAAGACAATCCCGATATCGTCGCCAATATTTATGCCTTTTTTGAACCAAAAGGTTTTGAGCTGGACAACGCTCATAATGGCATTAGCGGCTTAACACTCGCTGCAAATAATCGCTATGACGTTATTTTATTAGATGTCATGCTGCCGGGTATGGACGGCACCAAGCTATGTAAAAAACTGAGAGAAGAGCTACATAATAAAACCCCTGTATTGATGCTGACGGCTCGTGATACGATTTTGGATAAAGTCGCAGGCTTCGATAGTGGCGCTGATGATTATCTGGTCAAACCCTTCTCACTCATTGAATTAGAATCACGGATTAAAGCGCTTATCCGTCGACACCAAGATGAGCATTTTGAGCACAGCTTAGCTGTCGGACCATTATCCTTAAATGCTAATGAGCACACGATTAGACGAGAAGGTACATCACTAAAACTGACACCAACAGGGTTTAAAATTTTAGAAACATTAATGAATGCGTCGCCACGAGTCGTCAGTAAAAGTGAGCTTGAGGAAAAGGTATGGGGTGAGGATATTCCAAGTAGCGATGCGCTACGGACTCATATGCATAGTGTGCGCGTACAAGTCGACAAGCCATTTGCCAGACCTATGATAATGACGATGCCTGGAGTGGGTTATCAAATTGTTGATCCCGATAAAGTGTAGAATATCTTAGTACGATTTACAGACTCAATCTGATTAAGAGTCGTCCTAGTTATACCTCCTATCCTCTTTCTACTACCTTATACTATGAAGTAAATGCCATGTTCAGCCTCGACTCTATCGCTAATAAATTTCGACTGTCATATTTTTTATTTGCCATATTACTTTGCGCTGCTTTCGTCAGTATTTTTATGTACGCTGAGACAAGGATGGAGCAAGAGTTGGTCAAAGCTCGCTTACTGCAACAGCTAGAGCTTAGTCAAGAAAAGGATGGCGATCAGCCTGTCTACACTGCAGATCTGGGCATAAAAATTTATCGCTATAATCATGCACCTGATAATTTAAAAGCTTTGGCAACCGAGACAGTGCAAGAGATGCCCGTAACCGTGCCCACCAAAGATGGCAATGTTAGAACTAATCTACATTTCTTCATCTATCAGCAAAATAAACAACGCTATGTTTTAACCTATTTAGAAGACACTGAGATGGTAATGGGGAACTACCCTGTCCTTGCCATTTTTGAACACCTAGAAGACATCTTTGCCAATGCCTTAAGAGTTGCCGTTATTTTAAGCTTACTAATTGCCGCAATATTTTCTCAGCTATCCTCTAGGCAAATTACTAAACCTTTATTAGACTTAAAAAAAGCAGTAGAAACCGATCATCAAAACTTAACCGAATTGACCCATTTGCCCTCCGAGGTTGGCGTATTAGCACGCGCTATTGATGAGAAGAATCATAAGCTTGAGCAGTATCTCAAACGTGAGCAGCTATTTACTGGAGATGTTAGCCACGAGCTGCGCACGCCTTTGACGATTATTATGGGTGCATCAGAAGTACTGGCTTCTCAATTAGAAGGCGATAGCCGTTTGAGCGAGTTTACTAATCGTATTAGTACTACAGCTAAAGAGACCTCTGAGATTATCAGCGCGTTATTACTACTCTCGCGTGCTCCTGAAAAACTGGACGCTCCGCAAACCTCTATCAATAGCATTGCTAACAATGAAGTGGAACGCTTAAAGTATTTGCTACGGTATAAGACTGTGACTTATGCAGTAGTCGCTGAACAAGAGTATTTTGCCTACGTACGACCTGAATTACTAAAAATGGCACTAGGCAACTTAATAAAGAATGCCTTTCAATACACGGATGAGGGTGAGGTAGTTATTATTATTGACGATAAAAAAATCACCGTTACCGATACTGGCTTGGGTATTCCTGAAGCGATGATGCCTCTACTCTATGAAAGGTTTGAGCGTTTAGAGCAAAAGAAAAATGATGGGCAATTAACTGATAAGTTCTCGTCAAAAGATTATACGAGCTATAAGGTTGATGGCACAGGGTTAGGTCTAAGTATTGTTCAGCGCATCATAACGCATATGGGCTGGCAACTTACCCATCAAGCTAATGCTGCAGGCGGTAGTACGTTTAGTATTTATTATAAATAAATTCTACTAATAAACAATCTTTAAAAGCCTAAGACATTACAAGTTAGCAGTACAGTTTAAAACCATTTCTTACTTTTAAAATACACAACGATGGCCACAGTCAATGTTACCATCACACCCCACAAGGCAAAGTAACCCTCATTCCATTTTAACTCAGGCATATAGTCAAAATTCATACCGTAAACGCCTACCAAAAATGTTAATGGTATAAATACCACTGACACTAAGGTCAAGGTACGTATGATTTCATTCAAACGATGGCCCTGAATTGAGAATATCAGATTGGTTTTACTATCAAGCTCAAACAACTCAAAATCAATTTCATCAATCAAATTGTTGGCTTGCTCTTTAAGTTCGGTGAAATATAGTCACTGCACTACAAAAGAGTTATGTTTTGGATGAATATCATAAAACAATT
>NZ_RRYV01000200.1 GCF_014861395.1 Psychrobacter sp. FME13 | reverse complement strand
CGTATCAGCAAGCATTTAATCTAAACGGCAGTTACACAGAATTCGGGATGGTCTCGTTCACCAATACTTATATTATTGATATTGTTAATAATTACTTTTGTATATTTCATGCATGGTTACCAACTAATAATGACGAAAGACTTTTGCTTAAGTTGATATCGTATTCAGCGTGGTCAACACTTATATTTTTTTTAGCATTTATAATTCATAGAGAGTTCAACAAGTTCATTGGTCGTTTCATTAATTTTGATTTTTCTGTATTTTGGATATTAGCTTCAGCAAGTTTTTTAATTCTATTAATATGCTTAGTTATAGGTTATTGGTATCTCTCACCAAAAAAAGTAGAGATTTTACAAGCTAGAATGAAGTCTGAACTTAATATAGATACAGATCACCTTTCTAATTTGAAGCAAAAAAACTATTATGCTGCTAAGTTTGAGGTTGAAAAATTATGGTTTGAAAAAATTTTGAATAATGGAGAAAGTATTCAGAATTTGACTGATCTAGTTGAATCTAACATAAATAATAGGAAACCTTCTAGTAGAGATATAGACTCAATAATTCAGCTAATGCTTAGTAATCAGTACACAATTAATCTATTATTAGTGATTTTAACTGTTACTTTGACAGTTAGCTTATCACCTTTAATCCCATCCATCACTGATGAAAATTTTTTTTCTATGTTTAGCATACTTAACCTGTCAGCATTATATTTTTGGGTGGCTCTTGTATTATTGTTTGTTTTTATAAAGATTCTATTTATGATTTTTATATGGTCTATTGAAATTAGCACCAAAAATAAAATTTTTGTTGTATGGAGATATGAAATTTTTAGAGATATGCTAGCTAGACACCAAACAGTTATCATAAAAAAACCTAGAATACGTTATGTGCCAGTTCTGGAGAGTAAGAAGGAACAAGAAAAAATAGAGAATGAAAGTGAAGTTAAGATTGTGATAGATATTGCAGAAAAAGTTGAAGCCAGAAATAACAGATGAACATTTTTCCCTTTTATTAATTTCAAACTATTTCACGTTTATAAAAGTGAGTGATGAAATAGCTATTTGAAAATGAACTAAACATAAATCTTATTAACTACTCCCTCTGAGAAACCAGTTTATGCTTCTCAATATAAGCACTAACTGACTTTCTCAGTTATCTTCTGTATAATATAATTGCAGGCGGAAACCGTGGCTCTGCATTTCACCTTTCTTTTTTATCTCGGGACGGACCGATACTTTGATAGGCACCTTGCTGTTTAAATACAGGTGCTTTGGAGTCTTGGTTGATTACGTTATCCCCACTCAAACGTCGCTTAACATATGTGACCGTCTTTGAAATCATTGCTATTATTTTATCTACTCTTTTATTGATGATACTCAGTCATAGTGATGCATCAGAATCGTTGCCCGTCGCGGTAATGATGTCGGTAGCAGCCGTCATTTGGAACTTTATCTACAATACCGCTTTTGAAGCGTGGGAACGTCGCAAACGTTTGGTACATCGGACGTTATGGATACGCAGTGCCCATGCTGTTGGTTTTGAAGGTGGGTTGGTGTTGATTTGCTTGCCACTGTATATGGTTTGGTACGATGTTGGTCTAATCCAAGCCTTTAAGATGGAGGTAGCATTACTGTTGTTCTTCTTGGCTTACACCTTCCTTTTTACAATGGCCTTTGATAAGATATTTGCGTTATCGTATCAGCATGAGTCCGTCGCTGCTTCTTAGGACGCGTTGAGTACAGAAAAAGGCTGCCTATTGGCAGCCTTTTTTGATGGTATCACTACAGACTATCTAGTTAAAAAAGTCTATCTGTCAAATCAAATAGTCTGTTGCATTGGTTTTACCATTATGGTTTGTCGTTCAATTTCTATATCTAATGCCTCGCTCAAACCAGCAAAAGCGTGCACATTGAAGAATGAGTTGATGTATAACCAAGACTATGGAACGGAATTCGAAGCTATCGGTAATAGCTCTAAATCTATTGAACTATATTACAACCAGACTGTGACTCGGAAGGGTTCAGTCTATAAGATGCCAAGACAGATGTAGTTTGATTGTTATCATTAAGCTTCGTAACTAAAGCTTCCTAAGTTTAACTGTACGGATTTGACGACATGGGTCAAATGGTACCTAAAGTTTAATCAACTTCATACCTTTTTTGATTTTTAAAAACTAAAGGGACATTCCACTGGTTCTTCGTTAGCTAAGAAAGCCATTTGATAGTTGTAGATATCGTTGACACAAATTTCTGTTTCATTAACCGTATCAAACTGCTCAGCTGTTTTGGAAATGTTGTAATTAAAATTTAATATTTGTTCTGGGCCTGTGATTGATAAGTCACTGCTTTTAAAATTTATAAGAGCAGTCTTTTTCTCAATCTTTACTTGAAAACTATTGTTGCCAAAATTGCTAGTTTCAAATCCTAGCTTTTTCTCTTCTGGTGTTAAACCGTTCAAGTATTCTTGAATGCTGTTTTTTAGTGGCGATGCTTTGTCTACATATCGAATAACATAGCTTGAATCGTCTAAATTTGGATTTTCAAAGTAAACTTTAATTTCTAATGCTGTGCTTTTATATAATTCATTTATAGTATTTAACTCTGTCTTTTCTTCAGTGCTTTTCTTCAAAGTATCATGAGTGCAAGATGCTAAAAATAAAAAGCTTAATAGGAAAGGTAATATATTAAACATGATTTTAACCTTCAAATTACCAACAATACATTTTTAAATATAACTAGCTACATGACCCGTACTATAACCCCGTTTTGTATGTTTATATACAACAATCGCTCCATACGCTGGTTTTGATATTTTTACAAAATTTTCTGGATATCTAGTTGGAAATTGCAACGAAGGATCTTTTGTAAACGCGTATTTTTTCTATTTCAAACAATAGTTTATGAAAGAAGCACGTCAGGCTGTTGTTAGACTTGGGGTATAGAGTTTATTGCCCATAATTTCTACAATTGGTTATTTCACTTTTTAAACGTAAAGGAATCTCGTTAATATTATCTAACATAAAAACCTCATTGCCTTTATACCAATCATCGCTTAATGGAGAAGATGCATTTTCAAGTTTACTCGCAACCTTTTCCCAGACTACTCCACATATATTCATTCTTATATATCCTTTAAGTTGCAATTTGTTATCGACGAACTTAATTGAAAACTGCCCTGCATCTCCATCAACAACACACTGATAGTACGGTCCTTTATTATCTTTAGTACATTGTCCAACCTGCATATACCAATTTGGTAAATGCTTATATTTTACATATATATTAATTAATCCTTTTTCTAAACCATCTGTAAAACCGAAATCACTTCGCACATTTTTAGCTTGAAGAGGAACTTTCCAAAATTCAATTAGAATTGATTGGACAATTTGCTGTGTATTTTTGTTTAAATGGGCTGCTGAATAATTACGATAATAATTGCTTTTAGTAATGGATTTGTCCTCCATCCAACTGTATGTGCTTTCTTCTGCGTTCTTTGATTCCGTCATGCTTTGAGTTTGTTTAACGGTTGAACTGTTGCAGCTAGCTGTAAATGAAAGCGTAGCAATAATAAATAAAACATTCATTAAGATTTTCACTAAACATCTCCCGCTATAACACAAAAGGTTAATTTATTTTGTCCAGATTTAATAATCGTATTATGTATTTGATAATAATCCACTGCGCTTTGTATAACCACACATCCTGTTGACTACGTATTGATAGTTGAATATGACGCCCGTTGGCGTATAAGATGCGGGGTGAAAATTTAACCCTTTGCCTGTTTCAGGCCTAGAGGCCCCAAAATTATCAGGCATGTTATTTCTGTTAGTATCTCTATTAATATAAGCGACCCCAGTATGGGCAAAAGCGTCTCATAATTTATTGATCCTTTCTTTAACGTAATCTACGGCATTCTTAATTTATAGGTAAAGTATAGACATACATTCTAAAAAATGCTAAAGATCAGTCCGCTACTGGGCTTAGATCACGCTTATCAATCCAGCCGAATTTAGTACCATTTTTATAAGCAACTTTCACCCAGTCCTCATTTTGATCAAAAGCTTCAATCAAATCACCTTTGATATAATAGTTCGGTTTCGACCGTGATTCGAATTTTTCATCAAGAATTTCTGCTTGATCTGTTTTGACAGTGTACTTGGTGGGTAAGGGAGGGCAATTTTGAAGTAGCTCCTCGTCATTATTAAACGATTCGCTTATAGATTGGTTGTACTCTGACACCGTCGTTACAGTATTATCAGTGCAATAGTAATTATGATCTTGCACTGTATAGCCTTCAGTCGTTGTAGCAGAGATGTACCAAACTCCATTTTTGTAAGTATAATAATAATGGCGAATTGGATAACCCCTGCTTGAGAAATAGGTTCTCAAAATAAAACCAGAATAGTTAGGCCGTGGTAATATGTCAGATAAAAAGTAACCTCCATCGCTAGCATGATTTGACGTATCTAAGCTCAATGTATATTTACTATTTTCATCTCCAAGAAAGGCATAAAGTTCATCATCTTGAAATACGTTATTCTCATCATTGATAGAGGATATAACTTTATCGTCAATGCCATCTGCATTAACATCAAAAGTGAAGATCTTATGTGAGTTTTCATCATACTTTGCTTCGATATCTGTAAACGAAAGTAATTTAGGCTCCTCCTTTATGTACTCCCCATCAATCAGATATGTACGGGTGAACCGCCCCGGTATTGTCGGAGAGTGATTTACTTGAGTCAGGCAGCTTTGTCT
>NZ_RRYV01000001.1 GCF_014861395.1 Psychrobacter sp. FME13 | reverse complement strand
CGGCCTAATCAGAGAGTTCTTGCCTAAGGGTTGTGACTTTAGACAAGTCTCTGATAATGAGATACAGGACATTGAGAATAAACTAAACAACAGACCAAGAAAACGCTTAGGGTTTAAAACGCCCAATCAGGTGTTCTATAATATAATTTAGCGTTGCACTTGGTGTGTTAATCTAAGCATTATAACTATAGTTTGAAAGTTGATTGACATAATTGGTGGCAAAATTCAGTCTTTTTTAGTCCATTTAGATGGCTGTCGATTGAATTGAAAACACGCCCTAATGCTATTAATAATATAATTTGAGAGAGTAGCGATGCCGCTCAATCAACCTTATTACCAACTAAGAGACGTAAACGGATGAACTTTTCGAGACAAGCCTTATTGGGCATTGGGATGATTATAGGCGGTAGCGTGATGCTATACGCTATGGTGCAACAGATTGGTGATAGTAATAGTGAACCCGCACCAGTATCAGCGATGATAGATGAACCAAGTACTGAGAACGCATCGGCACAGCCGTTGACCACAGATATCGAGACAGAAAAACGTATCTTGGCACAAAAACAAAAAGAGCGCGCAGCCCGTGTCGCAGAGCAAGAAAAGCGTGCGCAGCAGTTTTTGACAGAACAAGAGGCGGCTGAGGCAGAAGCACTGGCTAAAGCACGCGCAGAAAGCCAGCAGTATCTGGCTAATAGTGCACCTATTAGTAATGATAGTGACGACTCAGAAACGGCACAAAATATTACTGATTCTCTGACTGTTCAGCCTCGTACTGATAATAAGCCGACTGAGAGTGAACAGCAAGAAGCAGCTCAAGAAGCAAAGAGAGAGGCTGAGATTAAAGAACAAGCCGTTGCTAAAAAATTAGCAGAGAGCAAAAAAGAAGCGGAGCTAAAGAAACAGGCTGAAGCCAAGAAACAAGCAGATGCTAAAAAGAAAGCTGAGGCCGAAGCTAAAGCCAAAGCATTAGCAGAGGAGAAGAAGAAAAAAGAAGCTGCCGAAGCGGCTAAAAAAGAGCCACCAAAATCCCCTATTGAATATCAAGTGAAAAGAGGCGATGGACTTATTAAGCTTGCAAGACAATACAACATACCAGTAGAAGTCTTGGCTCAAGCCAATGATATCTCACCGTCATCATCGTTACAGTTGGGGCAAAGTATAACGATTCCATCACGCCTTCAAATACAACGTTTAGAGCGTGAAGCGGCAGCAGCTGAAAAAGCACGTGAAGAAAAACGTAAAAAAGAAGAAGCGTTAGCTAAGAAGTCAGCTGAGGCTAAACGTGAAGCGCAGCAAAAACTCAGTGAAGCTCGTCAGCAAGTGAAAGAAACTGATGCAAAAGGCAACTTTGGTGTGCAGGTAGCCTTGGCAGACGATCAAGCCAGAGCGGATGATTTGGCAAAAAAATTCCAAGCAGCAGGCTATCAAGTTAAAACCAGTCGTACCAGTCGCGGTGTCCGAGTTATCGTTGGTCCTGAGCGTGGTAAAATTGCAGCTTTGGCCCTAAAAGATAAAATTAATAGCGACCCTAAGGTCGATACAACAGGTGCTTGGGTGTTATTCTGGCGCTAGCCTATTGCCTAAGTAATATGTAGCGTTTTAACCGGAGCGTGTTTGATCCTTCGATCATGGTACTGCCTATTTACGCAAGCTCAACACGCTTAAGTTTGTTTGGACTCTCTTATCTAACTATTTCTATGATTAAAACACGACATCTGATGTCGTGTTTTTTGCTTTACCGTTTGCCGATTGGCAAAAGCTTGGTTACGATAAGCACCGATTTTCTTTCTTTATAACCTGTCAGCCTAAAAAGGTTGACCTGCCGTGACTGTCCGTAAATGGCTTTTATAAAATAGCAAAGTTATCACTTTAGCCAGTCACTCTCATATTGTATAAGGTAAAACCATGTCATTTGGCGTTGTATTTTTAATATTGGCCGTTGGGTTTTTAGGGCTGATTACGTTACCCAAGTTATTGTCAAAACGTCAAAGTAGTGAGCCTGATCCCAAGCCTGTACGCGGCGATGATTTGGCTATTTGGCCATTTGCACCGATGCCAATCATGACAGATACTGAGGTAATATTTTTTAAAAAATTAAGCAATGCGCTGCCTGAATATCACATATTTGTCCAAGTTCAGCTATCACGAATTATTGAAGCCAATAGTACCGAGACCTCTGAGCGTAGCTTTTGGTTCAACCGTATCTGCCGTCAAAGCGTCGATTATGTAATCGTAGATATGGATGCTCAGACCACACTGGTTGCTATCGAGCTTGATGATTGGACCCACACGAGTAAAGCGCGTCAAAAGGCTGATGATAAGAAAGACAAAGCTTTAGCCAGTGCAGGGATTGCGATGGTGCGATTTCATGCGGAGCGGATACCGAGTGCTGATATGTTGAGGTATGAGCTGATGCAAGTGATTGAGAATTATTGAGAGTGCTGATTAGGTGAGGATGATTTTATAAAAACCCTTACCATTAGTTGTGCTGTCTCGTATAGATAACGATTGGTCTATCACCTGCAAAGTACAGCCCTGATGCGAGCGGTGTGTCACCAGTACAAACTACTGGTGGCTGCTGTTTATCATAAACGTTATGTCGATCATAAACATTGCGCTCATCATAAAAGCTACGCTTGGTAAACCACTCAATATAATGTGCGGCTCGCAATGTCGCCATATTGATTGTAGCTAGGGTAGCTGGATCATTTTTATCACACCATTCATGTAGCGGAAAGTTAGATGCTAGCCAGCTAGGATAGCTAAAGTTATGTGTATTCAATGGTACAAAGAATCGTCCTTTTATAACGCCATAACGCTTATCGATTTTAACGTGTCCATGGTTTTCCGTATCCACCCACACCGCTCGAAACTGCTTGGTTTGCATGTGTGTCATCTTGCGCTGTAGATTGTCTTTAGAGTTGATTCCTACCCAGTTTATAGGCTCGAACGGCGCGGAGCCCATAAAGAACTTGATGGCTAGTTCCCAATGCTCGACCAGCTGCTCTGCATGATTGTATAAGATTAAATCTAGCTCACCAGTGGTCTGTTTGCCATTATAGAGCTGCACATTATTAGCCAGTGTCTCATACGGATGCAGCTTGCGCGCAAACCCATCTTCTAACCAAAATGACACCAACCCTTCAAAGTGAAACCCTAGTCGATTGGGGCTTGGGCGCTTGAGTAAGTAGCGAGTCAGTGCTTGATAGTCAGTGGTGGTGTCTAGCTCCATTAATCGTTGCTCATACGCCTCAAACTGCGACTGCCAAAAGCTAGCGTTATGTACTGAAACAGCATGTGTGTTCTCATGCGGTGCAAAGTCTAGCCAATGCGTCAAGACATTAGGACACGCCAGTACATAAGCCAAATCGCGCACATAAGGTCGGCGGTAACGCTCCCAATGAGTGTTATCTATAAGGCGGGTAGAGTTGGACTGAGCGATAGGCTCGGACATAAGATAAACCAGTGTAAAGGTGTAGCATTTACCCTAACGGCTCGCTCTATAAAAGTCTATAGATGACAAGTATCGGCTAGGGTAGTGCTTAGTTTTTTAGCGCTAAAATATGATATTAATGTGATGGATATGAATGTGGATATCAGGCGGTGATAGCAAGTAAGGTAATAGAATACTGAGTACCATTTTTAGTATCGGGAGTAGTCGTTTTAATAAATTGCTAGGCGCGTTATGCGGTGGTTGGTTGTGCTGGGTCATGCTCATAGCTCCATATTGTGTATTGAGCCGTAAAGGTATTCTACGACTTTCAACATAGTTCTATGGTATACGGAGATAAGGGGGTCAGATAAGGTCATATGACGGTCATATGCCCCTAAAACATGACGATATGACCCTAATTATTTAGGTCTTTAATTTTTAGCTGATAGGCTTTTTTTAACCAGTAAGCTATAAAATTAGGTGATAGTGGGGTGTTGAGGTTTTTTGAAGCACTCTCGATTAATAGGTTAGTTTTGCCTTTACCGCCTAGTGTCAGTTCATATTTAAGTTCACTCAATAAGGTATAGATTAGCTCAGCTACTTTAGCTTCTGAGTTGGGCGCTAACTTCTTATCATCAACTAGTTTGTCTGCTAATTCAGCTTTGGCTTGTACAAGTTGGCTTTTAAGGTCTGCTATTTGATTGTTAGCAGTTGTTAATGCTTCTATTAATTGCTCATTGGTCTTAGGTTTTCCATGCGCTACTGTTGATGTTCCCATTGAAGAACTGCCGGTAGTTTTATTTTCCTCTATATCAGCAACTAATTTCGCATTTTGTGCTTGTACGTCTGATAACTCATCTTTGACGCTTTTTAACTCGCTACTTTTTTCATTGAACAACTTATCTAAATCAGCCTTAGGAAATCTCAAATCAGAAAGCTCTACGATTGACGGTGCCATATCATCACCAAACTCTATTGAAGTAAACCTACTACCAATTATATTTTTATATTTATTATCATTATCATAAATCGGCAGTTCATCCTTATCATGCAGTAAATAATAGCTGTAATAGTTTTGTATTATTCTTAAATTCGCTTCGTCTTTTAGTACTGAGGGAGCTTCTGGTACATGGAAGTATCCTGATATATAGAACTCAAATTCTTCTATTTGTTCAATTGAACCATTTTCAGCAATCTTTAGCGTTTCAATAGTAGCAAAATCATTATAATGAAATACGATGCTCAGTTTCTGTTCGTTATGAAGGTCTAAGATAGCATCTTTCAATCTATAGTAATCTTCTTCTATTTCTAAGTTATAAGAATACCCATACTGGTTTATATACTCACCTACATCTTCAAGACTTAAGAAGTCCTTAAACAAATAACTCACATTCACACCCCTATACCCTTAAACAAAAATAAGTACAAGCCAGCCTTAAAATGTGTGAACGGCTGACTTTCGATTGTTCATCATACAACCACCAACCAAATTTAGCACAAAAAAAAGCCAACCATTGAAAACAATGATTGGCTTTTCTCTTTACTGCTATGTTTGGTCGGAACGGCAGGATTTGAACCTGCGACCACTACACCCCCAGTGTAGTGCGCTACCAGACTGCGCTACGCCCCGAATGACTGACTATTTTACGCAAAATTGCACATATTGCAAGAGCTATTTATTTTGCCCAAAGCCCAACGCGCAGTTTTACGTATAGCCGTCAGCATCGCCATTTAAGCGTTCACCTTAACCCAAAAGCTCTTTTAAGATTTGGTTCACTTGCTGCGGGTTGGCACTACCGCGACTGGCTTTCATGACTTGACCGACCAGACCGTTAAAGGCTTTTTCCTTACCGCCGCGATATTCTTCGACCATCGCTTCATTTTTTGCGATGACTTCTTCTACCATGGCCTTGATAGCGCCAGTATCGGTTTCTTGCTTGAGGCCTTTGTCTTTAATGATCTTATCTGCAGCATCATCGCCATCGCCGCCTTCGCGCTCGTACAGGGCGCTAAAGACTTTCTTAGCCATTTTGCCAGACAGCGTGTCATCTTTGATACGCTTAAGCAGGCCAGCCAGTTGTTTGGCGCTGATAGGGGAGTCGATGATGTCTTTGTCATCTTTATTCAGTGCGCCTAGCAGATCACCCATGACCCAGTTACCTGCCATTTTGGCATCTGACTGACCGATTTCTGCGACCACTGCTTCGAAATAATCGGCTAGCTGACGACTACCAGTCAAGATACGCGCGTCATACTCTGACAGTTCAAGCACTTCTTCAAAACGCGCACGACGAGCCACAGGTAGCTCTGGCATTGCTGCTTTAATCGCATCAACCGTATGCTGCTCGATGCGTACTGGTAGTAGGTCAGGGTCAGGGAAGTAGCGATAGTCGTTGGCGTCTTCTTTGGTACGCATAGTACGCGTTTCATCGCGATCTGGATCATATAGCATGGTTGCTTGTACGACCTTGCCACCATCTTCGATGATATCGATTTGACGCTCGATTTCACGGTTGATAGCACGTTCGATGAAACGGAACGAGTTTAGGTTTTTGAGCTCAGTACGTGTACCGAGATCGGCACCAGGCTTGCGTACCGAGACGTTACAGTCACAGCGGAACGAGCCTTCGGCCATCACTGCGTCTGAGATGCCGAGCCATGTCACTAGCTGATGGATGGCTTTGATATAGGCAAGTGCTTCGTGAGCAGAGCGCATATCTGGCTCAGAGACGATTTCGATCAGCGGCGTACCTGCACGGTTAAGATCGACACCAGTCATACCATCGACTGCGTCATGCACCGATTTACCAGCATCTTCTTCTAGATGCGCACGGGTGATGCCCATACGTTTTGGGTATTCGTTCTTTTCGCCTTCGTTGACCACGACATCGATGTAACCTTCGCCGACGATAGGGTTGGCCATCTGAGTGATTTGATAGCCTTTTGGCAAGTCAGGGTAGAAGTAGTTTTTACGATCAAATGTATTAAACAGACCCAATTCAGCATTGACGCCGATGCCGAATTTGAGCGCGCGATCGACCACGCCAGCATTTAGCACAGGCAATACGCCAGGTAGACCCAAGTCTACGATACTGGCTTGGCTGTTTGGCTCGTGACCGAAGTCAGTTGGCGCACTGGAGAATATCTTACTTTCCGTATTTAGCTGGCAGTGAATCTCGATACCGATGACCACTTCGTAGCCATCGACAAACAGCTCTTTACGCACGGCGTGTTCACGGACGGCATTGTTATCAGTAGTAGTTGCTGTGTTCATTATACCGTCTCCTTTGCGATGGCTGAATGTTGTAGATGATGATCGGTATGCTGCTGGAACAGATGCGCAGTCGTGAGTAGTTGACTCTCTTGCCAGTGTTTACCGATTAATTGCAAGCCAATAGGCAGACCTTCTGTGGTTAAACCAACTGGCTGACTGAGTGCAGGCAGACCCGCTAGGTTGACAGCGATGGTATACACGTCACCTAAGTACATGGTCGCAGGGTCCAAATTGTCACTGAGTTTATAAGCGGCAGTCGGTGCAGTTGGGCTAGCAATCACATCACAGCTAGCAAACGCTTCATCGAAGTCTTTGACGATTAAGCGGCGGATTTTCTGTGCTTTGGTATAGTACGCATCGAAGTAACCAGCCGATAGGGCGTAAGTCCCTGTCAAGATACGGCGCTGTACTTCAGGGCCAAAACCTTCAGAGCGTGAGCGTGTATATAGGTCAATCAGATCCGTTGGGTTCTCACAGCGATAGCCAAAACGTACCCCATCGAAACGTGATAGGTTCGATGAAGCTTCAGCAGGTGCTAGCATATAGTAAGTGGCAAGCGTGATTTCAGGATCAGTGATGTTTACTTCTACGATCGTTGCGCCTAGCTCTTCGTATTTTTTTAAGGCGGCGCGTGCTGCTTGCTCAACTTCGCTATCCAGTCCTGTACCGAAGTATTCTTTGGCCACACCGATACGAAGACCGTCAAATGGCTTGTCACCAGCAGTGGCTTCTGCCTCGTTGATATCTTGTACATAGTCAGGCATATCATATTGGATAGAAGTTGCATCACGTGGATCGTGACCAATCATCGGCTGGAGTAGGTAAGCACAGTCTTTGGCGCTGCGTCCCATGCTACCCGCTTGGTCTAGACTTGAGGCATAAGCAATCATACCGAAGCGTGACACACGCCCATAAGTAGGTTTGATACCGGTTAAGCCGCAGAAAGAAGCAGGCTGACGAATTGAGCCACCAGTATCACTACCTGTTGCCATTGGCGCAAAACCTGCCGCAACCGCAGCAGCACTACCACCTGATGAGCCACCGGGTACACGTTCTAAGTTCCAAGGGTTTTGTACGGTGCCATAATATGAGCTGCTATTGTCTGAGCCCATTGCAAACTCATCCATATTGAGCTTACCCAAGCTAATCATGCCCGCTTTATTGATATTAGAGACGATAGTTGCGTCATATGGTGAGACAAAGTTATGCAGCATTTTAGAGCCACAAGTTGTTAGCACACCTTGAGTACAAAAGATGTCTTTGTGCGCCATTGGTACACCAAGTAGTGGACGCTTATCGCCCTGCGCACGCATCTCGTCTGCTGCTTTTGCTTGTGCGTGTGCTGTTTCAGAGGTGTGAGTGATAAAGCTGTTAATCTTGCTGTCTAGCGCATCAATACGCTTGATATAGTGTTCGGTTAATTCTGTGCTGCTAAATTGTTTGTCTTGCAAGCCCGTAATGAGCTGCTCAGTACTTAATAAATGAAGTTCAGACATAAGGTGTCGTCCGTCAAAATGTGAATAGCATTAAATGGGATAAAATAAGCATAAAAATCAATAGAACAAATTATTCAATGACTTGTGGTACTAGATACAGACCGTCTTCTACTGCAGGCGCAACGGATTGATTACGCTCACGATTGATATCGTGTTTAGCGACATCAGCACGCAGCTCTTGGCAAGCTTCATGAATATTGGCCAATGGTTTGATATCAGTGGTATCAACGTTAGATAGCGTATTCATCAGCTTTAGTACTTTACTGATGTCGTCGGCATAGCTATCGGCTGTATTTTCATCGACACCTAAGCGTGCAAGGTTGGCAACTTCTAGGATTTCTTCACGGCTGACGTTGCTGTCAGACGTTGCTGGTTGCTGTGACATGGTTTCTCCAGTGAAGGACAGTTTTTGTTAGATTTAGGTTACAAGTAGCTACTATAAGTAAGCGCTAAGATAATATCTTATATAAAGTTGTTTTATTATAAAGCATCTGACCCAAGTTTACAGAGCATGACGCTTGATTGGTGCACAATATCGATTAAGAAAGCATGGTTTACAAAACTGACTATATAATTCACGATTGATTCTCAATTGCTTACCCATTGAGCGCTGAAATACGTTACAGTATGTACCTGTGCTACTAAGCAAAATTATCGCCTGCCTGTAGAGCCCTTGTTAGTTATTGAATTAGATGGTGTTTCATTAATATGAATGGTAGAGACTACTATTTCAAATTTTGTAACAACTTTTAGCGTTTAAGACCAAAATCCTTACGTATTGATGCAAATACCTGTGTTTTTTTTGAGCTAAATAGGTATAATTTAGCTCGATTTTTCCATTTCATCATTATTGCTTAGGTTTCACTTGTTGCGATGTTCAGCTTTTGCTTCAAGTAATGTCTATCGACGACCTGCTCAACACTGACGAGTAACACCTCAGTCAATCTCATTCGCCTCATTCGTAAGACGCTGGATATATTAGTCATGAACCTGTTTGGATTTTTATCAAATAATATCGCTATCGACCTCGGTACTGCGAACACCCTAATTTTTATTCCTAATAAAGGCGTCGTACTTGACGAGCCTACGGTAGTGGCGTTACGAAGTAATCGTACGCAGAACCCTACTGTTGCTGCTGTTGGTATCGATGCCAAGCAGATGCTAGGCCGTACTCCTGCCAATATTACAGCGATTCGTCCATTAAAAGATGGGGTGATTGCTGACTTTGAAGTGACACAAAAGATGCTCAAGCACTTTATCATGAAGGTAAAGGCAAAGCGTTTTCTAGCGCAGCCTAATGTCGTGGTGTGTGTGCCTTGTAAGTCTACTCTCGTCGAGCGTAAAGCGATACGTGAAGCAGTATCATCAGCAGGTGCCAGTAAAGTATTGTTGCTAGAAGAGCCAATGGCCGCAGCGATTGGTGCTGGTATGCCAGTTCATGAAGCTAGTGGTTCGATGGTTGTTGATATAGGTGGTGGTACGACTGAAATTGCTGTTATCGCGCTATCTGGTTGCGTCTATGCTGAGTCGATTCGGATTGGTGGCGATATGTTTGATGAAGCCATTATTACTCATGTCCGTCGTACTCATGGCTGTGTGATCGGTGAGACAACGGCTGAGCGTATCAAACAAGAAGTGGGCTCTGCATTGAATGAGGACAGTCAGTTAGAAGTAGAAGTGCGTGGTCGTAGCATGGCTGAAGGTGTGCCAAAAACATTCACGATCAACTCAGAAGAAATACAAAAAGCACTGAGTGATCCACTAAGTGGTATTGTAAGTGCGGTTAAAGCGGCCCTTGAACAAACGCCACCTGAGCTATCATCAGATATCGCAGAGCGTGGTATTGTCTTGACTGGTGGCGGTGCGTTATTACGTGATTTAGATAAGTTGATTTCAAGAGAAACAGGTTTGCCTGTGACTGTTGCCGAAGATCCGCTGACTTGTGTCAGTCGTGGTGGTGGTATTGCACTTGATTTTATCAATAACAAAAGTTTGAATATGATTTTTGTTTGAGCTATTTAAATTAAGATAAAAGAATTGGCTGTAACTATATAAAGGTAAAGATAAGGATAAAGGTAAAGGCAGCCAGTTGTGCTGCCTTTAATCACATTAATAAAGGCTAGAATTCAGCACTGGCTACTGTTTATTTTATAACCCCTGAGTTAGACGACTTATGATTCCAAGTATTTTTGCGCGCCAGCCGTTAGCACTTCGTAAGACTGCCATAGTACTGATAGCAGCTTTAGTACTGATGTGGTTCGATAGCAAAAATCCAGAATGGTTTAATTCAATACGCAATACTAGCCATGCTGCTATGCAACCGATCTATGAGTTGTCACTATTACCCAGCTATGCCAAACATTGGGCGAGTGGAAGCTTACAGTCTAAAGAAACACTACGCCGCGAAAATATACAATTAAAGTCGCAACTGATACACGCACAAGCTAAGCTTCAGCAACAAGATTATATCTTGGCACAAAATGCACGCCTGCAAGGTATTTTATCAACCACTAAGCCTGAGCAGTTTGAGCTCAACCTAGCACAGGTTATCGGTACTGATACCAATTTACTTAGACAAATTGTGATGCTTAATAAAGGTGCACGAGATGGGGTGCAAGTTGGACAAACGGTTATTGACGAAACGGGTATTTTAGGGCAAATCATTAATGTCTATCCTAATACCAGTCGCTTGCTACTGATAACCGATGAACAGCAATCAGTTGCCGTTACTGTTAAACGTACTGGTCAGCGCGCTATCGTTACCGGACAAGGAATACCAACCTCGCTGAGCCTTGATTATGTATTCAAAACATCAGACGTACGTGTGGGTGATGAGTTGGTTTCATCAGGGCTAGGCGGCCGGATTCCAGCAGGTTACCGAGTCGGCCGTGTGGCTCATATCCAAAATACCCAAGCCGATAATTTTAAAACTATAGAAGTGACACCAGCAGCAAATTTTATCGATAACGCTTATGTGCTCATTCTCCAAGATAAGCTAGCCAACTAAATAGTGTTACTCATCAGTGCCGCTTAGTATCGAGCTATTCATCCAATATTTGACATTGTTCGGCAAAACTTTGCCATCTTTAGCCTATATAGATGACTATCGATTGGAGTAAAGATACACCCTAGTAGCCGCCTATATACTCATTATCTGTTTAGTCACAGTGAACATCACATCAATGCTTAATTATGTTTTAATAGCAGCCGCTAATACACCCGCTAAGGTAAGTACTCATGTCGTATCCTGACTCCGAGAATGCAACGGTACTAATCATTGTTACGATTATTCTTAGCTTCGTTGTTGCCTCATCACTTAATATTTATCCATTAAGTCCTAGCATGGCTACATTGCGTCCTATGGTGATGGTGATGGTTTTGGTTTTTTGGTTGTTGTTTCAACCACGTTATGTCGGTATCTTTACGGCATTTACTATCGGTTTTATTGCTGATTTATTGATGGATACTCATCTAGGACAGCAAGCCTTTGCCGCAGTAGTAGTAGCGTTCGTGATTAAACTGACCAGTATCTATGTTAAGCAATTAAATACCGTTAGTGCATGGGTAATCGCTAGTCTAGGATTGATTGTATTTCAAATAACGCTATGGGTATTGCAGATGTTTGTTCAAAACATCTTTGTTGCACAATCCGCTTTTTCATTAATGATTAGTATCCTAAGCTGGCCATTGGTATTACTTGTTTTACGCAAGTTTACACGTTAATTAAAGAGGCGGTTGCTAACGTTTGGCGCTAGTCGTCATGAATGAGTAGTTGAGCGTGATTTTTTGATTTGAGCATCTATTATCTACAAAACTTCTATGAAGGTAAGTTTTCAACACACAATAATTTATACAGTAAGAGAGTAGCGATGGATATTGTTTTGGCATCTGGTTCGCCGCGCCGCCGTGAGCTATTGGAAAGAGCAAGGCTGAACTTTAGTATCTTGAGTGCAGATATCAATGAAACACGCTATGATAATGAGTCGCCAAAAGACTATATCGAGCGCATGGTCGCTACCAAAGCTGAGGCTGCGATAAAACAGCTAAATGAAAAGATCCAAGCTAATACAATGGACTGTGCTGAGCCGCTTATTATCTTAACCTCAGATACCATTGGTGTATTAGCAGATGGTAAAACTGTATTGGTCAAACCCGTTGACCGTGAGCACGCTTATGATATGTGGCAGCAAATGTCTGATAATGTTCATGAGGTTTGGACGGCTGTGCAAGCGACTCAAGTATCATTATTACCAGGTCTTGCTAATTTAACGACTGATTATCAGCAAGGTTTTCAAGTTGTTAACCGCCAACAAATCACTGAACGCACAGAAGTTACATTTGTTCCGCTGACGGAGCAGATGATGAGCGACTACTGGGACAGTGGTGAGCCTGCTGACAAAGCAGGTGGTTATGGCATTCAAGGGTTAGGTGCTGCATGGGTAAGCCGTATTAATGGTAGCTACACTAACGTCGTTGGCTTACCTCTATCGCAAACATTAGCACTTATTAGAGACATGCAAGCAGGTTAAGCAAATATTATGAACCTGTTAAAAGTGAATGACTGATGTTCTGCACATAATGACACGGTAGGGTAATGGGCAAGAGTAAGTCGCATTTGTTACACTATAAAGCTAATAGGCGATGAACGCCTAACAAAAAAGCTGAGAGATAAGAGAAAAACATTATGTCCGAAGAGCTGCTCATTAATATTAGTCCAATGGAGTCCCGTGTTGCAGTATTAGACAATGGTATCTTGGGCGAGATTTATATCGAACGTCATCATAAACTGGGTTTGGTTGGTAATATTTATCTGGGTACGGTTGTCCGTGTCCTACCTGGTATGCAAGCAGCGTTTGTTGATATTGGTCAGTCACGTACAGCTTTTTTGCATGTCAATGATATGCAGCGTGAGCCGCGCCCAGTCGCAGAAAGTAAAAATAAAGCCACTGTACATAAAGAAAGTGATACAGACCGTGGCCTTGTGGATACTTCTAACGATGATTTGGCCGTTATGTCACCTGTCGTTAGCGTGCCAAGCTCGGAAATTATGCCTGTTTCTAAAACATTGATTCAGCATCGTCTACACGAAAGTCAACGTATCTTAGTGCAAGTCACGAAAGATCAGCTGGGTAGTAAAGGTGCTCGTCTAACCACCAATATATCGCTACCGTCACGCTATTTGGTATATCTACCATCAAGTGAACATATTGGTATATCGCAGCGTATTGATGGTGACGAAGAGCGTACGCGTCTAAAGACTGAACTTAGTAGCTTGATGCAGACGGTTAATCTAAAAGGTGGATTGATTGCTCGTACTGCTGCTGAACGTGTTCCTGTCGAAAAGCTTGAAGAAGATATCTACTATCTGCTACAGCTGTGGCGCACTATCTGTGCTCGTCGCCAAGAAATAAACCATCATCAAAGCTCAGAGCTTATTTACCAAGAACTGGCACTGCCATTAAGATCTATTCGTGACTTGGTACATGCTGATACCGAAAAAGTCATCATCGATAATACACAGATATATGAGCAAGTAAGATACTTTGCCAAAGAGTTTGTGCCTTTTGTCTATGATCGAATCGTACACTATACTGCTGAGCAATCCCTATTTGATATACATCGTGTCGAAGACGACTTACGTGATGCCTTAAAACGCCGTGTAGATCTAAAGTCAGGCGGTTATTTGATTATCGATCAAACAGAAGCGATGACTACTATTGATGTGAATACTGGCTCTTTCGTGGGTGGCCGCTCATTAGAAGACACCGTTTATAAGACCAACCTAGAAGCGACTCATGCTATTGCTCGTCAGCTACGTTTGCGAAATCTAGGTGGCATCATTATTTTAGATTTTATCGATATGCTAGAGCAACAGCACAAAGACGATGTGTTAGAGAGTTTACAAGCTCAGTTGAAGCAAGATTATGCCAAGACTAAGATTACGCAAGTCAGTGAGCTTGGCTTGGTAGAGATGACTCGTAAACGTACCCGTGAGTCATTAGGGCAGCAGCTTTGTGAGCCGTGCCCAACCTGTCAAGGCCGTGGCTTTGTAAAAACAGCTGAAACAGTATGTTTTGAGATATTTCGTGAGATTATGCGCTGTGCTCGCACTTATAACTCTCCCAAAAAATTCACTGTCGTGGCTCACGCATCAGTCATTGATTTACTACTAACGACAGAGTCAGATACCGTAGCAGACTTAGAATATTTGCTTGGTAGAGTGATTACTTTTGATGTGGAAAATCTCTATACTCAAGAACAATACGATATTGTTTTAGACTGATAGCTTATCTGCTATAGATAGTAGAATCATTAGAAATAGATGATGATGCTTAAAAAGCGTAATATCCAGATCGACTACAGATATAGTTCTTGCAATGAACGAAATAATATGTATAATACACACCACTGAATTAAATATGCGCAGCTGACTAGAAAGGCTGGCGCTATGACAGCTAGAGCATCGTTTCTAGCACTATTTCATTATGCCTTTGCTGCTTTCCAATATATAGGAGGGTCGGCGGGGCTTTAAACTATTTTACTTTTGGCACGCTATAAGTTCGGATAAAGAACTCATTCTGGTTAAGAACAGAAGGCCGCTTTAAGTGAATATTTAACCAAACGGCTTTTGATCATATCTTTGCAAAGCAAGAATGACAAAAGCACATATTAGGAGCTTGCTGGCATGGCTAACCAGAGAATCCGTATCCGTCTTAAGTCTTTTGATCATCGTTTGATCGATCAATCTGCACAAGAGATTGTTGATACTGCAAAGCGCACCGGTGCGCAAGTTTGTGGTCCTGTACCGTTGCCGACTCGCATTGAGCGCTTCAACGTTCTAACCTCACCACATGTTAACAAAGACGCGCGTGATCAGTACGAAATCCGTACTCATAAGCGTATGGTTGATATCGTTCAACCTACTGACAAAACTGTGGATGCGCTAATGAAATTAGATTTAGCGGCGGGTGTTGACGTTCAAATTGCTTTGGGTTAATGCACATTACACACCCAACCCATTAATATAAGATATAAAGAGGTCTAAAATGGCGATCGGTTTAGTCGGTAAAAAATGCGGCATGACCCGTGTCTTCACTGAAACAGGCGCATCTATCCCTGTGACAGTAGTTGAGGTCGATGCAAACCGCATTACTCAAGTAAAAAATACTGATGTAGATGGTTATCAAGCCATCCAAATTACCACAGGCACCCGTCGTGACAGCCGCGTAACAGCTGCACAGAAAGGTCACTTCGCTAAAGCTGGTGTTAAAGCTGGCCGTGGTGTTTGGGAGTTTCGTGCCAACGATAGCGATCTTGAAGGTCGTGAGATTGGTGGTGAAATTCTAGCTGACCTGTTCGAACAAGGTCAAATGGTTGATGTTACAGGAAACAGCAAAGGTAAAGGCTTCCAAGGTCCTGTAAAGCGTCACAACTTTAATATGCAAGATGCTACTCATGGTAACTCAGTATCTCATCGTGCACATGGTTCAACTGGTCAGAACCAGTCACCAGGTAAAGTATTCAAAGGCAAAAAGATGGCGGGTCAGATGGGTAACAAACGTGTTACCGTTCAAGGCCTAGAAGTGATTTCGGTTGATGCCGAAAAAGGGTTACTTGTCATCAAGGGTGCTATCCCAGGTGCCACCGGTGGCGATGTTATCGTACGTCCGTCAGTCAAAGCCTAAGCAAGGGGATTAACGTGGATTTAAAAACAGTTACAGGTGCGGCGGTTGAGCTTTCTGATACGGCATTTGGTCGTGAATTCAACGAAGCACTAGTGCATCAAGTCGTCACCGCTTATTTAGCTGGTGCTCGCCAAGGTACACGCGCACAAAAAACCCGTGCCGAAGTTTCTGGCGGTGGTATCAAGCCATGGCGCCAAAAAGGTACTGGTCGCGCTCGTGCGGGTTCTATTCGTAGCCCAATCTGGCGTTCAGGTGGTCGTGCATTCGCTGCAAAACCACAAGATTGGTCACAGAAAGTAAACCGTAAAATGTATCGCGGTGCGATGCAGTGCATCCTAGCCGAATTGATTCGCCAAGAGCGTTTGATTTTGGTAGAAGAGTTGAGCGTTTCTGGGCCGAAAACCAAAGAGCTGATTGCTAAGTTGAACGATTTAAATGCACCTCGTGCACTAATCGTGACTAAAGAAGTTGATGAAAACTTATACTTGGCTGCTCGCAACATTCCACATGTCAATGTACTTGGTACAAATGAAGTGGACCCAGTGAGCTTGATCGCATTTGATAAAGTGATCATGTCAGTTGAAGCTGCGAAACAATTTGAGGAAGCACTAGCATGAATAACGCAAGACTTTATCAGGTCTTAAGAGGGCCTGTATTCTCAGAAAAATCTCAAATGCTTGGCGACTCACTTGGTGTGCAGGTATTTAAAGTTGATTCTAATGCTACTAAGCTAGAAGTCAAAAAAGCAGTTGAGTTGATGTTTGAAGGTGTTGAAGTTACTAAAGTGAACACTTTGAATGTTAAAGGTAAGACAAAGCGTTTTGGTAAAAGCATCGGCCGTCGTAACGACTATAAAAAAGCCTATGTTACCTTAAAAGCTGGTCAAGATGTACAAATGGCTGATGCTGGTGAAGAAGTAGTAAATACTACTGATTCTGCTAGTGAAACAGCGAATAACGAATAAGGATTACACTCATGCCTATCGTAAGAGCAAAGCCAACATCACCAGGCCGTCGTTTTGTTGAAAAAGTGGTGCATCCACACCTTTACAAAGGTCGTCCTTATGCAGCACTTGTTGAATCAAAAAGTAAGTCAGGTGGTCGTAATAATAATGGTCGCATAACGACTCGTCATATTGGCGGTGGTCATAAGCAGCATTATCGTGTTATCGATTTCAAACGTACTAAAGACAATATCCCAGCTACAGTAGAGCGTATCGAATACGATCCTAACCGTACTGCACATATTGCCTTGCTTAAGTATGCTGATGGCGAACGTCGCTACATCATCGCTGCTAAAAAACAAGCAGTTGGCGATACAGTGATGTCAGGTGAAACTTCACCAATTCGCCCAGGTAACTGTTTACCACTGAAAAACATCCCATTGGGTACTGTGATTCACAATATCGAACTTAAAATCGGTAAAGGTGCACAGATGGCTCGCGCAGCGGGTGCTAGTGTTCAGTTATTAGGTCGTGACGGTATCTATGCTATTCTACGTTTGCGTTCTGGCGAGACTCGCCGCGTACATGTGAATTGCCGTGCTGTTATCGGTGAAGTTTCTAACACTGAAAACAACTTGAAATCACTTGGTAAAGCCGGTGCTTCACGTTGGCGTGGTGTTCGTCCTTCAGTTCGTGGTGTCGCTATGAACCCGGTTGATCACCCACATGGTGGTGGTGAAGGTCGTAACAAAGGTCGCCATCCAACTAGCCCTTGGGGTCAGAAGTCTAAAGGACTTAAAACGCGTAGTAATAAGCGTACTGACAACATGATCATCCGCCGTCGCGCCAAGAAGAAATAAAGGAAGAATTTCATGCCTCGTTCATTGAAAAAAGGTCCATTCATAGACGCGCATTTGTTTGCTAAAGTTGAGAATGCATTAGACACCAACTCACGCAAGCCAATTAAGACTTGGTCGCGCCGCTCGATGATTTTGCCACAAATGGTTGGCCTAACTTTATCTGTTCACAACGGCCGTACTCATGTACCGGTTATCGTGAGCGAACAGATGGTTGGTCATAAACTAGGTGAATTTGCCCCGACTCGTACGTATCGTGGTCATGGCATTGACAGAAAAGCTAAGAAATAAGGTGCTTACCATGGAAGTAACTGCAAAATTACGCGGTGCCGCCATATCGGCACAAAAAGTTAGACTCGTTGCTGATGAAGTTCGTGGCAAATCTATTGAGCGTGCTTTGGATATCCTAACGTATAGCAATAAAAAAGGCGCTGTGTTTGTTAAGAAATGTCTTAACTCAGCCATCGCCAATGCCGAAAACAACAACGGTCTAGATATCGATACTCTTAAAGTATCAACTATCTACGTTGATGAAGGCATTACGCTAAAACGTATCCTACCACGTGCCAAAGGTCGCGCTGATCGTATCAGCAAGCGTACTTGTCACATCACTATAAAGGTAGGAGAATAAGTTATGGGTCAAAAAGTACATCCAATCGGAATTCGTCTTGGTGTTGTCAAAAAGCATAATGCAAACTGGTATGCTAACCCTAAACAATACTCAGAATACCTCATCAACGACATTCAAGTTCGTGAATACCTTCGCAAGAAGCTAGATAACGCTATGATCAGTAACATCATGATCGAGCGTCCTACTGGCGCTGCTAAGATTACCATCGCCACTGCGCGCCCTGGTATCGTTATCGGTAAGAAAGGCGAAGATATCGAAAGACTTCAAAAAGAATTGACCAAAATTATGGGCGTACCTGCTCAGGTCAACATTGAAGAAATCACGTCACCTGATCTTGATGCACGTTTGGTTGCAGACGGTATTGGTAGCCAGCTTGAGCGTCGTGTTATGTTCCGTCGTGCAATGAAGCGCGCTGTACAGAACAGCATGCGTTCTGGTGCTAAAGGTATTAAAGTTGAGTTGTCTGGCCGTCTTGGCGGTGCTGAGATTGCTCGTACTGAATGGTACCGTGAAGGTCGTGTGCCATTGCATACACTCCGCGCTGATATTGACTATGCGTCAGTACGTGCAGAGACAACTTACGGCACTATCGGTGTAAAAGTTTGGATTTTCCGTGGCGAAATCCTTGACGGTATGAACAGTGTTTATAACCCCGTCAACGAAGAGAAGCCTCGTGCGCCAAAACGCCGTGGTCGTGGAAACGGAAACCGTCGAAACTCAGACAGAGGTTAAACTATGTTACAGCCAAAACGTACCAAGTTTCGTAAAATGCATAAAGGTCGTAACACTGGGCTAGCTCATCGTGGAAGCACCGTTGCATTCGGACAAATTGGTCTAAAATCGTTGACTCGTGGTCGTATGACTGCCCGTCAAATTGAAGCAGCACGTCGTACCATCACTCGTAAAATTAAGCGTGGCGGTAAGATTTGGATTCGTGTATTCCCAGACAAGCCAATTACCAACAAACCATTGGAAGTACGTATGGGTAAAGGTAAAGGTCCAGTCGAATATTGGGTATGCGAAATCAAGCCTGGTAAAGTGCTATATGAAATCGAAGGGGTCTCTGAAGAGCTTGCTCGCGAAGCATTAACGCTTGCCGCAGCAAAACTGCCCTTTAAAACTACCATTGTTAAGCGGACGATAATGTAATGAAGATCAGTGAATTACGTGATAAATCATTAGAAGAACTGACCCAGTTACTTGATGAAAAGCAACTTGATGCTTTCCGTATTCGTATGGCTAAAGCAACTGGTCAGTTGGGTAATACCCATGAAGTACGTGCCAATCGTCGTACGATTGCACAGCTTCAGACTTTGATTAACGAGAAACAACGAGGCGACTCATGAGCGATAACAATCAAACAGCTACCAATGCTAGCGTATTGACAGGACGAGTTGTCAGCGACAAGATGGATAAGTCCATCACAGTTTTGATTGAGCGTCTGGTTCGTCATCCTCTATATGGCAAACAGCTTCGTCGTTCTACAAAAATCAAAGCACATGATGAGAACAATGTTTGCCAACAAGGTGACCTTGTCCGTATCAAAGAAACGCGTCCAATCTCAAAAACTAAGTCATGGACTTTAGTTGATGTGGTTGAAAAAGTAGAAAAAATCTAAGTAAATTGCATTAAAAGCCAGAAGCTGTTAAAATAGCCGCCTTTTTAAGGATGCTGATTGCGCCGAGCGTATATCACTCACATTAAGAGTAAGTCGCGGCTATTTATATTAAAATGCCGTCTACTCATACTGTGCTAGCGGCAGCAACTGGTTTTTATTGCTCATACGTGTGGAGTAACGCTATGATTCAGGTTGAGTCAATGCTGGAAGTTGCAGACAATAGCGGTGCAAGGCGAGTTCAGTGCATTAAAGTACTGGGTGGTTCTCATCGTCGTTATGCATCAGTTGGCGACATTATTAAAGTAACGGTTAAAGAAGCCATTCCTCGCGGTCGTGTTAAAAAAGGCGACGTGATGAATGCAGTAGTTGTACGTACCAAAAAAGGCGTTCGTCGTCCGGATGGTTCTGTGTTGCGTTTTGATGACAATGCTGCGGTATTGTTAAACCAAAATAAAGCGCCAATTGCAACTCGTATTTTTGGACCGGTAACTCGTGAACTACGTGGTGATCAGTTTATGAAAATTGTATCACTTGCACCAGAAGTATTGTGAGGTAATCCATGTCAAAATTACGTAAAGGCGATACAGTTATCGTGATTGCTGGGAAAGATAAAGGCAAACAAGGTACTGTACAAGCTGTAAAAAATGATCGTATTAAAGTAGAAGGCATTAATATTGTTACTAAACATCAGAAGCCTAATCAGGCAGCTGGCGTTGAAGGCGGTATTCTTAAGCAAGAAGCTTTTCTACATATCTCAAATGTCGCAATTTTAAATGCGCAAACCCAAAAAGCTGATCGTATTACTTATCAGTTCGATGAAGACGGCAAGAAACAACGCGTCTATCGTTCGAACGGTGAAGTAGTGGCGACTGCGTAAGACACTAAGGGTGTAATGGTAATGGCAAGATTAAAATCTTTATATAACGATAAGTTAAAGCAGCAAATCAAAGAAGAGCTTGGTTTAACAAATGTGATGCAAGTGCCTAAAATCACTAAAATCACACTTAACATGGGTGTGGGTGGTGCGTCTCAAGATAAGAAAATTCTTGAAGGTGCAGTTGCCGATATGACCGCTATTGCTGGTCAAAAACCTGTTGTTACTAAAGCGCGTAAATCAGTTGCTGGTTTTAAAATTCGTGAAGAATGGCCAATTGGCTGTAAAGTAACGCTACGCGGTGAGCAAATGTACGAATTTTTAGATCGTCTCATTGCCATTGCAATTCCTCGTATTCGTGATTTCCGCGGTTTTTCACCTAAAGCCTTTGACGGACGTGGTAACTACTCATTGGGTATTAAAGAACAAATCGTATTCCCAGAAGTAGATTTTGACAAAATTGATCGTATCCGCGGTATGGATGTGACAATCACCACGTCAGCTAGTAGTGATGAAGAAGGTCGTGCGTTGCTTAAAGCATTCGGCTTCCCATTTAAATAAGGTAAAGACGTTATGGCAAAGAAGAGCATGATTAACCGCGAATTAAAACGCGAAAAAATGGTTGCTAAATATGCTGAAAAGCGTATCAAGCTAAAAGAAACTATCAGTGATATGACTGCAAGTGACGAAACTCGTATGGAAGCGATGCTAGAGCTACAAGCTCTACCACGTAACTCATCACCAGTACGTCTGCGTAATCGTTGTGCTATCACCGGTCGTCCTCATGGTTACTTCCGCAAGTTTGGCTTATCACGCAATATGCTGCGTGAGCGTGTCATGCAAGGCGATGTGCCTGGTGTTCGTAAAGCAAGCTGGTAAGGAGTAACTATATGAGTATGCAAGATACCGTTGGGGATATGCTAACCCGTATTCGTAACGCACAAATGGCTAATAAAGTATCGGTAGCAATGCCGAACTCTAAACTACGTAAATCAATTGCTGATTTACTGGTTAGCGAAGGTTATGTGGCTAGTGCTGTTGTCGCTGAAGAAGCAAACAACAAAGCAACACTTACTATTGAACTAAAATATTTCGAAGGCCGTGCTGTCATCGAAACTATTCAACGTTATAGCCGTCCTGGTTTGCGTCAGTTCCGTGGCAAAGATTCTATCCCTACTGTTAAACAGGGTATGGGCGTTGCTATTGTATCAACTAGCCAAGGTATCATGAGCGATCGTGCTGCACGCGCTGCTGGTATCGGTGGTGAAATTGTCGCATTT
Organism: Psychrobacter sp. FME13; assembly: GCF_014861395.1. Lineage (GTDB taxonomy): Bacteria > Pseudomonadota > Gammaproteobacteria > Pseudomonadales > Moraxellaceae > Psychrobacter. Next base: position 69,431 of record NZ_RRYV01000001.1, on the reverse strand, counting down.
GTAGCGTAAGCTATACGACGATGAAGTTTATTTGATAGTTGTTAGGCTCTTATCAATTGAATGATTATAAATTAATTTAAATTGATAGGTGTCTAACACAGTCAACTATGCTAAACTAACACGCTTTTTAGCCTGTTAGTTTTTTCGCTAATATAAAGAAGTTAATTTTTTAAGGAATATTCCTATGTCTCGTGTGGCTAAAGCCCCAGTAACGCTGCCAAACGGCGTAAGCGTTACTTTGAACGATCGGCAGGTCGAAGTTAAAGGCAAGAACGGCAATTTGTCTTTACGCCTGCATGAATTGGTCGAGCTGAAACAGGAAGATGATGCTATCATTTTCTCACCTACAGTCGATTCAAAAGAAGCTATGATGCACACTGGCACCATGCGCGCTCTAGTTAACAACTATGTTAAGGGCGTTCATGAAGGCTTTGAAAAACGTCTTCAATTGATTGGTGTTGGTTATCGCGCACAAGTTGCTGGCAATAAAGTAACTTTAAACGTTGGTTACTCTCACCCAGTAGAGTATACGTTGCCTGAAGGTGTATCAGCTGAAACCCCAACGCAAACTGAAATTGTTTTGAAATCAAACAATAAACAGCAGCTTGGTCAAGCAGCGGCTAACATCCGTGGTTTCCGCCCACCTGAGCCTTACAAAGGCAAAGGTATTCGTTATAGTGACGAGCATGTGATTCGCAAAGAAGCTAAGAAAAAATAAGGTGAGTTGAAATGTTTGATAAAAAAGCAGCTCGTCTACGTCGAGCAAAGAAAACCCGTGCGCATATCCGTTTCTTAGGCGTTCATCGCTTAACGGTTAACCGTACGCCAAAACATATTTATGCCCAGATTATCTCTCCTAACGGTGGTGAAGTGATTGCTCAGGCATCTACCTTAGACGGCAGCTTGCGCTCTGGTGCGACTGGTAATGTTGATGCAGCAACGTCTGTAGGCCAAATGATCGCAGAACGCGCAAAAGCAGCTGGCATTAATAAAGTTGCCTTTGACCGTAGTGGTTTTAAATATCATGGTCGAGTTAAAGCTTTAGCTGAAGCGGCTCGCGAAAACGGATTGGAGTTTTAATCATGGCTAGAAATGATAAAAATGATAAAAATGAACAGACTGACGGTCTAGTAGAACGCTTAGTTACCGTTGATCGTGTTGCAAAAGTAGTTAAAGGTGGTCGTATTTTCTCGTTCACTGCGTTGACTGTAGTGGGTGACGGCAATGGTCGTGTGGGTTTTGGTCGCGGCAAAGCACGTGAAGTGCCAGCTGCTATTCAAAAAGCACTAGAAGCTGCTAAACGTAATATGATTACTGTTGAGTTAAATGATGCAACTTTGTATCATCCGATCAAAGCACGTCATGGTGCTAGTAAAGTCTATATGCAACCTGCATCTGAAGGTACTGGCGTAATCGCTGGTGGTGCAATGCGTGCTGTGTTAGAAGTTGCTGGTGTCAAAGATGTTTTGACTAAATGTTATGGTTCTACCAATACTGCTAACGTTGTTCGTGCAACGTTTAACGGTTTACGTGATATGTCAACTCCAGAGAAGATGGCAGCTAAACGTGGTAAATCTGTAGACGAAATCTTGGGTTAACTTAGACTAGGTGAGTTACGATGAAAAAAATGAAAGTCACTCAATTTAAATCGGGTGCCCATCGCCTAAAGAGCCACAAAGCGAGCTTGAAAGGATTGGGTTTACGCCGCATTAATCATACTGTTGAAGTAGAAGATACTCCTTCAACTCGTGGTATGGTCAATCGCGTTAACTACATGGTAAAAGTGGAGGAAGCGTAATGGGTCTTAGATTAAATGAATTATCACCAGGTGTTGGCGCAAAGAAAACTGCCCAACGTCGTGGTCGTGGTATCGGTTCAGGTCTTGGTAAGACTGGTGGCCGTGGTGTAAAAGGTCAGAAGTCTCGTTCAGGTTCTAGCATTCGCTCAGGATTTGAAGGTGGTCAAATGCCTTTATACCGTCGTCTACCAAAATTTGGTTTTACCAGTAAGATGGCAATGAAAACTGCTGAAGTACGTCTTTCTGAATTAAAACAAATTGAAGGCGATGTGGTCAGCATTGAAACACTTAAAGCTGCCAACCTTATTCGTCATGATATGAAACGTGCCCGTGTAATGTTATCAGGCGAAGTTACTAAAGCTTATACCTTTAAAGGTATCAAAGTAACTAAAGGCGCTAAGCAAGCAATCGAAGCTGCTGGTGGTAGCATCGAGGAGTAGTAACGTGTCAAAACAATCAATGTCATCGACTGGTATACCGCTTAATCCATTCGCATTTATACGAAAGTATGATGAATTATGGACGCGTTTATTATTCTTAATCGGCGCATTGATTGTTTATCGTTTAGGGTCACATATTCCAGTACCGGGTATTAACCCAGTTAATTTGGCTGATCTGTTTTCGCGCAACGAAAATACCATTTTGAGCATGTTTAACATGTTTTCAGGTGGTGCACTAGAACGTATGTCCATTATGGCACTTGGCATTATGCCATATATCTCAGCATCGATTATTGTACAGATGATGTCTGCGGTATTACCATCGCTTGAAGCTCTCAAAAAAGAGGGGGAAGCAGGACGACGTAAGTTAAACAAGTATACCCGTCAGGGGACGCTTGCTTTAGCATTAGTACAGTCATTAGGAATGTGTGCTGGTTTAATCAGTCAAAATCTTACTTTATCTTCTGGTCTTACTTTTTATATTCCAGCCGTTACTTCGTTAGTAGCGGGCGCTATGTTTTTAATGTGGCTTGGTGAGCAGATTACAGAGCGTGGTGTGGGTAACGGTATTTCAATGCTCATTTTTGCGAGTATTGTGGCTGGTACACCAGGTATGATTTCGCAATCTATCGAACAAGTCAATCAAGGTCAGATGAACTTGATTGTGCTATTTATTTTTGTGTTGCTAGGTATCGCGGTTACTGCCGGTATTGTTTATATTGAACGTGCCCAACGCCGTGTTCCTGTAAACTATGCACAGAAACAGCAGCAAGGTCGCAAAATTTATGCTCAGCAGCAATCTCATTTGCCGTTGAAGCTAAATATGGCAGGTGTTATTCCCGCTATTTTTGCAAGTTCTTTGCTGTTGTTTCCAGCCAGTTTAGGGCAGTGGGTAGGTCAATCAACTGATCCTACCTTTACACAAAAAATATTACAAAATATGGCATTGGTATTGTCTCCAGGACAGCCGCTATATTTGGTACTGTTTGGTGCGATGATTATTTTCTTCTGTTATTTCTATACGGCTCTGGTATTTAGTCCCCGTGAAGTTGCAGAGAACCTTAAACGTAGTGGTGCGTATATTCCAGGTATTCGCCCAGGACAACAAACTCAGCGTTACCTCGATCATGTATTAAACCGACTGACCTTTATTGGCGCGATGTATATGACGGTTATTTGTTTAATGCCAATGGTCGTCCAGTCATCGTTTGGTGTGCCGTTTCAACTCGGTGGTACGTCTTTACTGATTATGGTGGTTGTGGTAATGGATTTCATATCGCAGATTCAAGCGCATTTGATGACCCATCAATATCATGATCAGACGTTAATTCAATCGCCCACTCAACCTTAAAAATGAGCGGTACGATATTTCAAGGAGCATGCTATGAAAGTTCAAGCATCAGTTAAAAAGATTTGTGGTAGCTGTAAAGTTGTGCGCCGTAAAGGCCGTGTACATATTATTTGTACAGCAGAACCTCGCCACAAGCAACGTCAAGGTTAATATTTAGCGTGATTTAGCCATAGGCTCTATTACTGATTAAATTAATACTTGAAAAATGACGGCGGATGAGTTATTATCCGCCACTTGCCGTAGTTTATATGAAAAACTTTTATAGTGTCTTTAATGGCTGACTTACTATTAGGTCAATTCAGAAAAAGCGTTATGAAGGTTTACGTATCGACAGCAACAAATCTGAAAAATAACGCTTTATCGAGAGATAATGCTCATTTTTCTTTAATGGAGAGAAATCAATGGCTCGTATTGCCGGCGTAAACATTCCGGATAATAAGCATGCTGTTATTTCACTAACTTACATCTTTGGTGTAGGTCGTACCACTGCTCAGAAAATCTTAGAAGCAGTTGGCATTGCCCCTACTACTAAAGTTAGCCAGTTAGATGATACACAGTTAGATGCTATCCGTGCACAAGTTGCAAATTACATGACTGAAGGTGATCTTCGTCGTGAAGTGTCAATGAATATTAAGCGCTTAGTTGATCTTGGTTGTTACCGTGGCATTCGCCATCGTCGTAACCTACCAGTTAGAGGTCAAAACACTAAGAACAACGCTCGTACTCGTAAGGGTCCGACACGCCCTCTCAAAAGATAATTAACTTAGGAAGCTAAAAGATGGCAAAAGACACTCGTAGTCGCAAAAAGGTGGCTCGTCGTTCAGTATCGGAGGGCGTAGCCCATATCCATGCGTCTTTTAATAACACCATTGTTACGATTACCGATCGCCAAGGTAATGCATTGGCTTGGGCCACTTCAGGTGGACAAGGCTTCCGTGGTTCACGTAAATCTACACCATTTGCAGCTCAGGTTGCAGCTGAAGTCGCTGGTAAAGCGGCCCAAGAATATGGTGTTAAGAATATCGATGTTTTGGTCAAAGGACCAGGACCGGGTCGTGAGTCTGCGGTAAGAGCACTAGGTGCATTGGGTTATAAAGTTAACAGCATCTCTGATGTAACCCCAATCCCACACAATGGTTGCCGTGCGCCGAAAAAGCGCCGCGTCTAATATTAAAGACGAAGCTTTTTATCCCAGAAGCTTATAGGAGACATAACAATGGCCCGCTATATTGGACCAAAACTCAAATTATCACGTCGTGAAGGTACTGACTTAGGTCTTAAGTCTGGTGTTAAACCATACGACGTAAAAACAAAAAAAGCTGGTCGTCCACCAGGTCAACATGGCGTTAGCCGTAATAAGACCTCAGAATATGCTCTACAGTTGCGTGAAAAGCAAAAAGTTAAGCGTATTTATGGTGTACTAGAGCGTCAATTCGCTAATTACTATAAAGAAGCTGCTCGTAAGCGTGGCGCTACTGGTGAGAACTTACTAGCTATGCTAGAAAGTCGTCTAGATAACGTGGTCTATCGCATGGGCTTTGGCTCAACTCGCGCAGAAGCACGTCAGCTAGTCAGTCATCGTACTGTTATGGTGAAAAAAGCTGGCCGTGATGAGTTTGTTCGTGTGAACATTCCATCAATTCAGCTTCAAGATGGTGATGTCATCGCTATCCAAGAGAAGTCTCGCGAACAACTACGTATTAAAAACGCTGTTGAACTAGCGACACAACGTGGTATTCCGGAATGGCTAGATGTTGACCACAGCAAACTACAAGGCACGTTTAAACAAGCGCCTGATCGTATTGATCTACCTGTTGAAATCAACGAAAGCTTGATCGTTGAGCTATACTCTAAGTAATGACGTACTGCTCGATGTCGTAAAAATGACATTGAGCAATTAACGTTAATTAAACCAGTTTAATAAATCGAGGTGACATCATGATGCTAAATGCAACTGAGTTTCTAACGCCGAACGCCATTAACGTGGATACGGTTAATGAAACGATTGCGAAAGTCACGCTCGAACCGTTAGAACGCGGCTTTGGGCATACTTTAGGTAATGCCTTACGTCGCATCTTGTTATCTTCATTACCTGGTGCTGCAGTCATTGAAGCTGAGATTGATGGTGTTGACCATGAATACTCAACACTTGAAGGACTACAAGAAGATGTGCTTGACCTGCTTTTGAACTTAAAAGGCTTGGCAATCACTCTTCATGACCAAAATGAAGTATTTTTGACCTTGGATAAACAAGGTCCAGGCACTATTACTGCTGCAGATATCGCGTTACCACATAATGTAGACATCATCAATCCAGAATTGGTATTGGGTACATTGAGTGATCGTGGTCATCTTAAGATGCGTTTGCGTGTAGTAATGGGTCGTGGATATGAGCCAGCAAACCAGCGCCGTGAAGATGGTGATACTAAAGCAATTGGACGCTTGAAGCTTGATGCAAGCTTTAGTCCTGTGCTTCGTGTTGCTTATCAGGTTGAGAACGCTCGTGTAGAGCAGCGTACTGATCTTGATCGTCTTATCGTTGAGCTTGAAACTAATGGCACTATAGATCCAGAAGAAGCAATTCGTAAAGCAGCCACTATTTTACAACAACAGATTTCTATCTTTGTTGACCTAGAAGCTGAAGAAGCGCCTGAGCCTGTGAAAGAAAAAGAAGAGGTTGATCCGGTGCTATTACGCCCTGTGGACGATCTTGAACTAACGGTTCGCTCAGCCAACTGCTTAAAAGCTGAAAACATTTACTATATCGGTGATTTGGTACAGCGTTCAGAGACTGAACTACTAAAAACCCCAAATCTTGGTAAGAAGTCATTAACAGAAATCAAAGACGTGTTAGCGTCTAAAGATTTAGAGCTCGGTATGCGCCTAGATAACTGGCCACCAGCTGATTTACGTGTTGATGATCGCTTTTCTTATCGTAGCCGTTAAACTTTAAGGATTTTTGACTATGCGCCATCGTAAGAGTGGAGTCAAGCTGGGTCGTACCGGCAGTCATCGTAAGGCAATGTTTCAGAACATGACTAACTCATTATTTGAGCATGAACTGATTAAAACAACTTTACCAAAAGCTAAAGAACTACGTCGCGTTGCCGAGCCATTAATCACTATGGCTAAAGAAGACAGCGTTGCTAACCGTCGTTTAGCATTTAGCCGTATGCGTAGCAAAGCTATGGTAGGCAAACTATTTGGCACGTTAGGTCCTCGTTACCAAACTCGTCCAGGTGGTTATTTGCGTATCGTAAAATGCGGTCATCGTGATGGTGACAATGCGCCAATGGCATATGTAGAGCTAGTTGATCGTGACTAGTTTGACACTGAATATATTATGTATAAAAAAAGCTCCAATTAATTGGAGCTTTTTTTATGTCAAATTTTCAACTACAGCAATAATGAATCAACATTAGCGGCACCTTGTCTAATGACTTCAGGTTGGCCACTAGTCATATCTACAATGGTGGTTAACTTGGTAGTTTTTATACCTGCATTTATTAGGCCACCAATCTGATTGCCCAAGATATCTTCAATTTCAAATGGGTCATCGAGAACATCATCACGGTTAGGCAGTATTAGTGAGCTGGTTAGAATAGGTTCATCCATTGCTTCTAACAATGCTTGAGCAATAGTATTACTTGGTACTCGAATACCAATGGTTCTTTTTTTAGCATGAGACAGTTTTTTCGGCACATCTTTTGTGGCATTTAGGATAAAGGTTATGGGCGCCGGAGTGTGCGCTTTAAGTTGTTTAAATTGCATATTGTCTACAGTTGCGTAGTTGGCAATTTCACTCAAATCGCGGCATAGTAGTGTAAATTGATGCTTGTCATCAAGCTCACGAATCTGTTTAAGCTTTTCTAGAGCATCTTTCGCACCTAAGCGACAACCGAAAGCGTAGCTAGTATCGGTAGGATAGATGATTAATTGATCTTTACGTAAGAGATCAGCTGCTTGTTCAATAAGGCGTGGTTGTGGATTATCAGGGTGAATATAGAATACTTGCATGATGCTTCCTTATCTTATAGTTATGAGATTTTTCTTCATTTAAATAAGTATGTAGGTGGCTGAATTAAAGCTGTCTGGGGTGTGTCCTCAGTTCAAAACTGCAGATAACAATGAGATAAATTGCCATCAAACGAGAAAATAGTGTAAATAATATCGAGATATTAACCAGCTATTTGACGAATTTTGGTAGAACTTTGCTATTTTTAGCCCAGTTAGAAAGCTATCGCTTGAATTGAGAACAGGCCCTAATACTATAGTTGATTCAATTTAAAAGTAGTACAAGGCAGCCGAGTGTAGATGCATATCTAATACTTCAAACGAGACGCTGTAATACTTTCATAATGGGATGACTATAAATAGGTTAGATTGCATATATATCTTATTATAACGTAAAGCATATATAATTTTAGTGGTGAGGCGTTATTGTTCGTACAAAATGATTAGTTATCTAGGTTGCAAAAAATAATAGTGTTATGTGACGACTGGTTCGGAGGGGTTAATGGTAGAAATACTAAGTAAAGTGAATAATAAAGTTTTTGCGTCACGTGGTAAAGTATGAGGTCTTGCGATATATTCTTTTACCTGCTGATAAACATCTCTTACGAAAGTACTAGCACTAGTATCGAAATCTGCAAATAAGTTATCTTGTGAGACTTGAAAGGAGCGTCCACAGGCTAAAGTGAAGAGACATTCTAATGCTTGGGGTTTAATTTCTACGCGCTCAAAAGCCTGCTGTTGTGCTGCTGATCGCCCATCGGGTGCATACCAGTATCCAAAATCAGGCAATCGTCTACGAGACTCACCAGCGATACACCAATGACTCAGCTCTAGTAAACTCATAATTTTTAATGTACATGTGCAAGGCCTTGATAGATATAAGGATACACTAAAAGTGTAATATTCTAAAATTTCACTAATAAATGTACATTAGCTCATTAAAAAGCTAGCTAATGTACATTTTTTTATGTCAAATAATTGTCACTTATATTAATACTGAAGAGAAAGTTATCTAGCTCCGCGCTCTAGTTCTCTTATGATAAGATGAAGGTTAATAAGATTGGTCTAGTGTGCCTAATATAAAATATCGAAAGTTTATACTTTGCTTAATAGCAAACTTAAAGAGTTAAGCAGCTATCTATCTTCCAAAACTAATAAAAATACTAATCGAGAATAAAGAAACATGGCTAAAACACCTGCGAACAAAAAAGATAAAACAGACAATGGCAATTTTGAAGAAGCCCTTTGGGATGCTGCCAACAAGCTACGAGGTAGCGTCGAATCCTCAGAGTATAAGCACATCGTCCTTAGCCTGATTTTCTTAAAGTTCATTAGTGACACTTTTGAGCAGCAAAGACAGAAGCTCATCGATACTGGCTATGAAAAGCATATCGACATGGTGCCTGCTTATACCAAAGATAACGTCTTCTATTTGCCGGAGGAGAGCCGTTGGAGCTTTATTCAGCAGAACGCTAAGCAAGAAGACATCGCTCTTAAAATCGACACAGCGCTGAGCACGATTGAGAAAACCAACCAATCTCTCAAAGGCGCATTGCCTGATAACTATTTCTCTCGTCTTGGCTTAACTGCCAGTAAGCTTGCCGCTTTGATCGACGTGGTCAATAACATCGACACTATCGGTAATCCAGAAGAGGATACCGTCGGGCGCGTCTATGAGTATTTCCTGGGTAAGTTTGCCGCGACTGAAGGCAAGGGCGGTGGTGAGTTCTATACGCCTAAGTCAGTGGTCAATCTCATTGCAGAGATGCTTGAGCCGTATCAAGGCAAGATCTATGATCCTTGCTGCGGTTCAGGCGGTATGTTCGTCCAGTCTATTAAGTTCATCGAGAGTCACCACGGTAATACCAAAGACGTGTCTATCTATGGGCAAGAGTACACCAGCACCACCTATAAACTCGCCAAGATGAACCTTGCTATTCGTGGTATCTCTAGCAACTTGGGCGATGTGGCTGCCGATACGTTCTTTAAAGATCAGCACGAAGACCTCAAAGCTGACTTCATCATGGCAAACCCACCTTTTAACCAAAAGGACTGGCGTGCGTCTGATGAGCTGGTCGATGATCCACGTTGGGCAGGCTATCCGACACCGCCGACAGGCAATGCCAACTATGCTTGGATATTGCACATGATATCCAAGCTCTCTGAGCATGGGACTGCTGGTTTCGTACTGGCAAACGGCTCAATGTCTACCACCACCAGCGGTGAGGGTGAGATACGCCAGCAGATTATCGAAAACGATTTGGTCGATTGTATGATTGCGCTACCAGGTCAGCTGTTTTATACCACGCAGATTCCAGTGTGCTTATGGTTTATCAGTAAAGACAAAGCCGCCACCTCAGCTGATAGTAAAGCAAAGGGGTTACGTAATCGTAGCGGTGAGACTTTATTCATTGATGCACGCGATATCGGTAGCATGATTAGCCGCACGAATAAAGAACTCACTAAGGATGATATCGAGGCGATTGCTAAGACTTATCATGCATGGCGCGGTGAGAAAGAAGCGGGCGGTTATGAAGCGTATGCAGACGAAGCAGGCTACTGTAAATCGGCAAGCCTAGGGGATATCAAAGCCAATGATTATGTGCTCACTCCTGGGCGTTATGTAGGCGCAGCAGCGATTGAGGATGACGGTATTGCGTTTGAGACAAAAATGCTAGAGCTAAGTCAAACGCTATATGCACAGATGCAAGCATCAGAAAAGCTAGATGCGACTATTCGCCAGAACTTGGAGGTATTGGGTTATGGTGAGTGATTGGAAGACAACTACATTTGAAGAGTCCTCAATTGAAATTCTAGATGGAGATAGAGGAAAGAATTATCCAAAAAAATCAGAATTCACTGAGTCTGGATATTGTCTTTTTCTAAACACAGGAAATGTGACTAAAGATGGGTTTAAATTCTCATCTACAGAATTTGTTTCCTCAGAAAGAGATCAGCTATTAAGAAAAGGAAAGCTTCAAAGGGAAGATGTGGTATTAACAACTCGTGGCACTGTTGGAAATGTTGCTTATTATGATAGCTCTATTCCTTTTGATCACATCCGTATTAATTCAGGCATGGTTATATTAAGGTCTGACGATACTAAGATATTACCACGCTACTTGTATTTATTTCTCCGTTCTAAATTATTTGAAGATCAAGTTATTGCTCTTCAATCAGGAAGCGCACAACCACAACTTCCCATTCGTGACATTAAAAGAGTCGAAATAAAAGTTCCTTCAGTCACCGAGCAAAAAACTATCGCTCATATCCTCGGTACGTTAGACGATAAAATCGAGCTAAATCGCCAAATGAACGAAACTCTAGAAGCGATGGCGCAGGCGTTGTTTAAAAGCTGGTTTGTTGATTTTGATCCGGTAATTGATAACGCGCTGGCGGCTGGTAATGCTATTCCTGATGAATTCTTTGAACGTGCTGAGCAACGTAAAAGCATTGAGAAAAAAGAGAATCAAGAATTGCAAAATTTATTCCCTGATGAATTTGAGTTTACAGAAGAAATGGGTTGGATTCCGAAGGGGTGGGAGGTTAAGCCTTTAGATGAAGTTGCTAACTATTTAAATGGTTTAGCACTGCAAAAATATAGACCTGAAAATATTGATGATGATTATTTACCAGTAGTTAAGATTGCACAGCTAAGAGAAGGGTTGGCTAATCATGATGAGAAAGCATCTATTAATATTAAACCTGAATACATTATAGATAATGGTGATGTAATCTTCTCATGGTCTGGATCATTACTAGTGGATGTATGGTGTGGTGGAAAAGCCGCACTAAATCAGCATCTATTTAAAGTAACATCAGGAGAATATCCTAAATGGTTTTATTTAAACTATACAAAATATCATTTAGCGGAGTTTCAAAGGATAGCTACGGATAAAGCTGTAACAATGGGGCATATTAAACGAGGACACTTAAAAGAAGCGTTATGTGTTATTCCTGAAAATAGAGTTGATGATAATGTATTTGCAGTTTTTGAAGATATTTTGAATAAACAAATAAGTTCAAGAATTGAGAGCCAAACTATCGCTAAACTCCGCGACACCCTTTTACCTAAGCTCATGTCAGGTGAGCTAAGAATTCCAGACGCTGCGGCACTTGTGGATGAAGCTATATAGCTTTTGACAGTAAACATTTATCCCAAAAATATAATCATTAATGGAGTTTAAGATGAAGAAGCTTTTACTTAGTTTGGCGTTTAGTTTAGGTGCTTTATCTGCGGCTCCTGTAATGGCTGCCGCTCCTGCTTTCTCTGCCAGTCAAATGGCTCAGGTCAAAATCAAAGACTTGAGCTTTAAAGAGGTTATGCGTGAGTTTTATAGTGGGCGTATGGGTTATGAGTTTATTGATGATGAATATATTGAGTCGATGCCAAATATTGGTTTAGACAGTATTGATAGCGATGGAGAGAGAACAGTTGCTTTAATGCATCCAGTATTGCCTTATAAAAACGTAGTAGGTGAGCCACGTTATTTGACCATCATCGAAAAAGTTCAAGTCAATAATGGTTCATTGGTTTCTTGCCATGTTTGTGGTGCAACAGCTGATTTATACAGTTTTCAAAAGCTAAATAATGGCCAGTTTCAATTGGTAAGTAAAACACCAAACGATGTGGAGTTTTCTACTAGCTGGGGGCGAGTTGGACTTTATGCCGAAGATATTCAGAACGGCCTACAGCCGTTGGGGAAAAACCTAATGGGCAGTATATTTATGAATGGTTATACCTCTACTGGGACAACGGATAGCTGGTGGGATGTATTGTTCTTACCTGAAAATGACTTTATCAATATATATACGTTAGGTGATGCTGGCTCAAACAATGCCGGAAATTACGAGGAAGACTCACCTCTGTACTACAGCTATGATGTTGCTTTTAAAGTCATACCTGAAAACACTACTTATTATCCTATTAAATTGACTTATAAAGGCGATAAACCTACTGACGACTATGAGCGTATCAATAGTGTCAATTACAGCAAGATTGTGAAGTTCAATCCGGTGAAAAAGGCTTATGAATAATTTAGCTTTGGTTTAGCCGTGGACTGGCGTATTAGTTATCGAGAAAGATAATACAGAATAATAAAAAGGACTTACCATTGAAATTTACTGAAGACCGACTTGAACAGGCCATTATCGAACTACTAGCAGCTGAGGGCTATCCACATACGGTTGGTGAAGCACTTGATCGTAATCCTGATGATGTGCTGATTAAGTCTGATCTTCGACAGTTTCTAGCCACCCGCTATAGAGATGACTTGATTACAGAGTATGAGATTGAGTCCATCATTCATAAGCTTGAATACCTTCCTGCCTCTGACCTTTACGACACCAACAAAGCCATCATGAAATTTATCGCTGATGGCTTCACCCTCAAGCGTGAAGACTATACTCAAAAAGATTTATACATCCAGCTGATTGATTATGAAGCACTCGATAACAATCGCTTTCGCATCGTCAATCAGATGGAGATACAAGGCTTTGAGCTGCGTATACCTGATGGCATTCTCTATATCAACGGTTTACCACTGGTGGTGTTTGAATTTAAGAGCAGCATTCGTGAAGATGCCACCATGTTCGATGCCTACACCCAACTGACCACCCGTTATAAGCGCGATATTCCAGAGCTGTTTAAATACAACGCCCTATGTGTGATTAGCGATGGGGTCAACTCAAAAATGGGCTCATTTTTTGCGCCTTATGAATTCTACTACTCTTGGCGCAAAGTCACGGGCGATGAGAAGTTAGAGAAAGACGGTATCCACTCCTTATTGACCATGATGGGCGGTTTATTTGATAAAACGCGTTTGCTCGATGTTATCCGTAATTTTATTTACGTACCTGACAAATCAAGCTTTGATGCAAAAATCGTTTGTCGCTATCCACAGTATTATGCTGCCACCAAGCTATACGACAATATTAAGCAGCACATGAAGTTGATCGACAGTCATGGCAACTTGATTGACGATAATGGCTTACGTGACGGTAAAGGTGGTACGTACTTTGGCGCGACTGGCTGTGGTAAAAGCTTTACCATGCTGTTCTTAGCCCGTCTGCTAATGAAAGACGCGGCGCTTGGTAGTCCAACCATTATCTTAATCACTGACCGCACCGATTTGGATGATCAGTTATCCAAAACCTTTACCAATGCCAAGACCTATATCGGCGATGAGAACATCATCAGTGTCGAGAGTCGTGCTGAGCTAAGAGAAGAGCTAAAAGGGCGTAAGAGTGGCGGTGTGTTCCTAACAACCATTCATAAGTTCACCGAAGACTTAGCTCTACTGACAGAGCGTACCAACGTCATCTGTATCTCTGATGAAGCGCATCGTAGCCAAATCAATCTCCAGCAAAAAATCACCGTTACCGAAGATGGGGTTAAAAAGACCTACGGCTTCGCTAAATACTTGCATGATTCTCTGCCTAATGCCACTTACGTCGGCTTCACGGGTACACCGATTGATGCCACTCTCGATGTATTTGGTCCAGTCGTTGATAGCTACACCATGGTTGAGTCGGTATTTGATGAGATCACCGTGCGTATTGTCTATGAAGGTCGCGCCGCTAAAGTGCTACTCGATAGCAAACAGCTTGATGAAGTCGAAAAATACTATCAAGAAAGCGCCGACGCTGGCACCAATGAATATCAGATCGAGAAAAGTAAAAAAGCCATGGCCAGTATGTCCACCATTCTTGGTGACCCTGACCGCATTAGAGCTATAGCAGAAGACTTTGTTCAGCATTATGAAGCACGAGTCGCTGAGGGCACTACACAAAAAGGCAAGGCTATGTTTGTCTGTAGCAGCCGTGAAGCTGCCTATCAGTTATATAAAGACATCATAGACCTGCGTCCTGAATGGGATGAGATAAGAGCGTGCGAGGAAGGCTCAACCTTATCGGAGAAAGAGCAGAAAGAGGTGATGCCTATAGAGCGAGTCAAAATGATCATGACTCGTAACAAAGACGATGAGAAAGGCATGTGGGACAATCTCGGTAATAAAGCACACCGTCAGGATCTAGATAAACAATTTAAAAATGGCAAATCTAACTTCAAGATCGCCATCGTCGTCGATATGTGGCTCACTGGCTTTGACGTACCATTCTTAGATACTATGTATATTGACAAACCCTTGCAAAAGCATAGCCTGATTCAAACCATCTCACGAGTCAACCGTAAGTTTGAAGGCAAAGAAAGTGGCTTGGTGGTTGACTACATCGGCATCAAAAAACAGATGAACCTGGCACTCTCGCATTACACCGGCGGTCAGATTCAAAACTTGGAAGACATTCAGCAGTCTGTCGTGGTAGTCAAAGACCACTTAAACCTGCTGGATTCGTTCTATCATAAATTTGACTCTAGCCTGTATTTCAGCGGCACGCCACTAGAACAGCTCAACTGCTTAAATGCGGCGGCTGACTTTGCACTGCAATCTAAAAAGCTAGAAAAACGCTTTATGGATTTAGCCAAGCGTTTGAAGTCTGCTTATGATATTTGCGTGGGTAGCAATGAGCTCACAAAGGCGCACAAGGACAAGATTCATTACTACTTAGCCATTCGTACCATCATCTTTAAAATCACCACTGGCGGCGCGCCTGACGTTGAGCAGATGAACCAAAAGGTACGTGATCTGGTGAAAGACGCGCTACGGAGTGATGGGGTAGAAGAGATCTTTAAGCTCGGTGATAACACCGACGGTGAGATTGATATCTTTGATGAAGACTATCTAGCCAAGCTTGAGGTGATTAAACAGCCCAATACCAAGTTAGAGCTGCTACAACAGCTACTTGCAAAAGCAATTGGTGAGCTTAAAAAGACCAACAAGGTCAAAGGCGTAGATTTCAGTAAGAAAATGAATGCGCTCGTTGAGAAGTATAACGACCGTGATGAGCAAGATGTGCTGCGGGCCGAAGTCATTGGCGACTTCTCTGATGAGATCATCAAGCTGTATCACGAGCTACGCGATGAGATGGCCTCGTTTGGTGAGATGGGTATCGACTTTGAAGAAAAAGCGTTTTACGACATTCTGCTTTCACTGGCACATAAGTATGATTTTACTTATCCGGAAGACAAGCTGATTGAGCTGTCCAAAGAGGTGAAAAAGCTTATCGATGATAAAGCTCAATACACCGACTGGAACAAGCGCGATGATATCAAAGCGGAGCTACAGTTCGACTTGATGATATTGCTCGATGAATGGGGTTATCCGCCAGTTGACTCTAAAGAGGTCTATAAAGAGATATTCGAGCAGGCTGAGAATTTTAAGAAGCATAGGGTGGTTTGAGAGGTAGGCTGTTAATAATTAAGTGATAGATTGCTATGGCTAACTACCCACAAAAAAGTGCTCTTAATGGATTGAGGTTATTTAGTTGAGATCCAATAGTGTTACAGATCTAGAATTTAATGTTTGGAAGTTCAGGATAGTTAATGTCTCTAAAAATATGGTCCATATTTCAACAGCTCCCTATAGCTTTTTTGATGTAAACCATAGTAAATTTAGGAGGTGATTTTGAGAATAGAATATATAGAGATAAATAAATTTAGATCAATTGAGAAGTGTCAAATAACACTGGATACGGTTAATGCAATAGTAGGACAAAATAATAGCGGAAAGTCTGCTCTAATTAGAGCATTGAATGCTTTTTTTAATCCAGAAGATGAAAAACAGAGTTTTTTTGAGGGTAAGCATAACTATACAATAAACTCACAAGCAAAAATAACAGTTAGGTTTACTAATATACCAGTAAACGCAGATATACAACAATTCGCAACTAATGACATTATTGAAGCTCAACTAATTTATAAACATTCAAAAAGGAATGTTTCCTTCAAGTATAAATCAAATGGTAGGTTTGTAAGTACTCCTCAAGAACTAATAAATATTATAAACAAATACGTATCATTTGTTTATATCCCTCCAAATAGAAGCCCTGATCAGCTAAAGTGGCAAGAAAAATCTCTAATAAAGGAGTTGATAGAAGAGTATCTTAATCAAGAAACAAGTCGAAGAGATACGCTAACACCTAAATTTAGAAAAGCAGCTCAATTCTTAGAGGATAGTGCTCTAGCGAGAATATCTAAAGACATTGAGAGCTGTTATTCATTGAGACATAAATTTAATTTTTCTCTTAGTTTTGATAAGCAAGCAAATTTTTTATCATTTTTAAGTGAAATTCAAATGCACATTAAAGAGGAAGGGATTGAGCATAACCTTAATGATTGTGGGACTGGCTTACAGAGCTTGACAATAATAGCTTTTCATAGGGTTTTGGCAAAAATTAGAAATCAAAATATAGTGCTAGGTCTTGAAGAACCTGAGATTAACCTACACCCTCAAGCACAGAAAGAGTTAATAAAATCTATAAAGTCATCTTCTGAAAACGATGATATTTCTCAGGTTATAGTCACAACTCATTCTACCGTCATCATTGATAATATAGAGCATAAAAACATATCTTTAGTTAGGAAAGAGCCTGATAGAAGTCGAGGCTTTAAATCCATTATTACTAAAACTAAGGATTCCTTTTTCTCTGACCATAATTTAGAGGAGTTTGGATACTATCAATTTCACGATTATCGTAATAGTGACTTTTTTTTCGCGAACTATGTAATATTTGTAGAAAGTAAAAATGATGCTGAGGTTATTAAGCATCTAGCTGAAAGGGAGGGTTTAGATTTAGATTTGTATGGAATTAGTGTTGTAGATATAGGCGGAGTTGGAAACTTACCTTATCCATATCATATTGTTAAGGACTTAGGTATACCTTACTTAATAATATTAGATAAAGATTATTTCCTTCCGTATTTAAATGATGAGTTAAATTTAAGTAGAAATGGAGATGGACTTCCTAAATATAAGTACCAATATAAAACAGATACCCTATTAACTACTTTTATTAAGGATGAGGGACGTAGAGGGTTGATTTTAAATAGTCTTAAAACGAATCATAGTCGGGCTATGGACTTGTTACTTGAGCACAATATAATTTGTATGAAGTATTGTTTAGAAATGGATTTACTGAGTTCAAACAAAGCAGTTAAAGAAATGTCAATCAAGTTAAATCTTAGACCAGAAGATAGCAATAGAAATTTTCTTCTAACGCAAAGAAAAACAGCGGTTAAAAAGATTGCTAATATTATGCATGTGTTGAATCTTATGAGTAATCGCAATCTTCCACATTCGTTTCAGAAAATAAAAAAAGAAATTCTAGAAATATCAAAACGCTGCTAGCCATTTGCTCGGCCAGTTTCTTGATGTCAGATTGGTTAGTCATTGCTTATTCTCCGGTTAGTGGATTATAAGCAGTTACACAGTTTTTAGGAAACTCTCGAACATTCACAAGTAGGTACTGCTGATTACTAAAATCGTTCCAAACAAGGCATAAACCGACGGTAATGCTAATGCCTTAACTAGGTCTATAACGTAGTATGGGACAATTTTAGTATCAGCTCGCAGAGACAGGACTCCTTTTTGACACCTCATTGTTAAAAAAAGATGCTTAGAATGACTAAACTTGCTATTTTTAACGTCGAATCGCCTATAAATCAGCCTCTGTCAGTGCCATGGTCGAATGTTCAATACGCTCTAATCAAAGTTATTCTATATTGTTTCACTTTTATAAGCAGAATCTATAGCATTAATATTTTGTAAGGCTAACAAAACTTTTCTAGCTATAGGCGGAGGGTTTGTTAGCATTTCCTTGTAGGCACAATTTAAGTTGTATAAAAACTCATCGGATGGAGGGTTTCCAGAAAAATCATCTAAACTCGGTGAGAATTTAATACCTATAGCTTCGCACATAGCTTTTTCTAAGCCTTGTGGTCTAGCTTCAACTTTCTCGAAAAGTGATTGTTCATCAGCATTTCTACCACATGGAGAATACCAATAATCGTAATCATCTAGTTCTCGACGCCTTTGTCCAGCCAAGCAATAATGCGCCATCTCATGTAATAGACTTCTTGGATAGTTCTCTTTAAAGAATATTTTTGCTTTTTCATTCTCTTTGGGAGCTTGATAATAAGGCTCATCCGCACCGCCAGTTATACTCAACATGGGTAGTAAATTTTCGAATATATTGATTAGGTTGGTGCATAAATCATTGTCATTCATAAAAATTCTTATAAAATATCTCAATTACTGTATTATGCCAAATAACGTTATAGTAAGCTATATCGCTAAAATATATCTCAGTTGAGTGAGGGTAAGGTTAAACTAATTGTCAGATCCTTTAACTAATATAGTATTAGAAGAGTCTGCTAGTTCTGATTGAAGCTCAAAATTTTGTCTTAAAATATTAAGATAATCCTGCATCAGAAGATCGTATTCTTTTTTAAGTGTGTCATACTTCAACCTCGCTTTTAATTTAAGCTCTTTTTCGTATTTTAGCTTAGCAGTATCGTTAGGTGTTTTTTGAGCAAGTTTTCCACGATTTTCTTCTGCATCTTTTATTGCTTGGCATAGTTCTGGATATCTTTCATTACGAACATATCCTTTTCCTTTACCAGCCTCTCTACCTACAGAATCCTTAGTGAATTTGAATCGTGAAGACTTAGTATCAACAACCTTGGCTGTATTATTTTTCAAACGCTCTAAGGCTTTCCAATAAGCTTGTTCAGCTTTGCTAATTTGCATATCGTTCATTCCTAAGTATTTGATATTAGTACTGAAAGAAAACTGTCAATCTTTTTTATACTCGTTTCGTACTCATGACGCACACGTTTTGGAATCTCTAAGCTAATCTGAGACTCATAGAATTCCTTAGTTTGCAATAAGCTACTTTGGGACTCTGGCAAAAATACTGCATTTTCACAGCTTATACAAGCCGATGCTAAGATGCCAGCACCTTTATCGCAAGGCGTAATGGACATACATCCTCCTACCAGAGTTGAGCGGTAACGTATTTTGCCATTTTTTATAGCTTTCTTAGTTTCTTTTCTACTTCCTAAAAATTTAGGGAGTTTATTATCTGATTTTTTAGACTGTAAGCCTTTTCCAGCAGCTCCTGTAAGTATTACTTCCCTTTTTAATACTTTATATAAGTCGTCTGACTCTGTTCTTGATTGGGCGTCCTGCCATTCTTTTTTCATGGCTTTTACTTCTGCTCCATCGCCTAGAATATTTATAGCTCTGGAGTTCGAGTTCGAATAGTAGACTGTCATTACCATGCTGATATGCTTCAGTTGTGACTTCAGAGTTGGATATGAAACATAACCGCTTGAAGCTGCGTAAACAGCTAGAGAACGTCTAAATTGATGAAAAGCTAATGGCCAAGGTTGACCTAATTTAACTTTATCAGATATTTGGTCACCATATAAAAACCAACTAAGTTCTGCTATATCTTGTTCTGAAACTAGAAGCTCTTGTTTAATCAAAATTTCTTTGAATAAATGGCCACCGAATGTTGGCGTGGTATATTCAAAATAAGGATGTTGTTTTCCAGATTTACCCTGCTCAATTGAAATAAATAACGGTAATTTGCTTTCATCTAGTTCTGTTTTACTTCGACTATCTGACCAACATAAAACTCCTTTAGTAATAAATTTACTGGCTTTGAAAGCATTTTCTACTATTGAACCTGTAGCCCATTTAGTAAATCTTGGAACTCCATTACTTTCAAGCTTAGTTGTGGTTGACCAGATAACAGGTAAGTTACCTTCATTAGTATGTATATAGCTTAACCCGTTAAAAGGTATGGCTAAAATTTCATTTTTACGCATACCTGTGAATGCAGCTATAATAATAGCGCTCTTTATCTGTATATAAGCTAAAGACTTTACTAAACCACCCCAATTAGCCTCCTGAATGAGCCCTAAACTTGCTAGGGCTCCTAGTATAAGAGTTGTGTCTACGTCTGATTTTACAAATTGATTCCACTTATAGGTTATTGATAGCTTTTCCGATTGAGTGAGCTTTCTTGAAGAAGTAGTTTCATCTATATTAAGTGTATTATTTAGTACCTCGTCTCTTACTTTACTGCGGGCAGAAAAAACATATTCTATTTCATGTATATATTCAACGAATAGGCTCAAATCTTCAATGGCATCTTTTAGAAGGGCTTGATAAATACTAGAAGGAATAATTAAAGTTTGAATACTTGGTGTAGTTTCAGGAAATGTTTTTCTAGTCTTTATTAGTTTTTTCATAAAACTAGCAGAAGGGCTTAGTTCTGACCAAAACCCGTTGTTAATTAAGGAAAGCATTGTGTCAACAACCCTTTGAATTTTTCCTAATCTCAAACCTATTTGCTTTTCTGATGAGTTGTTTTCAATAACAAAATCAATAGCTTTAGGGTCGGTAAATATTTTATTCAGAGCAATGTTACTATTTAAACAGTAACTAACCAAAAACGATAAAGCATCCAAGTCACTATTAAGTTTTGACATGGAGCATCCATTGACTTCACAAATCCAATTCAAGGAAAATACTTTTAGAAACCTAACTGCTAAATTAAAGTCATCATCTTTAACCTTGCTAACTGGAGAGAGTTTTTGAATTTTAGATCGAAAATTTAATGTTTTCAGAGTATTGCTAGTAGCGCTGCAATCCCAAGTGTCATCAGAAAATACAGATAAAGGCCTTCCTTCTTTTGAAAGAGTTACAACTAAATCTTTTGAAGGATTGCTGATGAGTGCTTTGGCTATAGGTTGGATTTCTTTAACAACTGATTCACGCATGTGTATTTTATTCATAGCTTTATCGACATTTGGTTAGACTTTAAAGCTTTTATCAGAAAATTTATATGTTTGCTCCAATACTTATTGTAGATATTCATATTTATTTGATGATTTGCCTCATCGATTAGGTCAGTTATATTATCATTTTCGTTTTTTAGATAATTAATGATTTCATCAATTCTGTCTAATGATGGTTTTATAACGATAACATGATGTTCAGGATCATTACGAATTAAAGACGATTTAAGTAAAGCTTCTTTAAGACTTAACAATTTATGTATGTCTTCAAAATCCAGATGCACTGAAAAAAACTCACAGAATAGACAGCTCTCAAAAGTTGCACATGAAGGATTAGGAGCTTTGCTATTGAATCCTTCCGCTTTTAAAGGTTCTTTGTTTGATATGTTAGAACAAGATCCAGCGGGTATCCTCTCACTATCGTAGTGAGTCGAAAGTTTCACGGGTATAGATTGCTTATTAATTCGATTAGATGTAAGTATTTTGGAACTTATTTTCTCATGATACTGGTTCATTTCAATCGATTGAGACACTATGTCGATTGCAGTATATGCTATGGCTACTGTGGCTAAAGAGTTATTTAGTTTTCTCGCTACTAGTGATAAATTTCCTCTAGAGTGTTTAACAAAATATTCAGCGCACAAATTCCTAATATCCTTAGAAGATACTATGTTTACATCTTTAAAAAGAATAGATTTCCCAGTAATTGATTTCGTGCAATCACGTGCAAAACGCTTTGGTTGATAATTCTCTCCTATCCTTAGAAATAAGTATTCATTATGTTCTGTTTCAAGACCAAGGTTATCCACCCAATCTCTAAGTCTTAAATATTTAATAAGGTAACGTTTAAGCTGAGTAGGAGCAGAAAATTCAACATCTCTACCAGATCGATATTTATGTTTTTTAGCAAAAGTCTTTAGACCTAGACTGTCTATATCTAAATCAGATATTTTTAAATCAAGTGTAGGTTGAATATTAGCAGCTGTAAAAGCAAGATATATGTGATAAAAGCAAGCTGTGCATAGATTGTAGGCGTAAACTTTTTTAGAACTTAATTCTTCATTTATCCACTCATTTCTATGATCTATGAAGGTTTTTTTATAGTATGATTTTTGAGATTCTTCATTAATGAAATAACGTGATAAATCATATTTAACTTGATCGAAAGGTAAAGGTACTCCATTATGGTCAAAACAGTTGGGTAAGTACTTGATTCCCTGAGAGTTTCCTGAGTCCCAGTATAGATTCTTATTGGTTGAATTTGGAGTGGTAATGGGTATAGGATATCTCTTATTTAGTAGAGCATCAGAAAATTCATTAAAATACGTGATACACGTCTGTATGTATTTTTTAAAATCTTTTTGGGAGGACTGTCTTTCCTTTTTGACAGAACCTGTATAACGGTGTTTTGGAATTAGTCTCGTTATATCTGAATTTGATAAATTGAAAGCGATTTGTATAAAATCTCTGGCAGTACTTAATTTATGGTAGAGAGTACTAGAGCTTGCACCTTTTTTACCACTTAAGCGACTCTTCTGATACAAATGTACTTGATAATATTTATAGTTTGATATTAAGTCATTAAGGGTAAGAGGTTTAGACCCTTTGAAATCACAAAAATTTATAAAATACCTCAGCGTGTAGAGTATGCCGCGTACTGTTTCACTTCTCAAACCCTTCTCAAAAAGATTTAACAAATATTTTCTTAGCCATTTGATACGTTCCATAGATAATGTTGATTTATCAACTAAACTAGACGTATAACGCTTAGAATTATGCAGTGAACTGCCAGAATCTTTTTTTCTACTGGTATAGCATATTCTACCGATATCTATTTTAAACGTTGTTCCATCAGCAATTAAGCCCACAACAACTGAATATTGAGGATAAGGGATTTTCGACATTACTTCATTATTTAGTTCAATAAGTGGTCTACTACAGAATTTATTAGACATGTCCTGTATCCTTATCAAAAGTTATTCCAAAGGTTTCTTGAATATCCATAAATTCGTTAATTTCAGAGTCAAATTTAAGGTAAGATTCCGTAGTGCTTAATTGTCTATGATTTAGTCTTTGTCTCACATGATCAAATATTTTAGAATCAGGGTAGTCTTTATCTCTAAGGTTTCTGACAATATTCATTCCATATGTTGCACGCAAGTCGTGAAAAGAGAATTTTTGAAAATCCGGTTCAGTTTTTTGTATCTTTTCAATGAATCTTGTAAGTTCATTTCTTAAGGATTGTCCATTCTTTGGGGCCATAACTGGCGCTTTGGTATTCCAAATTGACTTAGAGTTATTGCGATCTGCAAGTTCTCTTTCAGCAGTCAGATAAGGGTTACCGTCTCTAGTTAAGAACACATAATTATCTTCAGTATCACCATAAAAACTATTTAACTTTCTCCTCCTATATTCGGCTCGCTCGCACTCAATATATGTTAATAAGCGATGAATCAAATTTTTCGGAAATATCAAACGATTTATCCTTCCGCCTTTTGAGTCAGATTTATATTTATATCCTGTATTTATTACAGCTTGTTCCAAATTAGAGTTGCTTTCCAAAAAACTCAAAGCACTTTTGATACAGCCTATTGACAGAGTGCAGACACTTTGTTGCCTAGCCCCTGTTTTAAGAGCAACTAGCATCATTAGCTCTAGTTCTATTGAGGCATAGCTTTCATCAAATGCATTAGAAACTATAATTTGCTCTTCAAAGCTTAAGGGACGCAGACTACCGCCGTCCCTTAGTTTTCCTAGTGATGGGATTGGTTTCCTACTGCTTTTTAACTTAAGATCGTTCGTAATAACACTAATATTTCTAGATAGTCCTACATTATTATAAATAGGTATGGAAACCTTCCTTTCTCTGAAAGGCTTATTTTCTATATCAGATGGAGATACAAGAGCTTGATACTGTATATAATTATAGAAATTAGCAATAGACGACAGAATGTTATTAATGTACTCAGCATTAAAGCCATGCTGCTCTATTACAATCTGTAGAAAAGCTCTAAACTTGCGTGGAACTCTTTGCTGATACTGGGTAGGTAAGTCTAAAAAATGTTGGTTAGTATGTTCTAAATACTGAAGAAAGTATTTTAAATGAATAGCTCTTGCAGATAATGTCTTCATGTTTGAAAGAGTGGGGGTGTCCAGTTGACCCAATAGATATAGATTACCTACTTTCCAAGGAAGGCCATCTGACTGAATGATAACAGGCATCTTAAAGAAGTAATTCGAGCTATTTAGAGCGTTAAAATGATAGACATACGTATTAACTTGAGTAGTTTTTGACCATTCTACTTTCTGTAGTTGAAAGCGACTTAAGTAAGTTACTTTTGCGCTAGAGTCGAATAGGTCTTTAAGAGAAGGTCTCATTTCATTTTTTTCTAGTTCGTTGAGTTCTTGGCTTTAAAAATAAGCTTTTCTATATATTGAGACAATGAATGAAACTGATTCTTTGCATCACTGACGGGGCAAACCTCTTAAGTTCCTTAGATACTCGAACATTCATCTGAACTTTCTGATTTGACATGTATTCATCCCCACTGATTTTATTACAATCGATGTTAGCATAATGCTAACATCGCCACAAGTTCTATGTGGTAATATTATTTTATTTAGGCTTTAAAGATGTCAAAAAATGTGCAGTTTAATCTAAGAATTCCTACTGAATTGAAAGCTCTTATCTCTGATGCCTCAAAAGTTAGCGGCCGCTCAATTAATGCCGAAGCACAGTATCGATTAGAAAAATCTTTTGAAGGTAAAGAAGGGAGTTATATTGAAGCTATCAAAGATTTAAGAGGTTTTTTTGATGCTCATTTACGCAGTGATCGTTTAAAGCTATTATCTTGTAAGCTGAATTTTATCTTGAGTGAAGCTAAGGCAGCTGATAGCTTTCATACCCCAAGTATATCTAGGGTTGCTAAAGCGCTCGGATACAATAATGTAGGCATCACTGAGGATTGGTTTGAAGGGCGCAAAGAGCCATCGTTTGATGAATTAGAAAAATTAGCAGTATACTTTGGCTGCCAAACAGACTGGCTAATTCATGATGAAGACAAGCCCTATAAAAAAGAAAGTTTTGAGTTCGGATCTAATATCGAAGACAATGCAAAACGGTTATTACAAGGCAATAATCAAGATGAAGTTAAAGCACTGTGGTTTGCTCGTAATAATACAGAAAATGGCGAATTATTAATCATCAAACACTACGATAGTTGGCGAGGTTCGGTTTTAGATACTCGCGTACATATAAGTGAAAAGGTAGGTATTGGAGGCTCTGAGGATCGAGCATTATTATCTTTAACTCTAAAATATTTATGCCGATACCATCTTCTGAAAATTCAGGGTGCAATAATATCAGAACTAGATTACAACGAGCTTATTTGGGCAAGAGAGAATCCGATTAAGATTATTGAAAAATATAGACACAGTCATTGGATTGAAGATATCTGGGACAGCTCAAAGTATTCAAAGAAAAATAATAGCTACTGGAAGGGCTGGTATGAGATGTGTATGTCTAATGCTACTTATATTGACGAACATGAAAGGTTGTTTAATATGAAGTAGCGTTGACTTGGACGATTCTAACTTCTTAACTAGTAGCAGATGACAAAGGTTAAAGTTATGAAAAGGCAGCGCAATAAGTCTAAATCACTTATTGCATTGCCTTTTTTTTATTTATTATGAATAAAATTGGTCAAACAAAACATAGTCTCTTGAGACTATAAATATTCTCAGAGAATCGAGCCGGTTTTTATTGATAGTCCATATAAAGTGGAACCGTCCGAATGTTCTAGCTAAAAAAATGGATAGACTGCCTATAACATATGTTAGTAATAGTTAGAGGTATGGGTATGAAGGTATGCAATATGTACACCATTAGAATAAGAGGTTTCTAGCATGTCAACCTATAAAGAGGTGTGTGCAATTCGTGCAATGCACTGGCAAAAAAGCCATGAGCAAACTCAATTCTAGCAGGTTCATTATTTTGTGCAGGAAAGTATTCAGGCTCTCCTTTGCTACGAACCAATATTACATTCTGATCAGAAAATAAAGTATTGAATAATTGGATAAGACACTCGGTAGCTAGTTGCTCGCTGTGTCCGGTTAATTGTAAGGTGTTATCAACAGCTTCGGAGCTGGATAGGTGGTGGTATTCATTTTTTAATATTTCTAAGTGTTTATACCTAGCAAACTCTAATGAGTTAATAGAGGTAGGTTTAATATTAAGCATCAGTTCTGTGAGGCGCTGCAGTAGTATTTTTGCTTCTAAAGGACAGAGCAAATTAGAAAAATCAGTTTTATTATTAAACGAGTTCATAAATAAGAGGCTAGTCAAATAAGTGATAAAATGGAAATTATGACTTTTTTATAAAAATAAAAAATAGGTCATATAAAATAGTATCAATATCAAAAATATTAACATACTAGCGCTAGCGTCATTTAGTGCTTTCCGTTAGTATGGCAGGCAATATTATACACCGTTTTGACGAATGAGGCCGCGCATGTCAAGCACTCCCGAAACTAAGCTTTCAGAATCTCACACTGACAACAAAAAAGTGCCTGTATCTACTGGTATGCCTGAGTACATCTCTTTAGACAAATGGGCAGACACTGGTTACGAATGGTCAGGAGACGTAGAGCCGAGCATTTTCAAACGTCTTGAGGCTATTCTGAGCACTGAGCATGAACAGAAGAAAATATCGATTAGTGCTGATTTATACCGCCATAACAATGTCTTACACTTGGCATTTACGTTGACGGGTAATGTTTGGTTGACTTGTCAGCGTTGTTTGCAGCCAGTGGCTATCGAATTATCTGATGATTATAATATTGCTCTACTCGAAAAAGAAAGCCAAGTGCGCTTGGTTGATGAAGAGCAAGATTATTTATTGCTTGAAGAAGTCATTACAGAGCAATCACCAGAGAGTTTATTGCCATTCAAGAAATTAGTTGAAGATGAAATTCTGCTGAAAACACCAATGGCACCCAAGCATGATGATTGTGAGATGATGGTAGAGCAGTTTGGTGAAATTCCAGAGGAAGAAGAAAGTGAGAATCCTTTCGCTGCTTTAGCCTCATTAAAAGGTAAGTTATAGCTTCACCAGAAAACAACTCATATATAAATGTACTACTTACTAGATTTGTGATACTTTTTATCAACTTTCTACAGAAGAGTGAGAGGCAGGGCTTTATTAATCCATTAAACATGCGTATAATGTCCGGTTTATTGCATTCTAGCAACGAGTTGCTTGCGGATAAAAGCTGACTAGACAAATTTGCTATAGCTTTTAGACGTAGTCAGCACTTTATGTAGGTGGCAATCTATTTAACTAATGATGCGTAAGACTTAGGTTGTTGTGATTATATAGCCTCTGTCAGTATCGATTAAAGCTGAATTTTAAGCTTATCCCTTTTAAGTATAGGAGCTATATCATGGCTGTTCAAAAAAGTCGTAAAAGCCGTTCTCGTCGTGACATGCGCCGTTCACACCATCGCATGGAAGTGGCTGAGCTGAGCATAGATGCTACTACTGGTGAAAAACATCGTCGTCATCACATGACAAAAGATGGTTTTTACCGTGGTCGTCAATTGTTTAAAGTAAGTCAAGATGCTTAATTTGTTTGCTGGTCAATAGCTAGTGCAAAAGTAATGATAGTACTGGTGACTATTATTACTTTTGTTTAGCTGTTATTCAGCAATGGATTTTGAGCTAAAGAAAGCCAAGTTATTTCGCTATCATATATTATGTAGCTAGATAACTTGGCTTTTTGCTATTATTTTTCAGAGTAAAAACGCAAATTTTTTTAGCTCTAGTTTTTGGTAAATATGAAAACGACCTGATACAATCTATGATTATAATTTTAGCGGTATTCTTTGCTGCACTTGTTTAGGTGTTGTCCGCTATAATAATAGACTGTGTCAGTGTATAGTTTACTGATAGTTCATTTTTCCAAATAAATAACGGAAGTAACGGCTGTGAGTCGTACCTAATAATATAACAAGTCTCGTTATTTTTAGGAGTATTTCCAATTAAATAAGGAATATTGGTTATGGCCTCTGTACCCGATATGGCAAACAAGCAGCCCATGCGGATTGCAATAATTTTCCCTGGACAAGGATCACAAGTCGTTGGTATGACTAGCGAGCTTGCTGAGACCTATCCAGAAATTCGTGATACTTTCACCGAAGCGAGCGAGGCACTGGGTGAGGATTTATGGGCAATCTGTCAAGATGAAGAAAAGCTCAATCAAACTCAATATACTCAGCCAGCATTACTGGTGGCTAGCATAGCAATTTGGCGTGTCTTACAACAAAAAATAACCACAAAACCTTGTTATTTAGCTGGTCACTCTTTAGGTGAGTATAGTGCGCTTTGTGCTGCTAATGTCATATCACTTGCTGATGCAGTAAAGTTGGTACATAAGCGTGGTCAACTAATGCAAGAGGCTGTTGTGGGTATTGATACGGCTATGGCGGCTGTATTAGGGCTTGAAGACAATCGGGTTGAAAACCTGTGTGAACAAGCAACTGAGCATGTTGATGATGCCATTGTTGGCGCAGCTAACTTCAATAGTCCAGGCCAAGTAGTGATATCAGGTAATACTATCGGTGTTAATGCAGTCATAGATAAAGTGCAAAATACTGGCAAGAAATCTATATCTCTAAAGGTCAGTGTCCCATCTCATTGTGCACTTATGGAGCCTGCAAGTAGTGCTTTGGCTGAAATATTGGCGGACATTAAGTTTGAATCAGCAGAGATTCCTGTTATTCAAAACCGTCATGCACGTGTCGAGACTAGTGCATTGGGTATCAAACAGGCCTTGACTGAGCAATTGAGCCAACCAGTATTATGGTCAAAAACGATGCAAGAGCTTGCTGACAAGCAAGTTAATACCTTAATAGAATGTGGCAGTGGCAACGTATTAAGTAATTTGGCCAAGCGTCAAGCACAACCAATTACTAGTTATCCTACCGATAAATCTGCCCGCCTTGAGAAGTTAATGGAGTTATTATCATGAGCCGTACGATTACATTAGTAACAGGCGCGAGCCGTGGTATTGGAAAGGCTGTTGCCAAACGCTTTGCTAAAGAAGGTCATTTCGTTATTGGCACAGCCACCACTGAGAAAGGTGCGGAGCTTATCAATAGTTATCTTCATGATAGTGGTGGTATTGGCCGCGTTTTAGATGTACGTGATACTGCGCAAATTGATAAGCTGTTTGAAGAGATTGAAAGCGTCTATGGTGCGGTACAAGTATTGGTTAATAATGCGGGTATCACGCAAGATGGACTACTCATGCGTATGAAAGATGAGGATTGGGAAAACGTCATCGATACCAATCTAACTTCGATTTATAGAATGAGTAAACGTGCAGTACGCGGAATGATGAAAGCACGCCGTGGTCGTATTATCAATATTACCTCTGTTGTTGCTCAGATGGGCAATGCGGGTCAATCTAACTATGCTGCTACCAAAGCAGGGGTGGAAGGCTTTAGCCGTACCCTAGCACGCGAAATCGGGTCTCGACAAGTTACGATCAATTGCGTCGCTCCAGGTTTGATCGAAACTGATATGACTGATGAGCTTGACGAACGCCTATTAAACTCGATGTTAGATGCTGTACCTATCAGCCGTTTGGGGCAGCCAGAAGACATCGCAGCCGCAGTATATTTCTTAGCCAGCGATGAGGCTAGCTACATCACAGGCGCGGTTATTCCTGTCAATGGTGGTATGTATATGTAAGTGACGCACAAGTGTTACATAGTGACAATAAAAAACTGTGTGAACGAGTGTAAACTATAATAAAGGGTGTTATAATGACGGACACTTTTAGGTCAAAGCCCTGTATTATAGCAAGGCTTGGCTAAACATGAGTCAAAACGTATAAGCTGTTATAAAGCATTCAGACAGCCAGGCTAATCTGAAAACCTCATTTTATATACAATACTATAGACTCTAACCGCAGAACTATAGTGATTTGTCAAAATAATAGATCAAAAAGGAGAAATCTACATGAGTAACGATACCGAGCTAAGAGTAAAGGCAGCAGTAGCTGAGCAATTAGGTATGAATGTTGAAGATATCAACAACGATGCTTCATTTATGGAAGACTTAGGAGCAGATTCACTAGACCTAGTTGAGTTGGTTATGTCATTTGAAAGCGATTTTGGCATTACTATTCCTGATGAAGATTCAGCAGAATTAACGACTGTTCAAAAAGCAATTGATTATGTACAAGCACAGCTATAATTTAATATAGCTGAGTCAGTTTTGTATCGCCGCTTATCTTAGTAGATAGGCGGTTTTTTTATGTCTATTATTTCTTATAAAAAGGATGTGTTTATTTGATTAGTGGCGATGTTAACATAAGCTACGTCACATAAACATTATTCAACATACGATTACTATCTACCATGCTGGATTTTACTTATAATCATAATAGTAAGTGAAAATGGTGATGCTAAGTGGCATTCATTATTAGAAAAATAAAGACTATTAAAATAATTAACGATACTTTAAGGAGTAAGTTTATGGGTATGTTCAGTTTTGCAAAAGACATCGGTGATAAGATTTTTAATCGAGATGAAGACAAACATGATGCAAAATCAGAAACCAAAGCAGAGGCTAATACACCAGTCAAAAGCAGTGAGCCCTCAGCGCAGTCGGTAGCAAATATTTTGCTGCGTCGTGTTCAGCAGCAGGATCTAAATATTAGTGAGCTAAAGATCAAATACAATGGCTCAACGGATACTGCTGAAATTAGTGGTAAGGCGAAGACACAAGCAGACCGCGAAAAAGCAATCATTGCTATTGGTAATGTACAGAATGTTGCGAAAGTAATTGATAATATTGATATCGAAGAAGACGCCCCTGAGTCAACGATGTACACAGTAAAGTCTGGCGATAATTTATCTAAAATTGCTAAAGAAGTTTATGGTTCAGCCAGTGATTATCTGAAAATATTTGAAGCCAATAAACCCATGCTGTCTGACCCAGATAAGATTTATCCAGGTCAAGTGTTGCGTATTCCTAAGCCATAACATTCATACTAAATAGCACAAAAACATGTGTCAAAAAAATGCCTCTTATGAATAAGAGGCATTTTTTGTTTAGATAGAAATTTATTTAGATAAAATAGTTCTAAGACGTAATCGTCTTTAATTTTTCTTGCTGCTCAGCTATGGCCCAAAGTATATGCTCATCAAGCATCTCATTATGCAGACCCAGTTTCGACTGTAATTGAGTAATGGTTTCTGTATTAGCATTTGCGTTTCCAAGGGCAATAGCAATATTACGTAAAAAATTCACATAACCGGTGCGTCTCAGTGGACTACCTTCGGTCTTTTTCATGAATTCAGCTTCTTGCCACTGCCACAGCTCCAATAAGCTACTGCTATCAAGATTATGCCGTGGTGCAAAGTCTTCTACAGGTGTGAGGTTGGCATAGCGATTCCAAGGACAGATAAGTTGGCAGTCATCACAACCGAAGACTCTGTTACCAATAGCACGGCGGTATTTTGTGTCAATAATACCATCGTGTTCAATCGTGAGGTAAGAGATACAGGCTGAGGCATTGAGCTGATAGGGTGCAACAATCGCTTGGGTAGGGCAGATATCAATACAAGCGCTACAACTACCACAATGCTCTTTAATAGGTTTGTCATCAGGCAACTTAAGACTGATAAATAGCTCACCCAAAACAAAAAATGAGCCTGCGTTTTTGTTGATGAGAAGTGTATGCTTTCCTGTCCAGCCAAGCCCCGCTGCGTCGGCAATAGGCCGCTCAAAAATAGGAGCAGAATCACTAAAAGGCCTAAAAATAAAATCTTGTTCTGATCCGATATCAAGATGCTGCCATTCAGGAAGCATGGCTTCTATTTTGAGTGCCAATTGTTTCAAACGACTACGCATCGTCTTATGATAATCACGCCCTCTAGCATAGCGCGCAATGATACCTTGATTGGGGTGGTCGTTGTCAGTAACCGTACGAGGTTTCGGGGCTTGGCTCAGGTAATCCATACGTACGCTAATAATGGTCTTTGCACCATCTACAAGCTGTTCAGGGTTTGCACGTAAATGATGATTATTATGCATAAACTGCAATTGCCCTTCATAACCTTTATCTAGCCATTGTTGCAATTTTATAATTTGTTTTGCAAATAAAGGATGATGCACGGATAGGAAACCGCAGTCAGCAAACCCTAAGTTTTGTGCTTGGGCTTTAATCCATTGTTTGACATCCACTGTGCTGGTAAACGCTAAGGTATTATTAACCATGATTTGATTGTCAGGCAGGTCATTGGATACTGGCGTAGTAGTCGCTTTCTTGGTTGTAGAAGTGGATGCGTTTGTTTTAGATGAATTATTCATGTGTGATAGCAGGTATTGATGTGAATACCGCTATGATAAGGCAGTGAGCTTATAGCGCAAGCATAAAAGAAAATAAACTTTCACTGAGATTGATACATAAATTGAAGTGAGCTTTTGCTAAGCTAATAATAGAGAAAGGTAAGTAGGTTTGAGTAATGGGCTTTTAAAGTAGTCTTGAAACAGACGAATGGCAATAGTTGAGGGTTAATCATGCAGGTAATAAATCATTTTTTAACAAGTCAAAAGAGAGTTATATCGCTCTATAGCAGTAAACAGCTTTACGCTATAGAGCAAGCATGGTTTGGTGAAGGTCATGATAGCTTTGGGTTAATGCAACAAGCGGCTTGGCAAATGACCCGACATATTGAACGGCTTTATGAGCAAAAATCTCTAGGTTCTCCTTCGCCCTCTACTAACTCTTCTTATCATCATACTGCTCAGTATCGAGTGAATGTTTGGGTCGGGAAAGGCAATAATGGTGGTGACGGTTGGTTAATTGCTTATTATCTACAGCAAGCTGGCTGGCAGGTACAAGTAATAACCGTTGGTTTCGATAATTATGATTTTGATATAAGTCGTCAGGCGAAAGTGTCCAATGCTGCAAGTCCAATAACTGAAGCAGGTAAGGCTATGAAAATAGCATTATCTGAAGGCTGCCCTTATCTACGATTTGAAGATCATAGTGACAGTCAAAGTAGTATAAATACAACCGCTCTTGAGTCTGATGTTTATATTGATGCACTATTTGGTATAGGCTTAGATCGTGCACCTCGTGGTATTTATAAGCAGGCAATTAGTGTTTTTAATCAACTATCTCAAAGAAATAATGTACTGGCTATCGCTG
Organism: Psychrobacter sp. FME13; assembly: GCF_014861395.1. Taxonomy (GTDB): domain Bacteria; phylum Pseudomonadota; class Gammaproteobacteria; order Pseudomonadales; family Moraxellaceae; genus Psychrobacter. The sequence continues at coordinate 35,899 of NZ_RRYV01000001.1, read as the reverse complement.
TGGATATTCCAAGTGGCTTGGTCGCTTCTACTGGTGAGGTGTTTGACCGAGTAGCGGTAGAAGCTGACGTGACTTTGTGCTTGATTGCACGCAAGTTTGGGTTGCATACCAAAGACGGTATGGATTATAGCGGACAGGTTATTGATATACCGTTGATACCATATAAAGTGAGTCATAAAGAATTTATACCTGTAGCCAAGCTGATGGCTACTGGACATGGTCTTAGTTCACGGCGTCAAAATAGCTATAAGGGCAGCTATGGTCATGTATTGATCATCGGTGGCAATCGTGTGGATGGATCACAAGGTATGGGCGGAGCCGCGATACTATCTGCTTCGAGTGCGATGGCGACAGGATCGGGTAAGATTACCGTTGCTTGTCATGAAGATTTTCATGGTGCGCTATTGACCTCGTTACCAGATGCAATGACTATTAATTTACATGATACTGTAGGTGTGCAGCGTTTAATTAGTGATGTCAGTGTGGTAGCGATTGGCATGGGGTTGGGTCGTGACGAAAAAGCACAATCCTTATTTATAAATTATATTCAAGCCGCAATAGTATCGAAAAAACCAATCGTTATCGATGCAGATGGACTCTATCATTTAGCAACACTACAGATGCAAAGCCATAAATTGGTCACTGATCTACGAGATTATAGCGTTGATAATGAGGTTAGACTGACACCGCATAGTGGTGAAATGGCTAGATTGCTGAATAAAACAATAACGGAGATAGAGTCAGATAGATTACATGCTATAAAGCAGTGTGCGGAGATGTATGGTGGAAACTGGGTGTTAAAAGGGGCAGGCTCGCTCATATTAGAGCAATGCTTAGATTCTATACAGGTTTATGTCTGCAGTGTAGGTAATGCTGGTATGGCAACGGCCGGTATGGGTGATGTGTTGTCTGGCATCGTTGCGGGATTATCTGCACAACAAGATCTGGCAAAAGAGATGCGCAGTTTGCATCAAGCAGTGCTTATACATGGTCTAGCAGGAGATATATTGATTAGCCAATCTCATCACTTTAATACTGAGCAGAACAACAGATTTTTGATAGGACAACGAGGGCTACAAGCTCAAGATATGCCTGTAGCCATTCGTCATACTATGGAGTTGATGATTGAAAAGTACTAATTAAACAGTACTAAGAGTTAAAAACTAGGTAGATGTGTTGGCACAGTATTGGTCAATTGCTTGCTGTACACGCTCACGTTTGAGTTCAATCTCACGACCGTCTAGATATTGACGTTGGCCATTGTCATCCATTTCATAGATACGTCCGCCAACGTTTAGGTTTGTCAAGTTGTTACGTAGTGATTGGCAGCGCTGAGCATTTTCCTGTGCATCTTGTTCTTTAAGGCGTGTTTCAAGTTCTGCGATTCGCTGTTCTTCTGCGCTTTGGGTATTATTGTTTTGATTAGGATCTGTTTTACCTGCCATTTCTCCAGCGTTGCTTCGTCTGCCGTCACTACGGAATTCGATTAGCTCAACATTTTTACCATTTTGCGGTTCATGTTGGCTATATTTTACTTCGCCATGGGTACCGATAGACTTATAAACCTGAACAGCCTGACTGGCATTCATTGACAGCATTAGCATACACGCTGCACTCATACTGACAAGTAGTTTGGCAGCAGTATTTTTCTTAGATGCATATGCCATTGTAGCAATCCTCTTAATTTAAAAAATAGTTGTGTATATATGTGTCAATATAACATTTTAGTGTGTGAATGGTACTAAAAATGTACCAGCATTTGATTCTAGCAAATAATCATTATGAATGCATATTATTTAATAACTAATAGTTAGGCATAGGCTTTAGAAGTTTTGCTTGACAATAGCGCGCAAAGCGTCGAATATAATAGCCGTTGATTGGTCAGTGAGCGGCTTTTATAATATTGCCGTGGCACTTGAAAGTGAAAACTACGGGTTACTTATCGGTAGCTTACGCAGCTTCGTTTTCTTTGTGATAATGATATAGAAAAAATAGCATGCATATAATGGTAGCTATTCAATACTATAGACATTGTCTCCGGACTTATCTGTCTACAATGACTAAGATAAACTTATTATTTAAATTACGCTAAGTAATAGCGTTAGCAATTGTATTAAGCATGGTACAAGATTGCGTGACAAGATTGCGTGACAAGATTGCGTGACAAGATTGCGTGACAAGATACTCTGAACGGACCTATTGTAATATTTAACGATATTGCATCGTACTATTGGTCATGAGGGTTAATTTGTCTATCGATTTTAATACCTCTGTATACATCCATATGTATACATCCATAAATGCTTGCTGATATTAATAATAAGCGTCTTTTATAGATGCACTCGCATCTTGTCACTGTACATCGATAAAGCCTTGTCATATAACTGACCTTACTATATTGCCGTGTTTGAGTAGCATGTTGTCTTAAAGGCAAGCTTACTGAAATATAGCGTGTACACATTCTTGATATGGATAAGTATTAGCAGTCATTTTTATGAGATGAATAACCATGTGTAAACATTGTTGTCTTCTTTGATAAAGTAATGCTACTTCTTGCCAAAAATAAAGGTGATGACAGTGACGCAAACCACGCAAAGTCCGAATATGACTGGACATACCCAAACGGGTAATGCCGCCAAAAATTTTGAAGAAAAACAACAACGCCTTGCTGAAGGTAGTCAGCAGCCTGTGATGCTGTCTGGTGCTGAGATGCTAGTGCAGGCGCTAACGGATGAAGGTGTCAAATACATCTTTGGTTATCCAGGCGGTGCTGTTCTTCATATCTATGATGCTTTATTCCAACAAGAGAATATTGAGCATGTTTTAGTGCGTCATGAGCAAGCAGCGGGTCACATGGCGGATGCTTATTCACGAGTAACTGGTCATACAGGTGTTGTATTGGCAACATCAGGTCCTGGTGCAACCAATACAGTGACTGCTATTGCTACTGCTTTTATGGATTCGGTACCGATGGTGGTTATCGCAGGTCAGGTACCAAGTAGCCTCATCGGTGAAGACGCCTTCCAAGAAACAGATATGGTTGGTGTCTCACGTCCTATCGTTAAGCATAGCTTTCAAGTGCGCCATGCTAGCGAAATCCCAATGATTGTCAAAAAAGCCTTTTATATTGCCCAATCTGGACGTCCAGGTCCTGTTGTTATTGATGTGCCAAAAGACATGACTGCACCTAGTGAAAAATTCGCGTATAAATATCCAGAAGAAGTATTTATACGCTCATATCAGCCGTCATTAAAAGGTCACAGTGGTCAAATCAAAAAAGCAGTAGAAACGCTATTAGCAGCCCAGCGCCCTGTTGTTTACGCTGGTGGTGGTGTGATTTGGAGCAAAGCTCACGAAGAGTTGACAGATCTTGCACATCGCCTAAATTTGCCAGTGACCAATACTTTGATGGGTCTTGGTACATTCCCTGGTTCTGATCGTCAGTTCTTAGGAATGTTGGGCATGCATGGTACGTACGAAGCCAATATGAGCATGCATCATGCTGACGTAATTTTGGCAGTAGGTGCACGCTTTGATGATCGCGTGACCAATAATGTCAAAAAATTCTGCCCTAATGCGACAATTATCCACATTGATATCGATCCTGCGTCGATTTCAAAAACTATTTTGGCGCATATTCCAATCGTTGGCGATGTAAAGTCAGTATTGACTGATATGTTAGATATCGTCGGTGATGACAAACAGCTTGAGCAGCATGCATTGCTAGACTGGTGGTCACAGATTAATGAATGGCGTAAGCGTCATGGTTTACGTTATGACACCAGTACAGATAATGGTATTAAGCCACAAAGTGTTGTACAAGCCCTAGATAAAGTGACTAACAGTAATGCTATTATCACCAGTGATGTCGGTCAGCATCAAATGTTTGCAGCGCTCTACTATACCTATAATGAGCCGCGTCAATGGTTGAACTCTGGTGGTCTTGGTACCATGGGTGTTGGTCTTCCGTATGCGATGGCAGCAAAGCTTGCCAATCCTGAGCGTGATGTGGTTTGTATTACTGGTGAAGGCTCTATTCAGATGAATATCCAAGAGCTGTCAACCTGCTTACAATATAATTTGCCTGTTAAAATTTTGAACCTGAATAATGCCCAGCTTGGTATGGTTAAGCAATGGCAGGACATGCTATATGAAGGTCGTCACGCACAGTCATATATGAATTCATTGCCAGACTTCGTTAAATTAGCCGAAAGCTATGGTCATGTAGGTATCAAGATTACTGATCCTGCAACGATGGAAGCACAACTAGCTGAAGCCATGGCTATGAAAGACAAACTGGTATTTATCGACGTTTATGTCGATCGTAATGAGCATGTGTATCCGATGCAAATTGCTGGACAGACAATGCGTGATATGTGGTTAACAAAAGGGGAGCGTACCTAATGCAACAACAACATCTGATTTCGGTATTGATGGAAAACGAAGCGGGTTCGTTGTCGCGTTTAGTCGGCTTGTTCTCACAACGTGGTTATAATATTGAGACGTTAAACGTCGCGCCTACCGATGATCCAAGTATTTCCCGTTTGACCGTGACCACCATTACATCACCTGAAAGAATTGAGCAAATCACAAAGCAATTGCATAAATTGATTGAAGTGGTTAAAGTGCTGAATCTATCAGAAAATGTACACATTGAGCGTGAATTGATGCTGATAAAAGTTCGAGCGACTGGTAGCGTGCGTGAAGAAATTAAGCGCAACGCAGATATTTTCCGTGCACAAATTGTCGATGTAAATGCCAACCTATATACGATTCAAATCGTTGGTGATAAAGCCAAGCTTGATGGTTTTATCGACGTGATTGGTCGTGAACGTATTATGGAAGTGGTACGCTCGGGTGTGATCGGTATTGCTCGTGGCGAAAAAACGTTAAGTATCTGATCAACGTAGTGCCCGACCAACTTAGCATTTAATAGAAATTTTATTTGGTTAAAATGTGTTTTTTAAATTAACATAACGCTTATCTTAGCTGGTGTTTTATAACATTAGCGACAGTATCTGCGTTTACTATCCATGGTTATCCATGATTGAGAAAAAGGACTGTATTTATGAACGTTTATTATGACAAAGATTGTGATCTATCGATTATCCAAGGCAAAAAAGTCGCTATTATTGGTTACGGTTCACAAGGTCATGCGCACGCGCTTAACCTACAAGATTCAGATGTTGATGTGACTGTTGGTTTACGTGCCAACTCTGGTTCATGGAAAAAAGCTGAAAATGCTGGTCTTAAAGTTTCTGAAGTAGAAGCAGCAGTACAAGCAGCTGATGTCGTTATGATTTTGACGCCTGATGAGTTCCAAAAAGAGCTTTATAACGATGTTATCGAACCAAACATCAAACAAGGTGCTACATTAGCATTTGCTCATGGTTTTGCCATTCACTACAACCAAGTCGTTCCACGTGATGATCTTGACGTAATCATGGTTGCACCAAAAGCACCAGGTCATACTGTACGTTCAGAATTCACTAAAGGCGGTGGTATTCCTGACCTTATCGCTGTCTACCAAGATGCTTCAGGTCAAGCCAAACAGTTAGCACTATCATATGCTGCTGGTGTTGGTGGTGGTCGTTCAGGTATCATCGAAACAACGTTTAAAGACGAAACTGAGACCGATCTATTTGGTGAGCAAGCCGTACTTTGTGGCGGTGCAGTAGAGCTTGTGAAAATGGGCTTTGAAACACTAACAGAAGCTGGCTATGCACCAGAAATGGCTTATTTTGAGTGTCTACATGAACTCAAGCTTATCGTTGATTTGATGTATGAAGGCGGTATCGCTGACATGAACTACTCAATCAGTAATAATGCTGAATACGGTGAGTACGTGACTGGTACAGAAGTTATCAACGAGCAATCACGTGAAGCAATGCGTAATGCACTGAAACGCATCCAGTCTGGTGAATATGCGAAGATGTTCATCTCTGAAGGCGCAACTAACTACCCATCTATGACAGCTCGCCGTCGTAACAATGCAGAGCATCCAATCGAAACCACAGGTGCCAAGCTACGTGGTATGATGCCATGGATTGGCGGTAATAAAATTATCGATAAAGACAAAAACTAAACTGATAGTCAGTTATAACAAATCTATTTAGTTTAAAAAAAGCCCACGTTATCTTTTGATAGCGTGGGCTTTTTTATGGGCTGTATTTACTCAATGTTTTTATCGTAAGCCGTTAGTGTGGGTTGAAAATTACTTATATTACCCAATATAAACAAGCTTAAGGTTAGTTGTTTGCCGTTTATTCAGTAAAAAACTGATCTTGTTTTGAGCTATTACATCAATCAAATGATTCGTTCATTTTTACTTTTCTATAGATTACAGGTTGTGTGTTGTGCAAATATCTTATCCTGACTGGCTAACGCCGCAATTCGTGTATATTACTCTTAGCGCTGTGGTAGCAGTTTTAATTTGGATAGAAGGAGAGATGCTTAAAAAGACAGGTGGAAAATTGCCTAAGTCTAAGTTTTTTCAAATTGGCTCATTTCTAGATACTACATGGTTCTTTGTTTCTGTGGTCGTTCTATACGTGATTGATTTGACACCCTTAGCTATCACCGTACCGGCTGCTTATGGCATCTATACAACCTTTGGCTGGGTATATGGAACACGCTTATTAAAACGTAAAGGTATCCCTGATTCTCCCAAAGACTTAGTGATACCAGATAAGTATATTGCCTATAGTCAGTCTTTTTCGCTCATATTTTTTGCGTTATGTCTGTTAGTGTTGAGCTCGCCTTGGTTACCTATTACTCAGTAGAAAACACCTTAAATTATTGCTATCATTTTTTTACTATAAGTACAGGTTGATATTTTTTTATTTTATATCAGTATCTTATATAACATAATATGAATTACATGAGTGTCAACAATGAGCTTAAATTTTTTACAAAAATCATCAATTTAACCTGTTGTGATTACTAAAAGCTGCTATAATCAAGATGTATCTGAAATATTTTAGGTAAAAATATTAAGTTATCTAAGGGTAATTTAGTGGTTTTGACTGTTGCATTGGGCAAAAAAATATTTGGATATATATCAATTAATCGGTGATGACACACGTCTCGCCAACAGTTAAAGAGTTAGGAAAATTTATGTCAGATAAAGTTGAAGGCACTGTAAAGTGGTTTAATGAAGCTAAAGGTTTTGGTTTTATCGCTCAAGACAATGGCGGACAAGACGTATTCGCTCACTACAGCGCTATCCAAGGTAATGGCTTCAAAACTCTAGCCGAAGGCCAAAAAGTGTCGTTCATCTTAGGTGATGGCAAAAAAGGTCCACAGGCTGAGCAAATCGAAGCTATCTAATCGCATCAGTTATTGAACTAACTGGGTTTCAGTCAGTTTGATTACTACAAGATTATCAATATGCATTGATTACTTTGTTGATTAAAACAATAAAAATACTGTCTCAATTTTAAAAAAAAGCAACCTCTTATCAGGTTGCTTTTTTTATATAATTTTTTTGGTAGTAATAAAGTGCTATTGATTTTGACGATGAGCATCGTCAGGTAATAATAAGAATTGATTTAATATAGATACAATAGATAAGGTTGTATTATGAAGTGGGAGAATTGGCTTTCAATTGACTGGCAACAAGTACTCGGAATCTCTTTATCTGCAGTAGGCTTTTACGTGGGGTTAATGTTATTTACTCGATTGATGGGCCTGCGCAGTTTTTCTAAGTTATCAAGCCATGATTTTGCAATGACAGTTGGTATTGGTAGTATATTGGCATCGACTGTATTGGCGGACAAGCCGTCTCTATTGCAAGGGCTGTTTGCGGTTGCAGTGCTATTTTTGATACAGGGTTTCATCTCAGTTATTAGACGAAACGTAAAGCCGTTGAAGTCCTTGATCGATAATCAAGCTATTATTCTGATGGCTCATGGCGAGTATTTAGACGATAACCTAAAAGAGGCAAGTCTTAGCACTAGTGATGTTCAGGAAGTTCTACGTAAAAATGGTATTAAAGCAAAAACAGAAGTGTTTGCCGTTATCATGGAAACCACAGGTGATATGAGCGTCATTAAGAATAATGATGTCGAACCTGACTGGTCTTTATTTGACGATATACGAGACAGTGAATTATTGATCGATTCTAATAAAAGGGATGAATCATAGATCTAAACCTACTAATTATTTTTATCCATTAACCTCAAAGAGGTAAATAATAACAAAATATTAAGTAATCTCAAGGCTGAGAATGCTATAAAGGTACGAGCATTTAAGGGTGTTCATCTATAAAATTCGTAGAATAAAGTGCTTATAGAGTGTTTGTTATAGAATGTTGACAAATTTATGACGCATTATTCACGGCGTTGTCTTGACCTTATCTGCCTGCTGACGCAAGATACATAAGTCTGATAATAACGGTTGGCCTAGCTTTAGCAGATTTCATTAGTAAGGAATACAATGCTAATATGTGGTTAGATATTGGCTCATCTTTCTTAGTTAACAATATTCTGTTGATGTAGTAATAACCTTGAGCAGTATTTTGAACGACAATTTGAACCACAACGAACCTTTGGTTCTTAACTGATAATTCTTAACTCATAACATTAATAAACGAGGAACGTATGAAAGCATTAGTAGCGGTCAAGCGTGTCATTGATTATAACGTAAAAGTTCGTGTAAAAGCCGATAACTCTGGCGTTGACTTGTCAAACACTAAAATGTCAATTAACCCTTTTGATGAAATCGCAGTAGAAGAAGCGGTTCGTCTAAAAGAAGCGGGTGTGATTGATGAAATTATTGTTGCTTCAATTGGCCCAAAAGAATCACAAGAGCAGATTCGTGCAGCCCTAGCGCTAGGTGCTGATCGTGGTGTATTAGTAGTAAGTGACGAGAAACCATATCCATTACAAGTTGCCAAAATTCTAAAAAATATCGCTGAATCTGAAGCTACTGATATTATCCTATTGGGTAAGCAAGCGATTGATGATGACAACAACCAAACTGGTCAGATGCTAGCAGCATTAATGGGTATCGGTCAGGGTACGTTTGCATCAGAAGTGAAGGTTGAAGGCGACAAAGTAAATGTGACTCGTGAAATTGATGGCGGGCTGCAAACAGTTGCGCTTGACTTGCCCGCAGTTATCACGACTGATCTACGTTTAAATGAGCCACGTTATGCAAAGCTGCCTAACATCATGAAAGCGAAGAAAAAACCACTCGATGAAAAAACACCAGCTGATTTTGGTGTTGATATGACCTCTAAGCAAGAGATTGTTAAAGTTGTGCCACCTGCTGAACGTCAAGCTGGTATTACAGTGGGTTCAGTGGATGAGTTGGTTGAGAAGCTAAAAAATGAAGCTAAAGTAATTTAATACTTCACTACGGCATATCATGTGCAGAGTTATCTGTTTGGATTGATTTGGTATTCTCTACATCAGCAACTTTGTACACAGACAACATCATGACGTGAATAGACGATACGAATAAAAAAGGATTAGAACCATGGCAATTTTGGTATATGCAGAACATGACAATGCCAGTCTAAAAAAGGCAACTTTGAACACCATCGCTGCTGCTAAGCAAATAGGCGATGACATCCATGTATTGGTTGCCGGTAATGCTGCACAAGCAGCGGCTGATGAAGCGGCTAAAGCGGAAGGCGTGACTAAAGTACTATTGGCTGACAACGCTGCTTATGAGCATCAGTTGGCGGGTAATATCGCATTATTGGTTGCTGATGTCGCTGGCGATTATAGCCATATCATAGCGGCTGCGACCACTACTGGCAAAAACTTCATGCCACGCGTTGCAGCTTTACTTGATGTAAGCATGTTGTCTGAAGTTTCAGGTGTGGTAGATGCGCAAACGTTTGAGCGTCCTATCTATGCAGGTAATGCGACAGCAACGGTTAAGACTACAGAAGATAAAGTAGTATTGACTGTACGTACTACAGCCTTTGATCCAGTTGCAAGCGAAGGTGGTACGGCGACTGTTGAGGCGCTTGATACGGTTAAAGAGCTTGGTAAATCAAGTTTTGTAAATGAAGAAATGGCTAAGTCTGATCGTCCAGAATTGACATCAGCCAGTATTGTGGTTTCTGGTGGTCGTGCGTTAGCAAATGGTGAGAACTTCACTAAATACATCGAGCCATTGGCTGACAAACTTGGTGCTGCTGTTGGTGCATCACGTGCTGCAGTTGATGCAGGCTACGTACCAAACGATATGCAAGTTGGTCAAACAGGTAAAATCGTTGCGCCAGATCTATATATCGCAGCAGGTATTTCAGGTGCTATTCAGCATTTAGCGGGTATGAAAGACTCTAAAGTCATCGTTGCTATCAATAATGACCCAGAAGCACCTATCGCTAGCGTTGCAGATTACTTTTTAGAAGCTGATTTGTTTGATGCATTGCCTGAGCTTACTAGTAAGGTTTAATGTATATTCAAAGAACTACTAAACCGCTACGGCTTTACCCTTCTTAGATGTACTATTTGTACAATCTGCAGTCGGCTGCCTTGTATCTGTTTTAGACTTCTTTGACTATTATCAGTAGTAGGTGAATAATAAGAAACCCACTATCAGTTGATAGTGGGTTTTTTGTTGCTTAATAGATGATAAGGCTTTAATGTTAGTTGCACATGAATGCTAAGAGTAGTTTCTTTGACGCAAGGTCTCATACAGACATAAGGAGCCTGCAATGGCTACGTTTAGACTTTCTTGCCCATTGGGCTGCGGCAGCGCAATGGGTGTGGCGCACTGCATTAATTCATCGCAGACGCCTTGACCTTCATGACCCATAATCCAAGCCACAGGTGCAGATAGATTATGATCATAAATTAAAGTGTCTGTATGCGAGCTAGTCGCCAAAAGTGGTACTTGTACTTGATCTAGAATATCCTGAGTACTCAAGCCTTCATAAATAGTTAGTGCAAACTGTGCCCCCATACCTGCTCGCAATGTTTTAGGTGACCAAGCTTGAGCGGTAGCACTGGTACATAGGATGTTTCGAATACCAACAGCTGCTGCTGTACGTAGTAGCGTGCCAACATTGCCGCTGTCTTGCACGTCATTTAGGATTAAGCAGTCCTCATTAATCATGGTCAAGCTAGGCTCAGGTACCTTGATGACTGCCATAATATCGATGCCGGTACCTAAGCTTCGAATACTGCTATAGAGCGAATCTGAAAGCGTCAAAATAGGTGTATAGGTCGGTAGGCGAGACAATACCTGCTGCACTTCAGAATGATTATATGCTGATTCAGCCAGTAGTATTTGAGCGAATGGATAGTCGCTACGCAGCGCAGCATCGATGAGATGGACACCTTCGATGACTGTCTGGCCGTTTTTTTTACGCTGGCGTGCTTGTGTCAATAACGCCTTAACCAGCTTGACCGTTGTATTTTTATCTGAGGTAATCAGCTCGGTGGGGTTTGCTACCATAGTAGTTCACTTAGAAAAAAATATAGAGAGTGTAAACAATCAGTATATAACGACATCGATAGTAAGTTTTATACTGATTGTTTTTAGATTGGTTAGGCTGACTTATTTGTCAGTATAATTTACATGTAAATCTTTAACGTAATCGACTTCGTTTTTGCTACCGAGCACCACAGGAACACGTTGATGAATATCAGTCGGATCAATATCTAAAATACGATTAACGGCATCGGTAGCACCGCCGCCAGCACGTTCAATCAATAGACTCATTGGATTGGCTTCATACATCAACCGTAACTTTCCTGCTTTGTGAGCGTATTTGGTATCAAATGGATAAGTAAATAGACCGCCGCGGCATAAGATGCGATGTACATCACCTACCATAGCAGCGACCCAGCGCGTATTGAAATCGCGACCACGTACGCCCGCTTCACCAGCGATCAGCTCATCGATATACTGTTGCATCGGTGCGCGCCAATAACGGTAGTTTGAGGCATTGATAGCATATTCACTGGTATCGGCATCAATTTGCACATTGTCTTCTATGAGCACATAATCCCCTGTATCAGGATCCAAACTAAACATCACGACGTGGTCAGTTATCGTTAGCGCAAGTACGGTAGAGGTGCTATATAGTAAATAACCTGCGGCCAGTTGTTGATTGCCTGCTTGCAAGAAATCACTGTTTTCGCTAGTTTGACCTTGGCGCTGATAAGGTAAGACAGAAAAGATAGTACCAACAGCCATATTGATGTCAATATTTGACGAACCATCAAGTGGATCAAACAATACTAATAAACTACCGTCTGCATTGGCAGGGGTGGCATTGTCTAGCTCTTCTGATGCAACACCCGCACAATGTGTGTTTTTTGCTAGGGCATCTAATAATAAATCATTGGCCAGTACGTCTAGTTTTTTTTGATCTTCACCTTGGATGTTTTGATTACCAGCTTCGCCTAAGATATCTGCTAAGGCTCCTTTTCTAAGCAGTTGTGAAATGGTCTTACCGACATTAGTAACAGTCGTAATGACATCATTGAGTGCGGGCGTGGTGGCATGATTGTCTAGATAATTTGCTAAGGTCGTCATAAAGCTTCCTAATAAACGAGTTTGATAAAGAGTATTGAGCATAAAAGAGCAGAGAGTGTGCAGCGTATTTTAAATTGATAAAATTTTAAATAGCGATACCGTGTCTTTGTCCTGACCATAAAATCAGCTACACTATATGTATTATTCATTGATGTTTTTGCTAAGCTTGTTTGCAGCAGTAGTCACTACAACGCGATTAATATTGTCTAGCAGGCTGATAATTTTGTTTTATAGGACTTGTGCTATTGGGGTAAATTGTAGCAAATAAGCATCAGAATGTCCTTGTATCTATGTATATCCACGATAAATGCTCGAACAAAAATGAATAAATGATTAATATAGACTCACATAAACTCATAATAAAGACTCGCCCTTATGTCAAATTCTATCGATAGCAGCGCAATACATACGATCTCACCAACTGACTACGCAAAATTCGATCCCAATACCATTCACCAAAAGCTCAATACCTCACTGAGTCGTCCTCAGCTCAATACTGATGGTAGTATCCGTCATTTTTTGGGTGTGGAAGGTCTTAATAAAGAACAGTTACAAGCAATTATTGCAAAAGCAGAGACGTTTTTTGATGATAATGGGCAACTGATCAACCGTCCTGAGTTAGAAGGCTGTACGGTGATGAATTTATTTTTTGAGCCGTCAACACGTACACGCACGACTTTTGAAGTGGCGGAAAAACGTCTGGGTGCCAACGTGCTGAATATCGACATCGAACGCTCTAGCACCAAAAAAGGCGAGAGCCTACGTGATACTTTGTGGAACTTGCAAGCCATGACTGCGGATATTTTTGTGGTACGGCATTCAGCATCAGGCGCTGCTCATTTTATGGCGACTGAAGTGACTCCTAATATTGCCATTATTAATGGCGGTGATGGCTGGCATGCCCATCCAACGCAAGGCATGCTTGATATGCTGACGATTCACCGTGAAGCACCGCGCCCCTTTGAAGAGCTATCAGTGGCTATCGTCGGTGATATAAAGCATTCTCGGGTCGCACGCTCTGATATCAGTGCGCTACAGACTTTGGGGGTTAAAGACATTCGTGTCTGTGCGCCGCGCACTTTATTGCCTAAAGGTATTGAACGTTTTGGTGTGAAGGTTTATGAAGATATGAATGAGTGTGTGACTGACTGTGATGTCATTATGGGACTGAGGATTCAAAATGAGCGTATTGGCTCACCATTGCTAGCATCGTCAAGTGAATATTATAAGCATTATGGTATTACACCAGAGCGCGTGGCACTTGCTAAACCTGATGCATTGGTTATGCACCCAGGACCAATGAACCGCGGTGTTGAGATCGCTTCAAGCGTGGCTGATGGCGCACAGTCTGTGATTTTAAAGCAGGTAAATAATGGCATTGCTATTCGTATGGCGGTATTGTCACTTGCGATGGCAGGTCAACGTGCTCATCAAGCTGCTAGCAAATAATATTCTCTCACGCTATTTTATTCTTCATTATTTCATTTTATTGATACGGTAATAACGCTCATGTCCAATATGATAAACACTGATGCACCGGTACTTGACCACCTTCCTAACACCATTAAAAATGCATTACCAAGTGCAGTGACTGATAAGCTAGCCTCTCTTGAGGCTGAACGTGAGATGTGGTTGCTGCCACCGTTGGTTGATCTATGCGCACGCTTACGTGAGCCAGGGCAACAGCAGCACGGCACGCTTAAATCAGAAGGTAGTGCTGCTCGTGGTAATGGTTTTTTGCATGTGGTGGTTCCACCTGATACAAACCCTATTTTAGAAAATGGCTCGCTACTCAAAGGGTTGCGTGAGCGTGCGCTTGAAGATGGTGGCATTCATTTGCATGTATTAGGTGCGTTGACTGCGGGGCTAGAGGGTGAGCGTCCATCTAATATTGCAGGATTAAAGAAAGGTGGCTGTATAGCAGTCTCTAACGCACGCAGACCTTTTCGTAATGACTTAGTGCTATTACGTACATTAGAGTATGCTGCAACTTTTGGCATGAAAGTGTTCTTTTATCCTGATGAGGCAAGCCTGTCTGGAGATGGAGTGGCGCACGAAGGTTATATCGCTTCATATCATGGACTACAAGGTATTCCATGGATTGCGGAAACAGTTGCCTTGTCTACCCAGTTATTGATGGTTGAAGAAACGGGGATAGCAGCTCACTTCAGTCAGCTGTCTTGCAAGTCTTCAATAGAGCTGATGCGCTGGGCGAAAGACAAGGGGCTACCAGTGACTTGTGATGTAGCGATGCACCAACTGTATTTAACCGATGATAATTTGGAAGGCTTCAACGCTCAAGCATATGTGTTGCCACCTCTGCGTAGTAATACTGATCAACAAGCCATCCGCCGTGGCTTAAAAGATGGCACGATTGATGCGATTTGTAGTCATCATGAGCCACTGAACAGTACAGCGAAAAAAGCACCATTTGCTGAGAGCACACCAGGCATCTCAAATTTTGATACATTCATGGCGTTAGCCTGTCAGTTGGTACATGATGAGGTGCTGACGTTAGAGCAATTGGTAGATAAAATCTGTCTCAATCCGGCAAAAATAGCAGGTATTAGCGAGCAGTATGAAAGCATTGGCGGTGCAGTATTGGTTGACCCAAATCTAACATGGCAGGTGACTGCACAATCGATGTTATCGAATGGTAAAAACACGCCGTTTTTTAATCAGCAACTGCAAGGACGCGTTGTGGAGACTTTCTTTGGTTAATTTACCGCAACAGGATGACAGTCGGCCGCCATCCTCGAAGGATTGCGTTACCGACTTAGTTGACCAACCAGACAAACGACACAGTACTTCTAGTGAGTCTATCCGAGCGGTAGCAATTTATGAGATAGTCAAAGGTGCGGGTGCTTTGTTGGGTGCTGTTGCGTTGTGGTTATGGCATAGGGATATAGTGCATTGGTTTAAGACGCTAGCAGTCTCGTGGCAGCACAGCTTTGGTCATCTATTTGCACCGCAAATTGATAGCGCAGTCCGCATTACTCAGCAGGCAAGTAAAAATTGGTCATTATTTTTATTAATAATTTTTGCTTATGCCAGCTTACGATTTCTTGAGGCTTATGGTTTATGGCAAGATAAAACTTGGGCATATTGGTTTGGTGTATTGGGTTATGGGATATTTATTCCGATTGAGCTGTACTATCTAATAGTCCGACCATTTGATTGGTTTAAACTAATCATATTGGTATCTAATATTTTGATTGTTATCGTGGTTTATCGTAATATGAAACGAAAAGGCTTGATATAAAGTCTTAAAATATTTATAAAAAATCCAGCATAAGATAGATTTCTTATGCTGGATTTTTTATAAAGCGTATTTACTGTCTATGCATCTAAAATCTTTTTGTCAGTACGAATGCTCTTAGCGACTTTGCCAACGCTCAGACCCTGTACCAAAATAGAGAAAATCACCACCGCATAAGTGAGCGCCAATAAGATGTCACGCTCGTTGCCAATGGGGAGTTGCAAGACTAAAGCAACGGAGATACCACCACGTAATCCGCCCCATGTCAGTACTTTCCATGCACCCGTCGGCAAATCAAGCTGACGATGGAAGGTTTTCGTGGTCATACCCACGACGATAAACCGAGCAAGCAAGGCAATGACAATCGTTAAACCAGCTGCAATAAATAAATTACCAGAATAGGCAATCATTACCACTTCTAGACCGATCAGTACGAATAAAATAGCGTTCAAAATCTCATCAATCAATTCCCAAAACAAATCAATATAATGACGGGTCTTATCGCTCATAGCGAAGGCACGCCCGCGATTACCAACCATTAACCCCATCATCACCATCGCGAGTGGTCCTGATAGATGCCAATGACTGGCCAATGCATAACCACCTATCACGCCTGCAAGTGTTAATAATACTTCTTCTTGATAGCTGTCGATACTCTTGAGCATATAATACAAAATCGCCCCAAGTACTAAGCCAAAGACAATACCGCCACCTGCTTCCACAGCTAAGGTATGTGCCACGTAGTCGGCCGTTGGGATGTCACCACTAGATAAAATACCAAGTAATAGCACAAAGATAACCACACCGATACCATCATTAAATAATGACTCACCAGCGATGACCGTTTCTATACTTTTTGGCGCACCTGCTGACGACAGAATACCCATTACAGCAATAGGGTCAGTCGGTGATATGAGTGCACCAAACAATAAGCACCAAAGAAACGGTAAGCCGAAACCAAGTAGCGGCAACATAAAGTATAGTGCAGAGGCAATAAGCATCGCCGAGACAATAGTACCCACACAGGCAAGAATACCAATCGGTAGTTTATAGCGTTTCAAATCACCAATATTGACATGAAGCGCACCTGCGAATAGCAGCATAGAAAGCATGCCATCTAATAATACCTCGGTAAAATCGAGCTGCTCTAACAAGCTCACTTCATAATCAATAAGCTGATCAAATCCTAAAAATCCCAAAAATATCGCACCGATAGATAAAACAATAGAGATAACCATCACGCCAATCGTGGTCGGTAGACCGATAAAACGATGATTGATATAAGTGAGTAAAGCCGTGATAGACAAAAATATTGCACTGATTTCCAGTACGGTGAGGTTGCTTGTAGAAGTCATGAAAAGGGTCTCAAGTGAGGATTAAAAGGCTTACGCTTGATGCTTATGAGCATTAAGACGGATTGATTATTTTATTACTATTTTATCGCTTTAATACCAGTAATGGGTATCAAATTTATGGGTGGGGACAAGGTTTTTTAATGGTGATGACAGGGATTGATGGACATATCTATCAAGCACACTAATATAGTCAAAGTATAAACAGGACAAGTAGTACCCCGCACAAGGATGACGATGTATAGTCAGCGAACAATTAAACCACTATCGCGTTGGCTATCCTTAAGATGTACTACTTATATAATTTGCAGTTGGCAGCTTTGTACCCATTTTAGAGCTCTTTGACTGTCCTATTTTATAGTGCTTTGACTATAGCGGATGGATAAGCGTTTGACTGTGTTTGGCCCGCAGCGTTGTTTAGCTCACAGGGTTGTCAGCTTCAGTAATGATATCTCTCTTATGATTAGAGTGTTGGTTATCCACTACAACATCATCATTTATATCTTGAGGAGTGAGAGTTTCATTGTGATGGTCATCGACTGTTATGTCACTGTTTTTGTCATAGGGCATAGGCTCAAAGTGTGGAGTTTTTTCCTTACCTGAATACTCCTTTGCCCATTGATCTGTTGTAGTAGCGGTAGTTTTTCTAAATAAATGGGGGTCATGACCTTTAAAGTTTTCTTTATTGGCAGAGGTTTTTTTGCGTGGTTCAGCATTTGCAAAAATAAGGCTCAACGGCAAGTCTAGTTGCTGTTTAGCATAAGCCTCTGTATGCTCAAAACGATCTATTAGTAAGCTAAACCAAGGTGTTTGATCTTCTAGACTCATCCCTTCAAATTCATCTTTGATGGGTAGGGGGTAGGGTAGCGTGCGATAAAAATCCCACAACGTCATGGTACTCAAGTCTTTTTTGAGAACATAGTCGTTATCTTCGGTCATAATGATGAGATTGCTGCTCTGTAAGTAGTTAATATAGGTATACCATTTGGGCAGCTCTTTGCGTCCCAGTATGCTGCGCAGTGCCCGTTCACTGACAGCTTCTCCTTTTAAATGGTAGGTGTATACTAGATTAAGCATGTCTAGCAAGCTTAGCAACGGGTGGCGTGGACAAATTTCTTCGGTCTCAAAAATAGTCAGGGTATAACTAATTTCAACACCCAATAAAATCAAATTCCATGATAGATAAATCCAAAGTAAGAATATCGGCAGTGCCGCAAACGCTCCGTAAATGGCTTCATAACTGGTAAAGTTTGCCATAACAGTACCAAATAGGTATTTCATCAATTCAAAAATGATGGCTACCAATACACCTGCTATTGCCGCGCTTTTCGCTGGTACGCGTGCTTTCGGAATGAACCAGTACATACCGATGAACCCTGCAACGGTGATACCGATGGTGACACCTCGAACCCAAATGGACCAGTCAATACCGTAGCCTGCAACCTGTTGATTCAAGAAACTCATGCTCTGAACCGCACTTGAGGCAATAAAAGCGGTACCTAATACTAACGGCCCTAGTGTCACCATCGTCCAGTAGCGCAGCATGCTTTTTAAACCACCAGAGCGGTTTTCTACTCGCCAAATCTGGTTGAAAGCACGTTCAATAGTCGTCAACGTCATGATTGTCGTAAAAAACAACACCATCGCACCAATGACCGTTAAGTTAGAGGATTTTTCAGCAAAATTGTTGATGTATTCGCTAACCTGCATGCTAGATTGTGGTAGCAAGTTGCTATAAATCACGTTATATATCTGTGCTCTGACGGAAGCAAGTGCGGGTACAGAAGACAAAATCATCAACAGTACCGTCAACATCGGCACTATTGATAGCATGGTGGTATAGGTTAGAGAGGCGGCTTTTTGTTGGCAGTTATCCTCAAAGAAATGCCCAAATAAAAAACGCAAAAACTGAAACCACCGTTGTTGTAAAAACGGGATTTTTTTTGTTAAGTTTTCCATATTTATCGTCTAACAGGTATTGTAGTGACAATAGTGTAACAAAGATTTATGGTTACCACTGATATAGAGTGTTACCCGCTACAATGTAATGTGAGGTTGTTTGCATGTGAGTGAATGACTCGGGCATAATGTGCACCTATATTGATAGTGGCATTAATGTGGATGCTTTTGTGATGAGTGGTTTGCTATGAATGATTCTCTATAAATGGCTCTACCACAAAAAACGCTATTACTATCAATCATAACGTTAATGATTTTCTGAGGAAGTGTTGCTAATGAGTCAGACTGCCCCTTACGTGTTGGTACTTTATTATTCTAGCTACGGTACGACTAAGACATTGGCATATGCTATCGCCCAAGGTATTGAGGATGCTGGTATGACGGCACGTATTCGTACTGTGCCAACTGTCGCGCCCGAGACGACATCTAGCAAGCCTGCCATACCTGATGACGGTGACCTTTATTGCACCATGGATGACCTAAAAAACTGTAGCGGTCTGGCGCTTGGTAGCCCAACGCACTTTGGTAATATGGCAGCACCCATGAAATACTTTTGGGACAACACTGTGACCATTTGGCTAGCAGGAGATTTACAAAACAAGCCAGCTTCAGTATTTACGGCGACCGGTTCGATGCATGGCGGTCAAGAAACGACATTGCTCACGATGATGTTGCCATTGATGCATCATGGCATGATTATCGTTGGCTTGCCTTATGCAGAGCCAGCGCTAAACCGTACCCATCGTGGTGGGTCGCCTTATGGAGCCAGTCACGTCAGTGGTGCGGCACACGATCAACCTGTATCTGCCGATGAGAGTGAGCTGGCAATTGCTCAAGGCCATCGTCTGGCAGTGAGTGCCAAAGCATTGGCTCAAGCTAACTGGCGTCGCTAGGCGATTTTTATAGCAGGCAGCACATAGAGCACTGACTATATAACGCTATTAATTAGGAAAAACATATATCTAATGGCTACAAACCGCTCCGACAGTGAGACAAATATGACTGCTCCAGCAAAAAAAACTGCTAAGCCTGTCAAAGTAAAAAAACCGATTGCACCTATCCGTCAGCGCTTGATGGTGACGTGGCTGATTTGGCTCGCCTATCGATTGCTGGGGCTGCCTATACTTATTAATGTATTCAACCCGAGTAGCCCTGATATCGTGGGTGGTGTCGCATGGCAAGCGCTGTGGCTAGTCCCTGCACTCATTTTGACGCCATCGATATTACGTGGACGCTCACCTTATGCGTTATTAATTAGCAGTATGTTTATACTTGTCTATCTAGGTGGGAGTGGAGTGGTATTGTTTGCTAGAGCTTACGGTAGTAGCTGGGCAGAGATAGCCGTCTATATCATTGATTTTGTGCTATTGCTGTCTATCAATTTTTGGCTGTTTATTTTACTTAAACGACTGCCTTCGATGAACAATGTGGTCAAAAAACCTCGTCAGTGAGTCAGTTTTCCTAATATTGTCAATCCTAAATAAAAGAGGTGCAACTACGCGATATGGGTTACATTTTTCTTGCTTGCTGTGCCTACGCAGACAGAGGCAGCGCAAAATGTAACCCATATCGCTGTATTTATTTTATAGTGGGTCGACTATATTCAATAAGTAGTGCTCAACAAGTAACGCTTACCAAGTGTAGTTTATTAGTTGTCAGTATAAAGTAAAAATACCAGTACCCATCGTATAAAGCTAAAAAAGCGGCGCTCTATATCGGAGCGCCGCTTTTTTATGATCTTTCTTTGGGTTCCACGAATGGACTAGTAACAACTAGCTTAGTTAAGCTTGGTTAATTCTAAATCCATTTTCTTGCCATCATTTACCTGACTTACTTTTACTGGTAAGTAGTCTAAGCTTGGTGCTAACCAAAAGCTGGTAGAGCGGCTATTGTCATCGTGGACACGGTCGACACGAACTGTATCAAAAGTACCAGCGGGTACGGTGATTTTGCTGCTGCCAGATTTTTTGAATGGGGTCTTTTCTATTTTGTCTTTTTTCGCCATGTAGTAATTACCAGAGAATTTACCGTTCAATAAATCTTGGCGAATCTGTACTTCAAGGCTCAAGTCATCAAAGGCTTGTTGCGACATGTTCAAAGTCGTTGATTTGCCTTTATAGTTACTCACAACCTTTTTAGTGCTCGAGTTAAAGTCTAGCTTATGCGTGCGACCAATGCCTAATAGCTTATAAGTAGTACTGGCTTTGCTTGGACTGACGTTGTTACCGTTAATGGTAAAGGTACTGTTTTGTGAGGCACTTGCCACACCAGCGACGCGAGCACTGACATTGTATTTCCATGTGCTGCCTGATTTGCTTAGCGTACGAGTCGCCGTACCTTTGTATTTGTCTTCTACGGTAAAGCTATAATTGGCACTTGAAGGCTGGATGGTTTTTGCGCTAGCAATAGTGGGAGCCGCCATGCTGGCAGCGCTAATAGCAGCAATACTAGCACCTGAGGTTAACGCTGCTAACAGTTTAGACTTGCCGTTTTTTTTAGACTTACTGTTTTTGAAATTGTCAGATTTGTCTATTCGTGAGTTTTTATTCGTTAGTGAAAAACGCATAAAGGTTCCTTAGGTCAAATATTAGATCAAGTATCGTTGATATATCAATTTCTATTTATCATATTAAGATTTTTATAAACACTATAATGGTCATACCTTGTTACGTTTTCAAGAGTAGTTGCTGCCAGTGGTGTGTTGCTCTTGTATCTAATGTTGCTATCAAAACGCGTTGAGTTCATGCCGCCATACTCAAATGTCTTAGAAAATACTTATAAATTTTTAGGATTTACACTTGAAGCGAATACATCTTGCCCCCATTTTTTGATACAAGCTCAACGCTTATCTGTAATACGCTGCTTTTAGCGGCACTTGTTACAGATATCGGTATTGAGACCATTAATTCAAATAAACCCTTAATTTTAATAACCAACTTTTGGAGTCATATCGATGAACATTCGTCCTTTACATGACCGTATTGTCGTCCGCCGTATAGAAGAAGAGACAAAAACTGCTGGTGGTATCTTACTTCCTGGTTCTGCACAAGAAAAACCATCACAAGGTGAAGTGCTAGCAGTGGGTAACGGTCAGGTTCGTGACAACGGTGAAATTCGTGCGTTAGATGTAAAAGCTGGCGACAAAGTTTTGTTCGGTCAATATGCTGGTCAAACGGTAAAAGCTGATGGTGAAGAACTATTGATTATGAAAGAGTCTGATGTATTGGGTGTGCTAGAAGGTTAGTCCTTTTGAGTATCATTTTATACTCAGCACATTTTGATAACAGTTTCTAATAACTACTTTTGATTAGCAAATATCAAATCAATCATATTCTCATACTTATAATAGTGGAGTAATTTAACATGGCAAAAGACGTAAAATTCGGCATTGATGCCCGTAAACAAATGATGGACGGCGTAAACGTTTTAGCAAACGCAGTAAAAGTAACGCTAGGCCCTAAAGGTCGCAACGTGGTTATCGACAAGTCATTCGGTGCGCCAACGATCACAAAAGATGGTGTATCAGTTGCCAAAGAAATCGAACTTGAAAACAAATTCGAAAACATGGGCGCACAGTTGGTTCGTGAAGTGGCTAGCCGCACAAATGATGTCGCTGGTGATGGTACGACGACTGCGACTGTATTGGCTCAGTCAATTCTACAAGAAGGCATGAAGTCAGTTGCTGCTGGCATGAACCCAATGGATCTAAAGCGTGGTATCGATAAAGCGGTACGTGCAGCGGTTCAAGAGATTCATAACCTATCTACACCAGCGGATGACTCAAAAGCGATCGCTCAAGTAGGTTCTATCTCTGCTAACTCAGACACCAAAATCGGTGAGCTTATTGCTCAAGCGATGGAAAAAGTCGGTAAGCAAGGCGTGATCACTGTTGAAGAAGGTTCAAGCTTTGAAGATACCCTAGAAGTTGTAGAAGGTATGCAGTTTGACCGTGGTTACATCAGCCCATACTTCGCTAACAAGCAAGACAGCTTAACTGCTGAGTTTGAAAACCCATATATCTTATTGGTTGACAAAAAAATCAGCAACATCCGCGAAATCGTGCCATTACTCGAGCAAGTAATGCAGCAGAGCAAACCATTGCTAATCATCGCTGAAGATGTAGAAAACGAAGCATTGGCGACGCTAGTGGTCAACAACATGCGTGGCGGCTTAAAAACTTGTGCTGTTAAAGCACCAGGTTTCGGCGATCGTCGTAAAGCAATGCTAGAAGACATCGCAACATTGACTGGCGGTACGGTCATCTCTGAAGAGATTGGTCTAAGCCTAGAGACTGCTACTTTAGAGCAGCTAGGTACGGCTAAGAAAGTGACAGTCGGTAAAGAAAACACCGTAATCGTTGATGGCGCTGGTAACACTGCTGATATCGAGAACCGTGTTGACTCTATCAAACGTCAAGTTGAAGAATCAACGTCTGACTATGACAAAGAAAAGCTTCAAGAGCGCATGGCTAAATTGGCTGGCGGCGTTGCTGTTATCAAAGTTGGCGCAGCGACTGAAACTGAAATGAAAGAGAAGAAAGACCGTGTTGATGATGCGCTACATGCAACTCGTGCAGCGGTAGAAGAAGGCGTTGTACCTGGCGGCGGTGTTGCTCTGGTTCGTGCCATGACTGCTTTGTCTGAGTTGATAGGCGACAACGACGACCAAAACGCAGGTATCAACATTTTACGTCGCGCGATGGAAGCACCATTACGTCAAATCGTGACTAACTCAGGCGAAGAAGCGTCAGTGGTAGTCAACGAAGTGAAAAACGGCAGCGGCAACTATGGTTATAATGCTGCTACTGGTGAGTACGCTGATATGCTCGAAATGGGTATCCTAGATCCTGCTAAAGTATCACGTTCAGCACTAGAAAACGCTGCATCTGTTGCAGGTCTAATGCTAACCACCGAAGTGATGATCACTGATCTGCCACAAAGTGATGATGGCATGGCTGCTATGGGCGGCGGTGCTGCTGGTGGAATGGGCGGTATGGGTGGAATGGGCGGCATGATGTAACTTATGCCTCGACTAAATTTGTACGACGTTGTTAACCTCGCTCGATGTACTATTAGTACAGTCTTCACTTGGTTGCCTAGTCGTACTTCTTTAGTCAACCCATAAGACGCTTTTAACTAAAGTTGTAAATATTCTTTGGAAGTGTTTGAACTACCAAAAGCTCTGCTATCGAAAGATAGCAGGGCTTTTTTGTGTTTAATACAATATTATAGTGGGCATCGCAAAACAAACCCCCGATAGGCTTAGCTTATCGGGGGTTAAGATTAAGAGATAAATGTTTATTATTAGTTTGAAAATCCTAAAATTAACAGTCATAATATAGAAACAAAGTATTAGTAAAAACTATACATAAAGTAGTATTCTTATTCAATTTTTTGGAAAACTAATGAAGAAATTATTATTCACAGCTTTTGTTTCACTTAGTACCCTGTTTGTTCCATATAGTTCCAGTATGGCTAAAAGTAATAAGGTAAACGACCTTTCAAGTATTGATCAGATGTATAGCTCTAAGTTAGTAGGTACTTGGAATTGCGATTCTGTCAAAATGGAAGTTGAAGATGCAACTGTTACTATGGAAGGAGGTACTTCTTATTTCACTAATAAACGAAGTAATACATTTGGTACGATGATTATCGACTATCCTAAAGAAAACATTACGCTTGAATACGATTATTTCGGTACAGGCACGTGGGAGATAGATAATAAAAAATTAGTTGAAATATTAGAAGATATTAAGTTGACTAATATAAGTCATCCATACATGGATCAGTTATTCAATATGACTGATATGTTCCCAAAAAATATAAGTGCATCTTCCTCAATTATATCTTTGTCACAATCAAATATGACCTTAAAAGATGATACTGAGGGCGTAATATTTACTTGCTCAAAAAAATAGCTAAATAAAGAGCTTATTTCATAAGCCCAAATTATCTATATAAATAAACCTCTAGTTCGAACCCATATAGAAAAACCCTAGTGAGATGAGCGCGCTGGGGTTTTTCATGGAGGTCTGAAAAGTTTTATACTAATCTACTGATTCACCGCATCTCGTCTAAACGTCCACGTCTTGTCATCAGAAGCGTCTTCACAATAATAATATCCCGACAAATTAAACTGCTTTAATTGCTCAGCACGAGTCAATTTATTATCAGCGGCATACTTGACCATTAGACCACGTGCTTTTTTGGCATAAAAGCTAATCACTTTATATTGGCCGTTTTTTTTGTCTTCAAATCGTGGGGTGATAATTTCAGCATCCAATGCTTTTTTCTTTACCGCTTTAAAGTACTCGTTTGAGGCCAGATTCACCAGTACTTTATCATCGTTATCATTCATTCGTGTATTGATAACGCCAGTCACTTCCTCGCCCCAGAACTCATATAAATTAGCACCGCGCTCATTTGCTAGCTTGGTACCCATCTCTAGGCGATACGGCTGAATCAGATCCAGCGGTTTGATCACACCATACAGCCCTGACAAAATCCCCAAATGTTCATTCACATAGATAGCTGTGTCTTTGTCCATGTGATACATATCGAGTCCAGTATAGACGTCACCATCGAATAGGTAACCTGCAGGTTTGGCTACATTAGCAGTTGCGTCAACGGTGAATGGCTGATCCTTACTCCAGTTCCACTGATGATTACGCTCAGCATTGAGCTGTGCTAAATCATCAGAGATTCCCATCAATTCTTGCAAATCAATTGGCTCTTTTGATTTTAGTATTTTCATCAATGCTTGCGAGTGTTCAATCAGCTCAGGCTGACTATAGTAGTTGCCCATATTGATTGGTATGGCATCTGTTTCGTTCAAAGATTTGGCAGGTGAAAGTACAAAGTACATGGTTACTCCTTATTATAGTGAGTCAATAATCCAAATTAACAATGGAGGTATCAAAATGTTTATTGTTTCTATTATACGGTAGTTAGAGGAGGAAATTGACTGACTCATCACTGTTTTAGGTTTTTTATATTAGGCTTAGAATATGTATAAATTTAAAGGGTTACGAAGAATATCGATAGGCTAGATGGTACAAAATATTGTGTATTTCTGAAAAATAAAAATTCTCAATATAACAATAAAGATTGAGAGATGACACAAATCACTGAATTTTTCTTTTACTTGTGCGTCATCATTAGACGATGAAACTTGACGAACGATATCTCTATAATAAAAAGGCATGATGAAAAACTATATATCATTTATTAAATTGATAGTTCTTTGGTCGCTCTAATGGATTAATCACGACTAGAGGTTTATGTCCACTGTGCTGTTTTAGGTGCTGAGGGTATTAATATCAACGGTAGTTGTGGGACGTAAATATAGTCATTTGACATAAGTAAGGAGACGGTATGAAAATCGGTGTAATCAGTGCAGATATCACGAGCGAGAGACGTGTAGCCATAACCCCAGACGCAGTCAAAAAATTGCGTAAACTCGGATTTGAAGTCGTCATTCAGTCAGGTGCAGGTCAGGCAGCATATTATGCTGATGCGTTGTATCAGGCTGCGGGTGCCGACATTGCCAGTAGTCGCACCGAGGTGATTACCCAGTCTAAGATTATTACCACCGTCAATGACTTACCAGCTGAAGCCACCCAAAGCTTGTCGTCTGGTCAGATCGTCATTGGCATGCTCGATCCATATCGCAACACTCAGCTTGACACTTATGCCGCCAAAGGCGCGACTGTATTTGCGATGGAATTATTGCCTCGTACTCTGTCACGCGCACAGAATATGGATGTACTGTCATCTCAGGCCAACCTTGCTGGTTATAAAGCCGTGTTGCTGGCCGCCAATGAGTATTCACGTCCATTCCCGATGTTTATGACCTCAGCAGGTACAGTCAAACCAGCCAAGGTCGTTATCTTGGGCGTTGGTGTTGCCGGTTTGCAGGCGATTGCGACGGCAAAGCGTTTGGGTGCAGTGGTAGAAGCCAGTGATCTACGTCCGACTGCACGCGAACAAGTGGAGTCACTTGGTGGTAAATGGCTTGATGTACCGATGAGCGCAGAAGAGGCTGAGACAGCCAAGTCTACCGGTGGCTATGCGTGGACGCCATCTGAACAATACATCAAAGAACAATCCGCTGTCGTAGACAAAGCACTCAGCAATGCTGACATCGTCATTACCACCGCGCAGATTCCTGGTCGTAACGCCCCTCGCCTGGTACACGGCGCAACCCTTGCCAAAATGAAGGCCGGTTCAGTACTGATCGATATGGCGGCTGGTACTGGTGGTAACGTCGAAGGCAGCGTACCCAACGAAACCATCACTACAGATAACGGCGTACGTATCGTTGGTGCGGCTAATATTCCCTCGATGCTCGCCGCACAGTCTTCAGATTTGTATGCCAATAACCTGGTCAATTTTATCACCACGCTAATCACACCTGACACTACAGACGATAACGGTAGTGATTCAGCAAGCGCATTGACGCTTACGCTAAACATGGAAGACGAGATTCAAGGAGCTCTGGCAGTGACACATGACAGTCAAGTACGCCTCGCTAAACGCTAAGGCTTGACGAGCTAAGTTTTTATAGCTTATTGCCATACATTTTGTCACCACACATTTGCCAGATATGAATAAATTTTAGGAGGATTAAATGATTGCCACTATTTTAGCGGCAGCGCCAGCTGGTGCTGCCATGAGTAGCACACCATTTGTAGCGATTTTCACTGTATTTGTGCTCGCTATTTTTGTTGGATACTACGTGGTTTGGGGCGTTACGCCTGCATTGCACACGCCATTGATGGCAGTAACCAATGCTTTGTCAAGTATCGTTATCGTCGGTGCGATGCTACAAACGGTCACGATTGAGGGCTCGATGTTCACACCGACCAGTCTGCTGGGTGCCTTTGCAGTATTTCTTGCCAGTATCAATATTTTCGGTGGTTTTGCCGTGACTGAGCGTATGCTTGCCATGTTTAAACCGAAACCAAAAAAAGCACCCGTTCTTGAAGCGAATACGACTGAAACTGGAGGCGACGCATGAATGATTTTTCAGCAATGATTGCGGCAAATGCGGATTGGTTTTATCTGGTCGGCGCTATCCTTTTTGTTTTAACTCTACGTGGTTTATCTAGTCCAAAGACGGCTATCCGTGGTAATCGTTTTGGTATGGCAGCGATGGCGATTGCTGTCGTGACCACATTTTTTTTAGCAGAAGGCCCTGTGCTTTGGTTGATTATCGGAGCGATGATTTTGGGTGCTGTCGTTGGCATGTGGAAAGCGAAAACAGTCGCAATGACTCAAATGCCAGAAACGGTTGCCTTGATGCATTCGTTTGTCGGTTTGGCAGCGGTTGCGATTGCACTTGCGACAGTGTTGCACACTGAGCAGCAGCATGGTGCCGTTGCCCGTGTTGAGCTATTTATTGGTTGCTTCATCGGTGCGATTACTTTTTCAGCTTCAGTCTTTGCCTTTGGTAAATTGGCAGCAAAAAGCTGGGCGAAAACACTGGTCGGCGGCTGGGTAAAACCTGTCCAAGCGCTATTATTCATTGCGATGATTGGTTTTGGCGGCGTGTATTTCGTCACTGATTCATTACCAGCATTTTATGCGATGGCAGTGATTGCGGTTATCTTTGGTTGGATGTGGATTGCGCCAATCGGTGGCGGTGATATGCCAGTAGTGGTATCACTATTGAACTCGTTCTCAGGTTGGGCAGCAGCAGGTATTGGTTTCACCCTTGGTAACTCGATGCTGATTATCGCAGGTTCGCTAGTCGGTTCATCAGGTGCGATTTTGTCTTATATCATGTGTAAAGCCATGAACCGCTCGCTACTCAATGTCTTGTTTGGTGGTATGGGTACGTCAGCCGTGGCTGCAGGCGGAGATGATGGTGCGCCAAAGAACTACAAAGCAGGATCAGCAGAAGATGCAGGGTTTCTCATGTCTAATGCCAGTAACGTGGTTATCGTACCAGGTTATGGAATGGCGCAAGGCCGCGCACAGAATGCAGTAAAAGAGTTGTATGAGTTATTAAAAGAAGAAGGTGTTAATGTTCGTTTTGCCATTCACCCAGTTGCGGGTCGTATGCCAGGGCACATGAACGTCCTGTTGGCTGAAGCGGATGTACCTTACGATGATATTTTAGAAATGGACGAGATTAACTCAGATTTCGCGAGTACAGACGTGGTCTTGGTTATTGGTGCAAATGATGTTGTGAATCCATCTGCGAAAGATGATCCTACCTCACCAATCTTTGGTATGCCGATTCTAGAAGTCAGTAAAGCCCAGACGGTCATGGTCATCAAGCGCTCAATGAGTACTGGTTATGCAGGTCTTGATAACAGCTTGTTCTACATGGACAAAACCATGATGATATTTGGTGATGCCAAGAAAATGGTCGAAGAGATGGTACGTACTATCAATGGCGGCGGTCATTAATCTCTAAGCTATGTTTTTAGCTATTATTATTTACAGATAAGTTTTTAAATAAAGAAAGTCACTCAGGTGGCTTTTTTGCGTTAAAGTATGAAGCATTCATATTTTATCATTATGTATAAAAAATAAAAGGTAAGAGAGCTGCTTATGAATATGTTAATACGTTTTTTTATTATGGTCAGTTTACTAAAGCAACAACTCAAGCAGCAGTCAACGGGTGAGGGCATTAGTATAGAAACCTTGATCGAACCGACTGTCCGTCACTATCGAGTATTACCGCATGATATGGGGTTTCGTGATCACCTGCCTAATTATCGTTATTTATCATTCATTGAGCTAAACATCACACGCTGGGTCATGGCGCGCTGTCACCAAAAAGGCATTAAAAAATTGAATTGGATCATGTCTATGCAGGAGATGGTCTATCTAAAACCAATCAAGTTTTTGGATAAAGTGACACTTAGTAGTACAGTCGCAGGATGGGATCAGAAGTACGTATATTTTGAGCATCGTTTCTTTGTAAAAAACCAGCTGATGAGTATTGGTATGACCAAGTTTATTTTTGCAGACAAAAAAGGCAAATGTACGCCAGAAATATTGGATATGGTAGGGGAGCATATGACTGATACGATTACCACATGGAACACACACCAATCTGCTTTAAAGTCTGCCAAACCAGTGTAGATATCATAAGCTGACATATAAATAACTTGGCTATAATCATTTGCTGAATTTTGATAAAATAGTATCCATCAAATTGTTAAAACTATCTTATCAAGACTATCTTATTAAAATGGTTAAAAATGAGGAGCCACTATGATCCCGCAAAAATTAAAATGGACAGATAGCTTAGATATCGCTATTGAGCTTTATGAAAAATTCCCAGAAACAGATCCGCAATACATTCGTTTTACGGACTTGCATCGCTGGGTTACTGAACTAGAAGGCTTCGATGATGATCCGCAAAAATCAAATGAAGGCATCCTAGAAGCCATTCAAATGAACTGGATTGATGAAGCAGATTGATCGTTAGGCTTTTCAGTACCAGTATTAGCATTAATAGAAATAGAAGACTAAATAAACAGATAGAAAAGGCCGCATCATGACATCACAAATTAAAGAGCTACCAGAAGCAATAGCTTGTAGCGGTATCAGCGTTCGTACCACTAATAATGCTGAAATAAGCCATGAAACGGCTAAGTTAGGTCGGTTATGGCAAAAGTTTTATCAAAACCATGTCGGTCAGCTCCCTGAAGGTGAAGATATTTATGGTGTCTATCACAACTACGAAAGCGATGATCTAGCAGGAGCGTTTGACGTTGTGGCCAGTTGGAAAACCGCTAGCGAGCAAGACGCTCAGTCAGGCAGCGACAGTGTGGCCAATGCTAGTAAGCTAGTAACAGTTGAGATTCCTGCAGGCAAGTACTTGGTATTTTCTCAAGAAGGGCACATGCCAAATACTGTGATGAATGCATGGGAAAGTGCTTGGGAGTATTTCAATGCACCAGATTGTGAGCATACCCGCACTTTTAAGGTGGATTTTGAACATTATATCGATGGTAATCTAGAATACGGTCAAGTCGATGTCTATATTGGTATTGAGTAAATCTGGTATTTATTGAGTTGGTTAAAGTAATAAAAAAGCGCCAAATCTAATTCAGATTTGGCGCTTTTTCAATGATAATAAGGAGCTGTTAATCTAGCAATAAATTTTCTAAAATACCTTCATAAATCTGCGCCAGTTTGCCCAAATCATCCACTTCTATTTTTTCATCGACCTGATGAATCGTCGCATTACGCACACCCAGTTCAACGACTTGTGCACCTGTTGGTGCGATAAAGCGGCCATCTGATGTGCCACCAGAAGTTGATAGCGTCGTATCAGTATCGGTTACTTGTTTAATCGCCTTTTGACAGGCAGAAACCAGCTTACCTTCAGGAGTCAAAAATGGCTGACCAGATAATTTCCAATGAATATCGTAGCTCGCTTTGCTATTGGCAAAGTGCTTATCAAAAATAGCATGCGTTTTTGCCTTTAGCTCATCTTCAGTGGTTTCTGTCGAAAAACGAAAATTAAAGACAACGTTTAAGGCTTCAGGAATCACGTTGGTTGCGCCAGTGCCGCCATTGATATTAGAGATTTGCAGCGACGTCGCAGGGAAGTAATCGTTACCACTGTCCCATGCAGTAGAGGTCAGTTCAGCCAGTGCTGACATCGCTGCATGAATTGGATTGCAAGCCAGATGCGGGTAGGCCACATGACCTTGTTTACCCGTAACGGTAAGCTCAGCACCCAATGAGCCACGGCGACCGTTTTTGATAATATCGCCCAGCGTATCGGTACTCGATGGTTCACCAACCAAGCAATAGGTGATTTTTTCTTGGCGCGCTTCTAAGGTTTCGATTACTTTGACCGTACCATTGATAGAAGGACCTTCTTCATCAGAAGTGATTAAAAAGGCGATTGATCCTTTGTGCTCAGGGTGATTGGCCACAAAACGTTCAGATGCGATAGTAAAAGCGGCAATACCTGTTTTCATATCAGCGGCACCGCGCGCCCATAAGTAGCCGTCAGCGATGGTTGGTGTAAATGGCGGATATGTCCAATTACTTTCATCGCCAGTTGGCACGACATCAGTATGACCCGCAAAACAAATGACAGGATCGGTGCTGCCACGGCGTGCCCACAAGTTCTTGACTTCAGCGTGCTCACCTTTTGCTTGTCTATCGCCATAGTACATAAACTCACAGTCAAAACCTGCTTGTTTTAATCTTTCTGACAAGATATCTTGGCAACCATCATCATCTGGCGTCACTGAAGGACGTTCAAGCAGTTCGATGCTCAAATCTAATGTTTCTTGTTGATGCGTTGTTTGTTGAGAAGGAGATGTTTGGTGATTAATGTCAGACATAAACGAACCTTTTGGTTATCAAGTTAATTTTTAATACTTTTTTCGATAGACAATTCGATAGACGAGTAGGGTCTGTTAAATATTCAAATATTAGGACTGCTGGTCGCTAAAATAGCACCACCACATTTGAAAGTTCAACAAATCCTAGAATATATTGCTTATACACAAGCTAGATAATAATCTACGGATGTTCTTCAACAAAGGGCACTAAGCTATCGCGGCGCATCCAAGTTGCAATAGAATAGCGTTGCCTATGGGCGATTTGTACTTGATGCTGCAAGTCGCTATCAAATATTACCAGTCGGTTAGCAACTGGCAAAACATTGTGATGAACGCCATGTTTGTCGACGACTTCTAATGCGCCACCATTATCAGATGACCATTGATCGTTGAGATAAAACACGGCTGAAATAACGCGCTCGTCACGTCCAGTAGGGTTGTCACTGTGCCATTGATAGCCAAATCCTGCCGGATAGCAGGCATAATGCGCTTCACTATGACGAATACCAGCGAACAAGCTACGATTGAATAGCGAGGCCAAAGCGTTGATGCTTTGTAGATAGTAATAGCCTGCAAAGAAGTTTTCGGTAATCCAGCGGATTCTATCACCGCGAATATCGCTGAGACGCACACCCGCGGTCAGCTCAGCATCACGATACTCAATAAACCCACTTTCTGCTTGCAAGGCTAATAACGCAGTACGACTAAACACATCATCAATGATGAGCCAACCATCATTAACAAACTTATCGAGCTGTTCATCCGTCAGTTTATCCTCCCAACGAACAGCAAAGTCAGATATTTGCAAGGTGTGCTGAGTGGATGATTTATCTTTTGTCTCATGAACACAGGGCGCAAGCAAAGGTGGATTGTCAGCACCTATTGGATGCTTGACCATCAACCCTGTCACATTAAGGTTACTAATAATTTTAGTCATGTCGTCTCATTATTGTCGATTAGCGATTAATCAACCAGCAATCAATACTTTTTATTGAAAGTACTTACCAAAACCACATTATATTTTATTCTGCCTATGCTACCATAGATGCAATTTTTCTTATTTAAACTTTTGAGATTATGAACTATAAACACGCCTACCACGCTGGTAACTTTGCTGATGTGGTCAAACACATTTTATTGGTGCAATTACTTAATCAATTAGGGCAAAAAAACAAACCTTTTTATGTGCTTGACGCTTATGGCGGTCGTGGACTGTATTCACTAAGCAGTGAGGAGTCGCGTAAGACAGGTGAAGCCAAAGGTGGTATTCAAGCTTTACTAAATGCGGATACCGAAAAAGCGCCTGCTGCCGTCAAGCAGTATATGGAAGGTATCAAGCAAGCTCGATTTACTTATGACAATAAAGTTTATCCGGGATCTCCTTGGTGGATTGCTCATCATGTTGAACAAAATCCAGATGCAGGCGTTCGTGGCGAAGCCTTTGAGGCCAAAGCTAGCGAATATGATGCGCTGAATTATCAGCTGTATAAACTGCCAATTGGTATTCATCATCGTGACGCCTTTGAAGGTATTACTGCAGTTATTCCACCAAAAGAAAAACGCGGTCTGATTTTTCTGGATCCACCGTATGAGCAAGAGCATAAAGACTTTACCCGCCTCATTGACTTGTTGGTTGCTGCTTATAATAAATGGCCACAAGGCACTTATGCGCTTTGGTTCCCTATCAAAAACATTGAAGCCGTTGAGTTGTTTTACAAAAAGCTGAAACGTACTGAGATGCGCCGTCAGTTGGTTTGCGAATTGAATGTTTATCCGAATGACGTTGCCGTTGGTCTCAACGGTACGGGTCTATTGGTAATCAACCCGCCTTGGCAGTTTGATAACCATGCACGTGAGATACAGCGTTTCTTACAACCTGCACTCAAAGTAGCGGATGCGCCAGAATTAACACCTGATAGTGCGACCAATGTGCGCTGGTTAGTAGGCGAATAAGGATATTCAAATGACTAACCTGCAATCACCCAAAGAACAATCAAATAACTCGACGCCAAATGAAGAGGTATCACAAGATCGTGCAGCAGCTCAGCCGCCTTTTATTGATGAACAAGATCTCAATATCCGCCTAGCGAATAATGACAGTTATGATGGTTTGACGTTTGAGGTGATTGAGGCAGAAGTTGCTGAAGGTCAGCGTATAGTGAGTCGTGGTGTCTATTTAGCACCTAATTTGATTACAACCTTATCACTACTGTCAGGATTTTATTCAATTTTGGCCAGTACCCAAGGTGAGTTTTATAAAGCATCTTTAGCTATCTTCTTATCTGCTATTCTGGACGGTGCTGATGGTCGTGTCGCGCGTATGCTTAACGCCCAAAGCCCTTTTGGTGAGCAGTATGATTCTTTAGCAGATATGTTAGCGTTCGGCGTGGCACCAGCCATTTTGATTTATAGCTTTGCTTTAGAGCCATTAGGGCGTATCGGTATCGGCTGTGCTTTTGTATTCACGGCTTGCGGTGCTTTTCGTCTTGCACGGTTTAATGTACAGATTGGCGAAGTTGATAAAAAGTACTTTGTTGGTTTGGCCAGTCCACTTGCTGCTATCTTAGTTACTTCTGCTGTCATGGTTGCTGTCGATCATAATGAATGGATTGGTCAGTACGATACAGCGGTCATGCTATTATTCGCGAGCTGGGTAGTGATTTGTGGTTTACTAATGGTGAGTAACGTCAAATATTATAGCTTTAAAGAGTTTGACAAAAAGAAAGTACCTTTCGTAGTGCTGATCATTGGTGTGCTGATCATGAGTATCGTGTTATATGATATTCCTGTCGGTATACTAGCCATTGGTATTATCTACGCCTTGTCAGGAATCGTAACGACGGTTAAAACGAAAGTAAAAGGCTAATACTGCTTTCTATAACACCTATATTGAAAAATCGTATATTGTCGTATATCAAATTATCGTATATCAAAGGGCTTACCGTTAGGTAGGCTCTTTTTTTATGAGTTTGTTGCTACCTTCAATAAATAGATTAAGGTTATTTAGTATTCCCCCTTGTTTTATATCTCAAACTCCGTATAAAGCCACCCAGTCGAAAGGGAAGGCTATTTAAAAGAAGTGGTGAAACGAACACTTCAAACTAAATAAAATAACTTCTTGACTTACAGTATAAAGCGTCTATAATACGCACCTCATTAGGGAGAACTGGCGTTAAGCGGGGTATTAATTACCTAAATAGAACCCAGTTAACTCAATGAAACGAGATTAAAAAAGAAGTTGACAGACTATTAAATCATGATATGATAGTCAGCTCGCTAAATAGGATAAGCCATATTGGCTAAGACTAGTTAGATTGAAAATACTAGCACTGGACGACAGTGTCAGGCATTATTTAAAAGCATAACTAAAGAACAACTTGTGTGGATTTTTGCTGATTCAGAATGTTAAAAAATAAAGTTGGTTGCCTATCTTTTCGGTAGAACACTAACTATAAAAATTATCATTTAAGACAGCAGAAAAACTCAAAGTTAATTCATTAC